>CAIJLV010000105.1 GCA_903821635.1 uncultured Verrucomicrobiota bacterium | reverse complement strand
GTCCACGCGGTGTTCGAAGCCGTCGCGCCCCAACTGAACGGCCCCGCTTCACTGCTCGCCGAAGGGTTCTTACTGAAACTCGCCGCCCGCAAAGTCGGGGCACCCGAAGCCCGGGCCGCCGCGCACCAAGCCCTCGACGCCGGCTGGGCCAGCGCCCCGCGCCGCGTTCAGATACTCCAAGCCGCCGCTCAAGTCGGTGACGCCAGCCGGGCCGCCCAATTTGTCGCCGCCCTCGACGATGCCGATCGCACAGTCGCCCAGGCCGCCGCCGAAACGGTGAAGCGCCTGAAGCTCGATCCTGAGAAATTCCGCGCGGAGGCCACGGCGCCCAAGCTGGGTGATCTCCCCGTAGCGACGGTGCTCACCCAAGTGCTCGCCACGAAGGGCGAAACCAGCCGCGGCGAACAACTCTTCAACCAAGTCGGTTGCAACGGCTGCCACACGGTCAAAACCGAGGAACCACTCAAGGGCCCCTACCTCGGCACCATCGCCACCGTTTACCAACGCCGTGAACTGGCCGAAGCGATCCTGATGCCGAACAAGACGTTGGCGCAGGGTTTCGTCGCCAACCACTTCGAACTCAAGGACGGCACGGAAATCGACGGCTTCGTCGTGCGCGAGGCGGCCGACGCCGTGACAATTCGAACCATCACCGCCGAAGAGCAGACGCTGCCGGTGGCCCAAATCCTGAAGCGAGAGAAGCAGGAGAAATCGCTCATGCCTGAAGGCCTGACCACCGGGCTCACGGTGCGGGAATTTGCCTCGCTGCTAGATTACCTCGAAGCGCTGTCGAAGAACGCCAAGTAGTTCCCCGATGACCGCCGGGACCGCGGCAAGCCGCGGCCCCGGCACACCGCGCTCGCCTCCGGCGGGTGCCCCGTGATTTTATCCCAGCACCTGTGGCTGCTGAATTGGCATCGTTTCCCCGTCGCGTCGTGATCACCGGCATGTCCGTCGCGACGGCGCTGGGCTTTGAACTGGATGGTTTCTGGGCAAATCTGCTGAGCGGCGCGTGCGGCATTACGCGCGTCCCCCATCTCCCCGCCGACTCTCCGCTGCCGGTGAAACACGCCGGCTGCATCGACGACACGGCGTTAGCGGCCGCGCTGGCCCGCTTCAAGCTTGATGATCCCGACCGCTCGCAGCAGCTCGCTCTTTACGCCGTAGGGGCCGCCTTGGAAAACGCCGGCCTGCCCACCGATGGCTCGGTCGAACTCCCGCACGATCTGGTGCTCGGCACCGGCCACGGCAACGTCGGGTATACGAACGAGGCGGCGGCCATCTTCCACCGCGACGGCTACCGCAAGCTGCGCCCCACCACGGTGGTCCGCGCCATGTTCAACCGCCCGGCGAATGTCTCGTCCATCCGCTTCCGTCTCACCGGCTCCAGCTTCGTGGTGAGCTGCGCGTGCGCGACCGGGGCCCTTGCCCTGGGCGATGCGTTTATCCGCGTGCGCTATGGCCTTGCCGACCAAGCGGTCGCCGCCTGTGCCGACACCGGCCTCGATCCCGCCACGTTTGCCGCGTGGAACCGCCTCGGGGTGCTCTCGAAAATCCCCGAACCAGAACGTTCCTCCCGCCCCTTTGACACGAAGCGCGACGGCCTCGTGATGGGCGAAGGCGCGGCCGGCTTCGTGGTCGAGACGCTTGAATCCGCCCAAGGCCGCGGCGCGAAAATCCTCGCGGAACTCGTAGGCTACGGCTCCACCTGCGACGCCAAACATATCGTCGTGCCCGACAGCGCCCAACAGGTCCGCGCCGTGCACAAGGCACTCGCCTTGGCCGGACTCGCCCCGGAACAGATCGGCTACATCAACGCCCACGGCACCGGCACCGAACTCGCGGACGTCGTGGAGGCCGCGACCCTGCGGGCGGCGTTTGGCGGCGGCATCGACGCGATTCCGGTCACGAACACCAAGGCTCAATTGGGCCACCTCATGGGCGCGACCGCAGGCGTTGAAACCGTGACGACGCTGCTGATCCTCAAACACGGCCTGATTCCGCCGTGCCAGAATCTTGACGAACCGGACCCGCGCTGCCCCTTGAATTTCGTGCGCGACAAACCGCTGGCCAGCCGGCCGGAATACGCGCTGAAGAACTCGTTCGCCTTTGGCGGCACAAACTGCGCGCTGATCCTGCGCCGGTGGCCCGCGTAGTTTCGTGCGCGCGACCGCCGGCTCTTCCTGGGCTTTCGGCTGGATGTTTCGCCGGCCAGCCCGGAATTTGTCGGCCGCGTGAACAAGGCAGCCGTCGTCAAAAAGATCATCGACCACCTCAACGCCGACTTGGAGCTCTACTTCAAGGCGGCAAAGGCGGCGCATTTCGAGGCCACGCACGAACAGAGCAAGGCCGAGAACAAATACGACACACGCGGCCTAGAGGCGTCGTATCTCGCCCGCGGCCAGTCGCGCCAAGCCGCCGAGTTGGAACAGTCCTTGCACCAGTTTCGAGCTTTGGTGGTGCGGCCGTTTGGCGTCGGGGCGCCGATTGATGTCGGCGCGTTGGTTGAACTCGGGGTCGGCCAGGAGCGGGCGTGGTATTTCGTCGGCCCCCGCGCCGGCGGCACGGAGATCCAACACGCTGGCCACGAGATCACCGTCATCACGACGCAATCGCCGATCGGCCAACAACTCGTCGGCCGAAAACAGGGCGACGTTCTGAAACTCGACTTCGGTTCCCGGGGCGAGAGCCGGGTGGTGTCGGTGAGTTGAAATGGCCCCAAGCGAGGCCGGGGCGGCTTTTCAAGCGGCCCGCCCCCTTCACACGCGACTCATCGGGTCGGACTCCGGCGGACGGAAAACCTTGGCTCCCTGAGTTTCACCCCTGCGCGGCATAGTAAGCGTCCACCTTGGTCATCACGTCGCGATAGCTCACGTCCTGTTCGTAGATGAGCTTGAACTGCTCAATCGCCTCCTCGGTCTTGCCCATTTTCTCGAACACGCAGCCGAGCTGGTAGCGGAGCTCCTTCGCTTCGTCGTCGAACACCTGCTTTTCCTTGAGCGCTTCCTGAAACTTGCGCGCCGCGAGGTCGTTCATGTTCCGCTTGGCGAAGCACTGCGCCAGCAAGTTCATTGCCGCGATGCGGCGGTTGGGGTTGTTCTGCCCCTTCTGCAATTCCGCGATCGCTTCGCTCAGTTTTCCGGCCTGAAAATAAAGTTCGCCCAGCTCGAACCGGATGCCGAGGTCGGAGGGATTCAGGTCGGCTCGGCGTTTGACTTCGTCAAGCTGCCAGGCGGCGCGCTCCGTGCGAATGGCGGCCAGCCGGGCCTCGTGATCTGGGGCGGCGGGATCCAGCGACTTGGACTGCTGATCGAACTTCGCCAGACGGGTGTCGCGGATGAGCTGGAGAATCAGCGGGTCGTTGATGCCGCTCCCGTCGAGGATGCGTTGGTAGTATGCGAGCGCCTGATCGAAGTCGTCCTGCTTGCGGCAAAGTTCGGCCAACTCGCGCAGGAGTCGGAAATTCCCCGGCTCCTGCGCGAGCTGAGTTTCGTAGGTCGCCCTGAGGTTGGCCGCCACGTCCGCATCTTTCACCGTCCGGCCGGCCTGTTCCAACGCCACCGCTTCCGACTTGTCCTTGATCAGGTCGCGGTAACTTCCCTGGCCGGTCTCGGCCTGATCGTAGCCCTGCTCGCGCATGGTGCGGTCGGCGAGCACGTTCTTGAGCTTTTCGTTTAACGCCGGATCGGTCGGATCTACCCGCAGCAGGTCGCGCAGGATTCGTTCCGCCCGGGCCCGGTTGCCCAACAGGGCGTGGGCCGCTGCCAAGTTGAGCGCGAGTTGGCGGTCATTGGGCTTGGTCTTGAAGGCAACTTCCAGCGACAGAATGGCGGTCTTGGGAAAGCCGGCGGCGATGGCCGCTTCCGCCAGCAACTCATGGGCGGAGACGTTTCCAGGATCGTCGTTGAGCACCTCTTCGGCGATGACGAGCGCCTCCAGCGGGTTTGCCCGGAGCGCCAATTGGCCGCGGGTGATCGCGCTGGCCGAGCCCACGAACTTGCGAAAAAAACTGGTCTTACCCACGGCCCGCTGGTGCTGCGAAGCCCGGAGCGCCTCGCGGGCCTCGTAAAACGCAGGCTCAAGCTTGAGCACCTGTCCAAACAAGGTAACGGCGTAGTCCAGATTATGCTTTTGCACGGCGGCAAGCCCCTTCTCGTAAAGCTCGCGGGTTGAAAACGAAATCTGACTGAGCACCTTCTCTGGCATGGACGAAGTCTAGGAATAAGACCCGCCGATGCCAACCGAGTTTTGTTTACAGACGCAAATTCACAACCACATCCACCTTTGACGGCTGACCGGTCGGCTCGCAACTTATGCGCATCAATCGCCCTCGCCGCATGAACCTCTGGACAGTCGCCTTCGCCGGGCTTTGCGGGCTGGGCTTCGCAGGTTGCCTACGCGCCGCCCCACCGGCAGTCGTTACCCATCGCGGAATGGCCAACGCCTCGGCCGTGATCGCCGTCGGGCCCAGCCAGTTCCTCGCCGCCAGCGACGAGGACAATACGTTGCGCCTGTATTCAACCAGCGAGGGCGGAGCGCCGCAGGCCACGTTTGACGCGACGCCCTGGCTCGGACTCCGGGGCCGGGTTGACGAGGCGGATTTTGAAGGCGCCGCGCAGATTGGCGACACCCTTTACTGGCTTGGCTCCCACGGCCTCAACAAGGACGGCAAAAAGCGCCCCAACCGACAGCGATTGCTCGCCACCCGACTCACCGTGACGAATGGCACCGTCCAATTGACGCCCCTCGGACCGGCCTACGGGGCGTTGATTCCAGACCTGTTGCGGGCGCCCCAACTCGCGCGCTTCAACCTCGCTGCCGCCGCCCGGTTGAGTCCCGAGCAGGAAGGCGGACTGAACCTCGAAGGCCTTGCCGCCACGCCCACGGGCGGACTTTTGCTCGCCTTTCGCAACCCAGTTCCCACCGGAAAAGCTCTGTTGGTGCCGGTGCTGAATCCGGCGGAATTGAGCACGGGCAAGCCGGTGCAACTGGGCGAACCCGTGTTGCTGGATCTTGGCGGGCTGGGCGTGCGCGACTTAGTCTGGTCCGGCCGCGAGTATTTCCTGATCGGCGGCCGCACCACGACAGGAGGCAAACAGCAATTGTTCCGTTGGGCCGGGCCGGGCTCGGCGCCCCAAGCCATGGAACATCCCGGTTTCAAATCCTTCAACCCGGAGGCGATCACCACGTTCGGCGCGCCCGAGTCACTGCGTCTCCTAGTGCTGAGCGATGACGGTAACCGCAAACAATCCAAGCAGCCGGACCAGCGCAAATTCCGCAGCTTCTGGGTCGAACCGTAAGGCCAGCACCTCAACGAACGGACGCCAGCCACGCCTGCCAATCCGCCTCGGTGTCCACGTCTCGCAATTCCCGCAAGCGACCGACCGAAAATCCGGCGGTCGCCGCCGCCGCCAGACTCTCAGTCAGCACCCGATCAGTGCCCCACGAAATTCCCCGGAAGAGTTCTGGCGCCGGGCGGCGAAGGCCGATGAGCCAATAGCCGCCGTCGGTAGCCGGCCCCAGCACCACGTCCTTTTCCTCCAACTCCCAGGCCGCTTCCACGAGGTCGGTGACGGCCAGTTGCGGGCAATCGCAACCAATCACCACGACCGGCCGGGCAGCGCTAACTCCCGAATCAGCGACGGCACGCGCCAAACGAGTCCCCAAATCGCCCTCGCCCTGCGGCGCGAGGTTCCAGCCGGGTTGCCGCCACCGTGTGACGGCGGGGATCGCGGTATCAGGCGTCACGCGCAAAGTGACTTCCGGCACTTGGCGCAACGCGGCGAAGGTGAGGGCCAACAAGCGCTCATAAATCGTCAAGGCAACGGCTGGGCCCACGGTCGCCGCGAGGCGGGTTTTCACCTTCCCCAATTCCGGGGCGCGCAGAAAAACGATGACGTGAGGAAACGCCACACTCGTTAACTTTCCCTTACTTCACCGCCGCGCCAGCCCTCAGCGCTTGAGCAAGCTCTGCCGCCGTCCACTCGTTGCCCACGAAGATTTCCTGCACCCGCCCCTGGGTATCGAGGACGACGGTGCGCAGATTGTGGTTCTGCTCGGCAATCGCCACGTCCCGACCAAAATAGAGGCCAAAGTGGCCGGTCAGTCGCTCAATCTGATTGAACGAACCCGTCGCGAGACTCCACCGCGTTGGGTCATAGTGGTAGCGGGCGCCGTAAGCTTGGAGCGTCGCCGGGGTGTCATAGTCGGGATCAAACGAAAGCGAGAGCAGGCGCCAGTTCTGCGGCGCGTCCGGGGCCTCCTTCAGTAGTTTGGAAACTTGGGCGAAGTGTTCCGTCATCCGCGGGCAAAAGGTCGGAAACGGGCACCGGGTGAAAATGAAGGTGAAGGCGAGCGCGTTCCCCCGAAAATCGGCAAGATGAACCACTCGGCCCAGCTCATTCGTGAACGTATAATTGGGAACAAAATCACCAACCTTGAGGGCCGGCACATCGGGCACCACCCGGATGTTGCGCACCTCATTCGTCGGCTCGACCTTGGTCGTGCCCAGAATCTTGATCTGATCGATCCACCCATCGGAATCGGTGACGCGCATGCGAAACTCGATCAGGTCTCCCCGCATCAAACCGGCGAGTTCATTGGTGGGACGCGCCTCAAAGGGCATCGTCATCGCCATCATGTAGCCCGGAATTTCTTCGTGCTTCACCTTCACCGTCTTGCCCTCGGGCGGCACCACAACGACGCCTCGAACGATGTAGTTGGTAATAACCTGCCCGGCCGCGGCGTCGGTTTGAACGACGGCCGGCGATGGACTTGAAGCGGGCGGTTTGCAGGCCGGCAGTAGGGCAATCAATCCCGCCACTAAGGCAAACGGCAGAAAACGTTTCATCGTTGGCCGGCAACGTATCGCCCCACCGTCGGGCGGCAAACGATTCATCCGGGCCCGCAGGCGCCCTCTTATCCGGTGAGGAGAGTGCGGTTCCCGGGCCAACCGCCCGAGGTTCGTGCCGTTCCTGCCCCTGCAACCGCCTTCACCAAGCGTGCGGGGCCGGAAATCGCGGATGGAAAAACAAAAAAGGCCGCGTCGGACTCGACGCGGCCTGAAAATACGAAACCCTGAATCAGCCGACCAAGGCCGGGTTTACAGCCGGCAACGGCAGCAGACCGCAGTTGTCCGACACGTAGCGACCCTGCTTGCCCGGACGGGGCTTGCGTTCAGGCCGCGGCTCCCGGGGTTTGGCTGGCTCGGCCACAACTTCGGGCTTGGGCTGCGGCTTCTTGGCCGTCTCCAGCAAGCCGCTGGCGAATTCAATCACATGGCCTTGGTGCACAAGCCAATGCAGGTCGCTCAACAACGCCTGTTGTTCGCCAGTCGGTTGCACGACTGCTGGCGGCGCAGCCGCGACTTCGGCGGCGGGAGCAGCCGGGGATTCCGGAGTCGGTTCAACCACCGCGGCGGCCGCAACCTCGGGGGCGGCCGCTTCGACCACGGGTGACGGAGCCAACGCCGCGAGCAATTTCTTGCGCGTGGCGCCCGGCGTCGAATTGATGAATTCGATGATCCGCTTGATGCCCGGTTGGACGAGGATGTTCTCCAGATCCAGATAATGAGGACGAGCCACAGCAACATGCACCGCGGTCTTGTCCCGCTTGAAGAATTGCAAGCCGGCGTGCGCAAAAGCCCCGCTCAGCGCCGTCATCGTGCGGATCGGGAACCGACGTTCGCGCTCCAAGCTCACCCGCAGCACTCGCGTCAGCGCCTCGGGCAACCGGGGGGCGTTGGGTTGGCGGTTGAGTGCCCAAGAATCGACCCGCTTGACGACGTTGGCGGCGTGCTTGGCCCGGAAGTGTTCCTCCACCGCTGACATTGAGTGTAGCGTCTGGGGTTCTTCCACGTTCAGCGTGGTAAATTGCAGGCGTGAACTCTGGCTTTCGAGCCAGCTCTTTACGACCGCCTCGTCCTTCACCATCCGCACCTTGCTCTTGAAGACGTCGAAGGGTAGCCGAGGCGCCCGCTGGGCGTGCACTTCGCGGAGCTTGTCTTGGTAAGCGTGATAATTCGGCGGTCCAAGAATGATCTCGTCGAACTGCGCAACCAAAGTCCAAACCCCCTTGGGCGGATCGCACGGCTGCTTTTCGACCTGATAGAAGGTGTCGAAATGCGCCTTGAGGGCGTGGCGAACCGCCTCGGCTTCGCTCAGCCAAATGCTCTCGTCGAGCGAGCAGACAAAGAACTGAATCAGCGCCTTGCCCTCCTTGTCCCGCATTGGCCGGAAGGTGATTTCATAGCGGTCCGGCTTCTGAATCACTAAGCCGGCAATTTCGAGCAACGGATAAGCCCGGGCGCTCAATTTAACCTGGCGGGCGAGCGAAGCGACGCCCGCGGGGTCAGGTCGCATATCAACCTCGATCGGCGGGAGCGGTTCCGGCTGTTCAAACCGATCATCGCGCCGACCACCACGGAACGGGGGCCGACCAGCGGGATCCCATTTAAGCCCAGGACCGGCAGCGCCCGGTGCCCCTGGGCCTGCTGGACCACCGGGACGTGGCCCGCGAAAATCACGCCGGGGGCCGCCGGGACCGCCCATACCGCCCGGGCGCGGGCCACCGGGGCCGTCGCGGCGGGGTCCGCCCGGACCGTCACGGCGAGGCGGCCGATCACCGAAGCCGCCGCGACCACCGCGACGCTCTCCCCGGCCCTCACCTTCACTGCCACTGTAGTTGACGAAACGATTCTGGTCAGCGGGCTGTTGTGCCCACGAAGGCAAAAACGCCTTTTCAAGATCCAGAGACAAGTCCTGCGATTCACTCATATGATAAAAGGCCCCGCCGAAACGGGGTTTGGAAAGCTTTTAAGCGGCGCGGACGATGCGAGTCGGTGGAGGGAAATGCAAGTGCCACAATCGTTAGCTTCTAACCCCGCTGCGCCGGCGGGTTGGGGAGAGCTTTTCAGTTCCGTCTTGCCGGGCAAGGCTCCACTCCGACACTCCCGCCATGCCTGCTTCACCTGCGTCGCCCTCGACAAAAAAATCCCTGCTGGCACTGCCGGAGACACCCAGGATTTTGCCGTTCGCGGTGTTCATGCTCTTCACGATCATTCCGGCGAGCGTGTTTCCGGGGGCGGAATACTGGCTTTACGCCGCCAAGACGGTCGCGGTAGCCGGTCTGCTCTGGAGTATCCGGCGTTGGTTGCCCGAAATGAAATGGGCGGTCAGCTGGGAAGCGGTTGGGATCGGTATTTTGATCGCGGTCGTTTGGTTGGGCCTGCCCACGATCAAACCGCCGTGGGAACTCTTTTCCAGCGGCACGGAGGCGGCGAAAACGGCCGACGTCTGGAATCCCTTGGCCTACTTCGCCGGCAACCCGGCCCTCGGCTGGGCCTTTCTGCTGATCCGCACCGTGGGCCGCTCGCTGGTCGTGCCGGCGGTGGAGGAGATATTTTACCGCGGCTTTGTTTACCGTTACGTGATCAGCCCCCACTTCACCGAGGTCGCCTTGAATCGGTGGCACACGGGAGCGTTCACGCTCACGAGCCTGATGTTTGGCTTCGCGCACGGGGACCACTGGCTACAGGGCATTCTCTGCGGGACCGCCTACCAATGGCTGGTGCTGCGCAAAGCCCGCCTCGGGGACGCCATGCTCGCTCACGCCATTACCAATCTGATCATCAGTGTCTACGCCGTCGCCACCAACCAGTGGCAGTTCACGTGAGCGATTCCTCTCCCCAAACACCGGCGGCGCTCGGCCGCGCCCAGCCACCGTGCGTGGTATTTGAGGACGAACACCTGTTGGTCACGCACAAGCCGGCCGGCTGGAACACCCATGCCCCGGCCCCCCACGCCGGCGAAGGCCTTTACGACTGGCTGCGGCATCGTGAACCCCGCTGGGCTGCGCTCGCCATCATTCACCGGCTCGACAAGGAAACCAGCGGACTCCTCGTGTTCGGGAAGTCCGCCCTCGCCAACCGCTCCCTCACGGACCAGTTCACGGCGCGCACCGTGACCAAAACGTATCTACTGCTGACCGACCGGCCCGTGGCGGAGAATTCTTGGACGGTTGAAACCGCCTTGATCCGCGCCGGCGAACGTTACCTTGCCCGCCCCTTGGCGGCCGGCGGGGAACGGGCTAAGACGCAGTTTCAAGTAGTTCGCCGACAAGGGGGCTACACGTGGCTTACCGCCCACCCCGTCACGGGCCGCACCCATCAAATCCGGGTTCACGCCGCCCACACCGGCAAGCCCATCCTCGGCGACACGCTTTACGGCGGCACTCCGGCGGAACGAGTTTGCCTGCACGCCGGGCACGTGCGCTTTCAGCATCCAGAAACCGGCACCGAAACTGAATTCGCGCTCGAGGCGAACTTCGCCCACGCACTCCCCGCGCCGGTGGGGACGCCCAGCGCACCCCGCCTCGCCGCGCTGCGTTCCGCCGTGATTGCAGCGGCGGAGACGGATGCCTTCCGGGTCCTGCACGGCGCGGCCGATCAGGAGTCAGGCCTCTACCTTGATCGGTTGGGCCCCTTCGACCTGATCCAAACTGATCAGGAGCTTACGGCCACCGCGGCGACTCGATGGCCAGGGCCCGGGACCCGTTCCACCTATCTCAAGCGCCTTGACCGTTACGTCCGCGGCGCCACTACGACCGACACCTCGCCCCGGTGGCTCGCGGGCGAAATCGCGCCCGAGCGGTTCCCGGTGCGGGAAAACGGCGTGACCTACGAAGTCAGCTTCGCCGAGGGCTATTCTTACGGGCTATTCCTCGATCAACGCGACAACCGCCGCCGCTTGCTCGTGAATCATGTCGCCGCCAATTTTCCGATCCACCCCGCCGGTTTAGCGGGACGCGAAGTGCTCAACTGTTTTGCCTACACCTGCGCCTTCAGCGTCAGCGCCGCCCTCGGCGGCGCCCGCACCACCAGCCTCGATCTGTCCCGCAAGTATCTCGACTGGGGGCGGCGTAATTTTGCCCTCAACCGCCTCGACCCGGCGACCCACGACTTCATCTACGGCGATGTGTTCGACTGGCTGCGGCGGCTGACGAGGAAGGGGCGCACGTTTGACGCCGTGCTGCTGGATCCGCCCACGTTTTCCCGATCCAAGGAACATGGCGATTTCCGCGCCGAAAAGGATTACGGCCAACTTGTCACCACCGCGCTGCCCTTGCTAGCTCCCGGCGGCGTGCTTTTCGCCTCGACCAACGCCGCCCGCCTAGAACCGGCGGACTTCCTCGCCCAAATTCGCCTCGCCATCACGACCGCCGGGCGGCGCTTGGTGCAGGAACACTACGTGCCGCAACCGCCGGACTTTCCCATCGCACGGGATGAGCCCGCTTACTTGAAGACCGTCTGGCTGCGGGTGGAGTAAACTGACAATTTAAGGCCGACTTGAGGTCATCCGACCACGCCTGGCCCCACCCCGCCTGCATGAATCTGGGCGCCTCACCCGCTCTTTCCGCCCTCGCCCCAGCCCCAACTCGTCGCTAGCGTCCCCGCCGCATGAATCCGCCCTCCGCCAAGCGAGTTCAACAACTCCTGACCGCCATCAGGCAAAGCCGGGTGCTTGTGGTCGGTGATGTGATGCTCGACCAGTTCCTCTGGGGACGCGTCTCCCGTATTTCACCCGAGGCCCCCGTGCCGGTCGTCGAATTTGAAAGCGAGAGCTTCATGCCCGGCGGCGCCGCCAATGTCGCCCGCAACTTGGCCTCCCTCGGCGGCCAAACGGAGCTCTTTGGCGCCGTGGGCCGGGACCCCCAGGCGGCCCAACTCAAGCAGTTACTCGGGGAACAAAACATCGGCGTCGCCGGCCTCGTTCCCTTGCCCGGTTATTTCACCGCCACCAAGACCCGCATCGTCGCCCACCGCCAGCAGGTCGTCCGCGTGGACCGGGAAACCCGCGGCCCTCTGAACGAACGCGCCACCGCCGCGCTGCTCCGCCAACTTGAAATCCACCTGCCCGACGCCGACGCCGTCATCGTCGCCGACTACGGCAAAGGCGTCGTCACCCAACCGCTGCTCGCCACCCTCCGCAGCCGCTGCCGGGACCTCGCGCTGTGGCTGAGCTTGGACGCCAAACCCGCGCCCCACGTCGACCTCGCCCACCTTTCCCTAATCAAGCCCAACCGCCGCGAAGCCTTCGCCCTCGCCGGACTCGAAGACACCGAACGGCAGCGCAACCCGCTTGAAGACGGCCCCCTTCGCCGCGTCGCCGAAAAGCTGCTGACCGAACTCCGCCCCGCGCTGCTGCTCATCACCCTGGGCGAACAGGGCCTGCTGCTCTGCCAACGCGGCCAACCTTTGTTCCACATTCCCACCATGGCCCAGGAGGTCTTCGACGTTTCCGGGGCGGGCGACACCGTCATCGCGTCCTTCACCCTGGCCATCGCCGCGGGGGCGTCGCCGGTGGAGGCCGCCTACTTCTCCAACCACGCGGCCGGCATTGTGGTGGGCAAAGTTGGCACTGCCACCGTTTCGCCTGCGGAACTCAGCGCCAGCTTCGGAGGTAAACAATGAGTGCCGCCCCGCGCCCCCGCGCCGTATTCCTCGACCGCGATGGCACGATCAACGTGGACCGGCATTACCTGTCCAAACCCGAGCAGTTCGAACTCATTCCCGGAGCCGGTCCCGCCCTGCGCCGGTTGCTCGACGCCGGCCTTCGGCTCTTCATCGTCACCAACCAGTCCGGCATCGGTCGCGGCTACTACACCGAAGCCGATCTGCACGCGGTCAACGCCCGTATGAACGAACTGCTCACCCCGTTCGGCGTGACGTTCGAGAAGATTTATTTCTCCCCAGAATCGCCGGAACAGCCGAGCCGGAATCGCAAACCATCGCCGCAGTCGCTCTTCGATGCGCGCGCCGAATTCGGCCTCGACCTCGCGCAGAGCTACATGGTCGGCGACAAAATCATCGACGTGGAAACCGGCTGGAACGCCGGTTGCGCCGCCAGCGTGCTGGTGCGCACTGGCTACGGCGCCGAGACCGAGCGGAAAGAAGCCGCCCGCCTCACCCGCGCCATCGTTGCCGACGATTTGCCGGCCGCGGCGGAATGGATTCTGGGGCAAATGCGTTAATCCGCGCCCACCTTCTGCCAAGGTCCGCCTTTGCCAAGTGGGCGCCGCCCGCGTATAGCCCCGCATCAAACTGGTGCCTGCGGACAATCCGCCCAACACCCGTTTACGCGCGTGAAAACCAACCCCCTGCTCCGCTCCTCGCTTGCCCTCTGCGCCGCCCTGTTGGCCGTGTCGGCGCCGGCCAGGGCCGCGATTCTCCGCGTCCGCACCGGCGTCACCAACGCCACGCCCGACGGACTTTCGTGGTCCAACGCCTTTCCCAGTCCCCTCCCCGCCTTCGCCGCCGCCCGCCCGGGTGACGAAATCTGGGTCGCCAGCGGCGTCTATCCCGGTGCGCTGACCCTGCCCGCCGGCATCGCCTGCTTCGGCGGTTTTGCCGGCACCGAAGTCACCCGGCTGGATCGGAATTTCCGCACCAACCTCTCGGTCCTCGACGGTCGCTTACAGACCAACGTGCTCACGATCGCCAAGGGTGCCGGCAGCGATACCCGCTTGGACGGCTTCGTGCTGCGCAACGGGTTGGCCGCCTCGGGCGCGGCGGTGCGGATCAATGGCGGGGCGCCCGTCCTCGCGAACAACCAACTCTTCGGCAACAACGCCACCATCTTCGGAAACGCGCTTTACGTCGAAGGCGGATCAACGGCCCTGATTACGAACAATTATTTCGTCGAAAACGGCCGCCAACTGGGCGTGCCCCCAACCGGCGGCGGCGCGATTGGCGTGGCGGCCTCCAGTCCCCGGATCGAGGGCAATTTCTTTATCGCCAACCGCGCCCGCGACGGCGGGGCCATTTACTGCGTGGCCGGCGGCGGCCAGGTCATGCAGAACTGGTTTCTGAACAACGAAGCTTGGCTCAGCGGCGGCGCCGTGACGTGTTTTGCCGCGGCCACCCAAGTCACCCACAACCGTTTCCTCGGCAACACGGCCTTGCTGCGCGGGGGCGGCCTCGCCGCCACGGACGGCAGCACGGCCTTGGTCTTCAACAATGTCTTCGTGCGCAACCGCGCCGCCGGCCTCACCAACGAACCACGTGGCGGCGGCGGCCTCTTCGTGGACGCCACCAGCGCGGCGACGATCCTGAACAACACGTTGGTGGAAAATCTGGCACCCGTCGGCGGCATCCTGTGCTCAAACCGCACGGCCAACGTGGTCAATAACCTCGTCACCCTCGGTTCATCCGGCATCGGCGGCGTCACCGGCCTGCGCCTGCGCCGCAACAACGTCTTCGCCAACGGCGGCACGAATTACGTCGGTTTCCCCGACGTCACCGGCACCGCCGGAAACCTCTCAGCCGAGCCCCGGTTCGCCGGTGAACCCCGCCGCGGCGTGGTCGCGCTGCTCCCCGAATCGCCGTGCCGCAACGCGGGCGAGACCAACGTCGCCCACGCCCACGCCACCGACTTGGAGGGCCAGGCGCGGACGCAAGAAATCGCCGTGGACATCGGGGCCGACGAAATTGACGGCGTCTCCCGGACAGTTTCGCCCCGGGTCATCTATGTCTCCCCGGAAGGCAGCGACGGCAGCGACGGCCAATCGTGGGCCACAGCCTTGGCGTCCGTGCAGCGCGCGCTGGATCTCGCCCACCGCACCGCGGGCGAAGTCTGGGTGCGCCACGGGCACTACGCGGAAAACCTCACGGGGCGCGCCTTCACCGATCTCTACGGCGGTTTTTTCGGCACAGAAACCGAGCGCGCACAGCGGGATTGGCGGGCTCATCCCACCGTTTTGGACGGCCGCCAAATCGGCACCACGGTGACCCTGTTCGGTCTCGGTGCCGGGGAAACGCTCGACGGCTTCACGATTCGGGGAGGCGTCGCCAGCGCTGGCGGCGGCGCGCTGATTTCGGGTGCCGTGCGCGTGCTCAACAACCGCTTCGAATTCAACCAATCCGGCAACCCCGCGTCCGCCACGGCGGCCCGGGGCGGCGGCGGGCTGTTCAGCAACGGCGGCGACCCGCTCATCGCGAACAATACCTTTGTCCGCAACCTCGCGTTCTCCCGTTCCGCCAGCATCCCGGCCGATGGCGGCGCGCTCAAAGTCGTGGCCGGCGCCCCGCTGATCATCAACAACGTGTTTCAGAGCAACTACGCCACCAACACCGCCGCGGGCGGCGCGGCCCAGGGCGGCGCCGTGCATCTCGCCGACGCTGCTCGCCCCGTTTTCGCCAACAACACCCTGCTCGGCAACTTCGCCACGCCCAACGTCGCCGGCGCGGCCCCTGAAACCGGCGGCGCAATCTACTCCGCGCTGGATACGAACGCCCCGGCTGGCACGCCGCGCTTCGTCAACAACCTGATCGTCTACAACGGCAGCGGCCTACACCTCGCCTCCGGTTCCACGCCGGAACTGCGCCACAACCTCGTCTGGGGCAACACCCAAGGGGATTTTGGGAACCTCCCCGACCCCACCGGATCGGCCGGTAACCAGCGCGCCGATCCGCGCCTAGCGACGCCCTTTCTGGAGCCGCATCTCGCCGCGGATTCTTCCGCCAAAGACGCCGGCGATTCGAGCGTGGTAACGGCCGACTGGCGGGACTGGGACAGCACCGCGCGGATCGCGGGGGCGGCCGTGGACATCGGGGCCGATGAATTTGTCGACGCCGCCCCCGGGTTACCAACGCCGATCTTCTTCGTGAAGCCCGACGGGGCCGACACCAACGCCGGCACGTCGTGGGCCACGGCCCGGCGCACGATTCAAACCGCGCTTGAACAAGCGGCCGAGGCCGGGGGCGAAGTGTGGGTCAAGACCGGCACTTACCGCGAACGCCTGCGAGTTGCTTCGTTTGTCTACCTCTACGGCGGCTTCGCGGGCGACGAAACCAACCGGGCGCAGCGCCGCTTGCCGGAAAATTTCACCGTGCTCGACGGTCAAAACAATGCCAGCGCGCCGGTGGTCACCCTAAACACGGTGGCCGACCGGGGCGCGCTCGACGGGTTCCGCATCCAAAACGGCGCCTACTCCGCCGGCGCCGGCGTGGTCGTCACGGGTTCGCCCCGGATTGAACACAACCTGATCGTCCTCAACCAAGCGTCTGCCAATGGCGGCGGACTGTGCTCGCACTTCGGTTCGCCGCACATCGCGAACAACGTGTTTGCCGTGAATTCGGCCGACACCGCCGGCGCCACTTCCGGTCGCGGCGGCGCGCTGTTTCTCGATCCGCCCGCGGGGCATCGCCCGGTCATCGTGCACAACAACTTCCTCGATAACTCCGCGACCAACGGCGGCGGGGCAATCTACTTGGGAACCAATGCCACCTTCCACCTCCGCGACAACGTCATCGCCTTCAACTCGTCGGGCCTCGCCGCCACCGGCGCGACTGTCACGCTGGAACGTAACGGCACCTTTGAAAATGGTGGCCAAGATTACGTGGGCGTCACGCCTGGTCCGGGTAGCCTCACCGCCGATCCGGGCTTCGTAAACTGGCGCAACCTCAAGTTCCACCTCCGCGCCGATTCCCCGTTCATTGATGCCGGTTCGCCCGCCGCCGACGGCGGGGAAACGGACCTGCTGCTCGGCGCCCGCCTCGCCGGGCTGGCCACTGACCTCGGCGCCGTTGAATTCAGCGGCCCGCTGGCACCGCCCTTCGCCGTGACCCTGACCGCGCCCACGGACGGCAGCCGCCACCCCAGCCCGGGCGAACTCCAGCTCACCGTCGATCTGGGGGGCACCACCAACCTGCCGGCCCTCGTCGAATACTACTCTGCCACTCGCCTCGTCGCGACGGCCACCAGCGCGCCGTTTAGCGCGACGGTCACCGATCTGGCCCTCGGCGACCACACCCTCTACGCCCTTGCCATCACGACCGAAGGCGCCTTGGGCCGGTCCGCCACCAACTCGTTTCGCGTCACCACCCCGCCCCCCACCGTCCGTTTTCCCAGCGGGTTCAATGGTCGCATTTTTGCGGCGCCGTTTACCCTCAACCTCGCGGTGCAATGGGCCAAGGTGGGCGGCCAAGTGGTGGGCCTCGACTTGTTCACGAACGGCGTTGCGCTGCTCCGCGCGACCCAACTCCCAGACACCCAAGCGACCACCAACCTCAGTCTGCCGGAACTGCCCGTGGGCGAATACACCGTGCGAGCCGAGGTCCTCGACAACCTCGGTGATCGCGGCACCAATTCGGTAAGCTTTTCCGTTCGCCCAGCGCCGCTGCCCTCGCTCCTCAGCCACCCGGCCACCCAAATCGACGGCAGCCTGCAACTCGCGCTTTTCGGCCCCACTGACGGCGCGGTTTACGTGCTCGAACACAGCCTCAACTTGCTGACTTGGCACCCACTCCAAACCAACCCGGGTGGCCTCGCGACGAATTGGACCGTGCCGGCTCCGCTGACGAACGCCGCCGGATTCTATCGCACGCGGGCGTTGTTTCCGTAACGGGTTCAAGTGGGTCTTGAAAGGCAGCCACGGCGGCCCGAAGGCGTGCCTCCGCTTGCACAAAGCCAATTCCTGAGCACGTTGGCTGCCCATGGATTTCAAAACTCTCCGTCTCCTTCCACTGCTGGCTGCCACCGCCCTGTCGGCGACGGCCCAACGGCCTCCGGCCCAGGACGCCGGCGGCTTCGGCGGCAGCTACGCCGTGGAGTTTAGCCACTCACCTGACGCCGCCCTGAACCGCGGCAACACGGATCTCGGCGACCTCAACGCCTCGTGGCTGCGGGCCGGTTATTCGGTCAATTTCAGCACCCGTCCGAACTACTCGTGGAGCGTGGGCGTGCAGTGGGACTACGCGACCTTTGACGCCCCGGCCGCCGCGCCTGTGCCCGAGGAAATTCACGGACTCGCGCTCCGCTTGGTCAGCAACTGGCGCCTGAATGACCGCTGGTCGCTGCGTTCAGACCTGCGACCGGGCCTCTACACCGATTTTGAGGACATTTCCGGGGGCGACTTCAACGTGCCGGTCACGGTAGCGCTGGGATACGAGGTAAACTCCGACCTGCAATTGCTGTTTGCGGTGAACGTGGATGTCCGACGGGAGTTCCCCGTTGTGGGTGGGCCGGGCGTCATCTGGCGCTTCGCCGAGGGTTGGCGGTTGTTACTGGTCATTCCGCGGCCACAGATTGAGTTCACCGCGTCGGAGCGGGTCACGCTGTTCGTGGGCGGCGAAATGCGGGCGATGGCGATCCGGGTGGCGGAAGATTTCGGCACCAACGCAGGCAATCCGACCCTGAACGACGACCAAGTCACCTACCGGGAAATGCGGGTGGGCGGCGGCGTGCGCTTCGACTTGAGCCGACTGCTCCGGCTCACCGTGGAGGGCGGCTACGCCATTGACCGCCGGTTTGAATTCGACCGCGGCAACCTGCTCCTCAACGGCGACGGCGCGCCCTTCTTCTCAGTGGGACTGAGCGGCAGTTACTGACGCCCGGTTCAGCGCGCCAACAGCGCCCTCGCCTGCGCCTCGGCGGTGCCCGCAGTCCGCTTCGCAAGCCGGTAGGTGTTGGTTGCGCTGAGTCGGTCGCCTACGCGCAAGGTCTGCACCGGGCCGAGCGTTTCCAACTCTACGTAGGGCACGGGATCGGGATTGGTGTAGATCTCGGCGGAGCAGCCCTCATCGGGGTAATTCGCCCCAGGCACCCGCGGGCTATCCACGCGGAGCAGTTCCTTCGCGCCCACCCACACGAGGCTCTCGGCTTCGTTGCCGATCTTGTGGCTGCCCTGCCGAGCACGGGTCAGCCGGAGCATTCCGTCGAGCCGGCTGAGCTGATTTGTAGGCACTCCCCACAGCGTCGTCGTGCCGGTCGGAAATTTGGAACCGGACGGCACCGGCAGGAACATCGCTTCCGGATCCTTGGCCTGCGTGATGACCCACACGCCCATTGCAACTGGTTCGCCGCTGACCTTTTCGTAGGTGGTCTCGATGCGCATCACCGGTTCCCTAGGATCCAGCGTGAGTCGCCGTTCCGTGCGCACACCGAAGCGGGGACTCACCGGCGAGGTCAGCACGACGGCATGATCCGCGGTGACCCGGAAGGCCAACGGGGCGGCGTCAAAAACATCTGGCGGCGGCCAGTTCCACAGGCTTTGCGGCGCGGGCCAAGTCTTGTCGCCGCCAAAACTCCCGTGGGCGGCTTCCCAAGGCTGGGCGGGCAGGGCTTGGCCGGCGAGTTGTTCGTTTTCCCAGAACGGCCCGTCGGTTTCGCCCGCAAAACGGAATTGCAGCACGCGGCCGACCGACGGCACCACGACCGCTTCCACGGTGCCATTGTGAAGCATCACAGCCTCCTGCCAGCCGCGATAGGTTTGTTGGGTGACAACCCGAACCCGAGAAGCCGGCAACGCCCCGGAGGAACAACCGGCCCAGGCGAGCCCCGCCAAGACGGCCCACCACGGGAACGGGAACGAACACCGGCCCGGCGTGCGCCCGACCGCTTGGGAACGCGGTTTACCGGGCGTGACGCCTTCCGCTTCCGGTCGACGAAACTCCAAGGGAGGCCAAGGGGGAAACATAGCGACAGCGTCCCTCAGCGCGGCCGTGAGGCAAGTCCAGACGCCCAACCGCAACTCCCATGGCCCGCTTCTTCCCTTGAACGGGTGCTTTTCACCGGCGGCTTGCCAGTGGCACGCTCACGCCATGTCAGCTCCCACTGGATTCTCCCGGCGCCAGTTTCTTGGCACCTCCGCCATTGCCACCGCCGCGCTCGTCACCGGCTGCCAGACCGCCAAGGGCCCGCGCCGGATTTCGCCCAACGAAAAGCTGAACCTCGGCGTCGTCGGCGTCGGTGGTCGCGGGGCGGAAGATTTGGCGGGCGTGGCCAGCCAAAACATCGTGGCACTGTGCGACGTGGATTCAGGAATCCTCGCCGGAGCCAAGGCCAAGTTCCCGGGCGCCGCCACGTATTCTGACTTCCGCCGGATGCTCGACCGCAACGACCTCGACGGGGTGGTGATCGGCACGCCGGATCACACCCACGCGGTGATCGCAATTGCCGCCTTGCAGAGCGGCCGCCACACCTACTGTGAAAAGCCGCTGACCCGCACGATTTCAGAAATGCGGCGCCTTGAGGAAGTCGCCCGGGAATCCGGCCTGCAAACCCAGACCGGCAACCAGATTCACGCCACGAGCAACTACCGCCGGGTCGTCGAACTCATCCAGGGCAACGCCATCGGCCCGGTGCGCGAGGTGCATCACTGGGCCGGCAGCGTGTGGGAAACGAAACCCTGGCCCCAGGCGGAGCCGGTGCCCGCCACGCTTAATTACGAACAGTGGCTCGGCCCGGTGCAAGCCGTGCCCTTTAGCAAGGAATTCGTGCCGTTCAACTGGCGCCGCTGGTGGCACTTCGGCGGCGGCACGCTCACCGACTTCTGCTGCCACCACATTGATCTCGGCGCGTGGGCGCTCCAACTGGGTCTGCCCACGGTCATCGAAGCCGACGGCCCGCCCCCCGACGCGCACTGCGCCCCCACCGGCCTGCACGTGCGCTACGAATTCCCCGGCCGCGGCCACCTGCCGCCGGTGACGATGCATTGGTATTCCGGCGCCGGGCGGCCGCAAATCCCGGGGGCGCCCGACCTTTCCAAGTGGGGCGGGGGCTCCCTCTTTATCGGCGATCAGGGCATGCTGTTGGCCGACTACGGCCGGCACATCCTGTTGCCCGAGGAAAAATTCAAGGGCGCCGCGCTGCCCGCAAAGTCCCTCGCCGACTCCGTCGGTCACCACGAGGAATGGATCCGTGCCTGCAAAGGGGAGAACCTCGCGCTGCCGCAATTCGCCGCGCTGGGTCGGACCAATTCGCCCATCAGCTACGGCGCGGTGCTCACCGAAATAGGCCTCCTCGGCAACCTCGCCTTCCGCACCGGCAAACGAATCGAGTGGGACGCCGAACGGATGCGCGCCAAGGGCTTGCCCGAGGCCGACCGATTCATCCAGCACGACTACCGCAAAGGCTGGAAACTGAGTTAAGCGAGGCGGACTCTTGGTCGATGCTTCAGCGGTGAGTTCACCAGAACAAATCGCTCTAGCTATCGCCGCCCACGGCACGTGGAAAAGCCGACTCAAGGAAGCAATCCACTCGGGCAAATCCGTAGCCTCGGTGGCCACGGTGCGCGCCGACCATAAATGTGAGTTCGGCGGTTGGCTCCAAACCCTGTCCGCCGCTGAAAAAAAGCAACCCGAGTGTCAACAAGTGCAGGCTTTGCACACTCAATTTCACCGGGAAGCCGCCCGCACCCTGAAGCTCGCTCTGGCGGGCAAACGGGAGGCGGCCGAGCAGGCCATGGCTTTGGATGGCCCCTTCGCCCGCTCTTCGTCGGCCCTGACGGTCAGCCTGATGGCTTGGCGCCAAAAACTGGGCGGCTAAGGCGGTGACGCGGGGCCAGACGCCTCCGCCGCCCACTGCTCTAGGGCTTGGCGCAACCGTTGCACCGGCAGCCCGACCACGTTGCTGAAACAACCCTCGACTCGCTCGATGATGAGCTCGCCGTGCTCCTGCACGGCATAGGCACCCGCCTTGTCGAGCACCTGCACCCGCCGGAGATACTCGTCAATCCCAGCCTCAGTCAGAGGCCGAAACTTCACGTAAGTCGTCTCCGCCAACCGTCGGATACGGGCCGCCGCGCGGTGGACGAGGCACACCCCGGTCACGACTTCATGCACTCGCCCGGACAACCGCCGCAACATCTCGCGGGCCTCCACGAGGTCGGCCGGTTTGGCCAAGCCGTCACCGTCGAGAAAGACCAGCGTGTCGGCTCCGAGCACGAGGTGGTCCGGATGCTGTTCGGCCACGGACAGGGCCTTGCGTTCCGCATTGATCTGGCACAGGCGACGGGCCCCCAGGCTGGGATCGTGCAACTCGGTGGCGTGACTCGGCGCGACGTCGAATTCCGTAACCAGCTCCTGAAGCAACTGCACGCGGCGCGGTGATTGGGAGGCAAGAATGACCGGCGGTAGCTTCATGCCCCACCTCCGAGCGCGCTGTGAAACGCCGCCAACCGGGCCGCAAACAGCGGTTCCTCAAGCACCGGCACCGCCGCCGCAGTCGACAGCTCCTGGTCGAGTTCGACCCACGATTTGCAGCCCCCGTAAGCGGGCACCATCGGCAAATCGTGAACCTCGCGAAGCCGGTAGACCCGCAGGGCCAAGGCAAAGATCGCCTGTTCGCCCCCCCAATCAAACCGCTCGGCAATGACCTCGTCGCGCCAGATGTGTTGCCCGCGCAACCGCTCGACCGCAGCCAGTGAAGCCACCTTGCGCCACGCCACGACTTCCGCAAAAAACTCGATCCGCACCATCGCCACCGCGGGCAACGTGGGTCGCACTTCGTCGAACCGGCGCTGGGCCGATTCGACGACCCGGTCGCGCTGTTGGTGAAACCGGGTCGGCAACAGCAGGAACTGCTGGTGCTCCACCTGAAAGCCGGTCTGCCCCTCGGCGAGGCCGCCCTTGCGCAGGATCACCGACTGATTCCCACGGCCGAGTGCATCGACCACCACCGCCCATTCTTTGAACGCCATCCGCACGCGCCCAGCATGGCGGTCCCCGACGCACGAAGACGAGCGGGAACACGGGAGTGCCCAACTCAACGTCGCGCGCTGCCCGTGGCCATTTCCGCAGCTCGGGCGGTGTTCGCCAGCAGCATGGCGATGGTCATCGGACCGACGCCGCCGGGGTTCGGCGTGATCAAACCGGCCTTGGGCTGGACCTCGGCAAACGCGACGTCGCCCACGAGCCGGGTGCCGGATTTCGCGGTCGGATCAGCCACCCGATTCACGCCCACATCAATGACCACCGCCCCGGGTTTCACCATGTTGGCCCGGACAAATTCAGGCACTCCCATCGCCGCAATGATCACGTCGGCGCGGAGGCAATGCGCCTGCACATCGCGGGTGGCGCTGTGGACCACCGTCACGGTGCTATTCGCGTGGCGCCCCTTCTGCATGAGGATGCTCGCCATCGGTTTGCCCACAATGTTGCCGCGGCCCAGCACGACGACCTCCGCGCCTGCGAGCGGCACTTGGTAACGGATCAGCAGTTCGTGGACGCCGCCCGGGGTGCAAGACACGAAACCCGACGGATCACCCAGCATCAGTTTGCCCACGTTGAGGGGATGAAATCCATCCACGTCCTTGGTCGGCGCGACGTGGGCATAGACGGTCGCCTGATCCATATGTTTGGGCAGCGGCGCCTGCACGAGGATGCCATGCCATTGCGGATCCGCGTTGAAGCGGTCGATCAACGCCAACAACTCCGCCTGAGTGGTCATTTCCGGCAGCACCCGAGTGACGGAGTGCAGCCCCAGTTCAGCCGACTTCTTTTCCTTCATGCCGACATAGACCTGCGAGGCGGGATCTTCACCGACGCGGATGAAGACCAGTCCGGGCGTGACCCCGCGGGCCTTGAGCACGGCGACTCGTTGGGCCGTTTCGGCATGGATCTGTTGCGCTATGGCGCGGCCGTCGATGAGGTTCTGCATGGCGGAGTAAGTTTGGGGAACCGGCGGGAAAAGGAAAAGCGCGGGAGTGAAGAGAAGTCGGGGCGCGCATTTTGGCGACCGCACGACCGGACTTCCGGAACCCGGCCGTTCCGCAGTTGGCGGCCAGCGAAACCCCTTTACCCTGCGCGCACATGGTCGCTTTGCCCAATCCCGCCCGCGCCGCATTGGTGGCTGCGTTCGACCGCGAAATCGTGCTGGCGGAGGTGCTCATCACCCGCCACGAGCATGGCTTTGATCTCCGCCATCACTTGGATCGTGCCCCGGCGGAAGCGCTGCGTGAACTGAGCATCTCGGACTTGGGCCCCTTGGCCCAGACCACCACCGCCGGGAGGTTTCGCCCGAACAAGGCCGCCCCCAATCTACAGCGCGGTTGGCACGCGATGGCCCGGTCGGAGGACGACTTGGAAGCCGCCCTCTGCCACCTTTATCCCGGAGCCTTGGCCGATTGGTTTGCAGGGCGACAACCCGCCCCGCCGGTCACCCATTTCCGAGAATTCGTAAACCGTCAGACCGGTCTCTATCGCGTGCCGCAATTGCTGTCCGATGAACTGGCCACCCGCACCATCCGCGCCGGCTGTGCAGCCCGCTTCTGCCTACGCGACCGGCGGTGGACCGTGGCCGGATTGGCCCCGGACGACAGTGTCTCAAAGTCACTGATTCCATGTCTTGAACCGTGTGCGCTACTGCTTGATCTCGCCCGCCGTGCGCAACTGCTGGCCCAAGGTGAACCGGTGAAAATCGCCCTAGCCGCGGCCGACCTCGACAGCCTGCTCCACGCGCTCGACGTCGCCCTAGAACAAACCGCCGGCGAAGTCCGGGAAGGCGACACCGGAGCCAGCCAAAATCCCCGACGCTTGGCGCTGGTGCGCGAACATCTCCGGTCGCTGAAACCACCTTCACCCACTCCCGCCGGCTAAAGTTCTGGCTGGCCCAGCACCAACACCGGGATCGGTGCGCCAGGGAAATGCGCTCGGGGCTTTTCGTTGCGGCCCGACTCACTAGCTTGCCGCCCACGCGCATGGCTTTCACAACTTTGCCTGATTCCACCCCGCCGCCCGACCCAGTCGCCCCCGCCGGACCTCGGCGAAGGTTTTCCGGGTGGCGCTGGGCGACGGCGCTACTGGGCGGACTGCTGCTGGGACTCGCCTTTCCGACCCCGGGCTGGGCAGGACTCGCATGGCTGGGGCCCGGACTACTCCTGTTTGGCGCCGTTGGACTGCCCGCGGGGGCGGCATTTCGGTTCGGGTGGCTGGCGGGCATTGTTTACTACCTCGTCGCGCTGCGCTGGCTGCTGCACATCCCGTTCCCGGCCGGGGCGATCGCGGGTTGGCTCGCCCTCTCGGCTTACTGCGCCATTTATCCTGGGCTGTGGATCTGGCTCAGCCTGCGGGTGCTAAGGTTAAATTCCTCCGGGGCAGAAACTTTTCGCGCGGGACTAGGCCATTTTTCCGGGCGTCCTTGGTTTACCCGGCTGCGACAACTTCTGTTCGTGGCCGCGCTGTGGGTGGCGCTCGAAATGGGGTTGGCGCGCTTCCTCACCGGCTTCCCTTGGAGCCTGCTCGGCCTGACCCAATGGCGCAACGCCCCCCTCCTTCAACTCACCAGCTTCACCGGCGTTTACGGCGTGTCGTTTCTGCTAGTGTGGGGCTCGGTGGCGCTCGCTGCCGCCGTGACCGGCGTGGCGTATCGGCCAGTGAATCGCTTTGGCTGGACCGCCGATTTGCGCGGCCCGCTCTTCGTGTTGTTGCTCGTCGTCGGGCTAGGCTTCACCCGCCTCGTGCGCCCAGTCCCCGGCGACCGCCGCCAACTGACCGTGGCGCTCGTGCAGCCGAGCATTCCCCAGGAGGTCATCTGGGACAGCGCGGCGAATCCGGCCCGTTTTGAAAAGGTCTTCCAGCTCTCGCAACAGGCGCTCGCCACGCGACCCGAAGTGCTGATCTGGCCGGAAGGCTCGCTGCCGGACATGACGCGCGAGCAACTCGCCGCCATGACCAAGCTCTTCGCCGGCACCGACACGTGGTGGATCTTTGGCTCGGCGGATTCCGAACCCGCACCCGCGGATGCCGGGGCCCAATGGCGCCATTACAACAGCGCCTTCCTGTTCACCCCCAACGGGCGTTACGCCGACACGTATCGCAAACGCCGGCTCGTGATCTTCGGTGAATACATCCCGCTGGAACGCTGGCTCCCGTTTATGAAGTGGCTCACCCCGATCGGGGCCAGCTTTACGCCGGGCAACGGGCCGGGGGCCTTTCGCTTCGGCACCTCAAACACGCTCCATGTGTCCCCCATGATTTGCTTTGAAGACGTGTTTCCCCACCACACGCGCGCCCACGTCTCACCGGAGACAGACTTCGTGCTCGAACTGACGAACAACGGCTGGTTCGGCGAAAGCGGCGCGCAATGGCAACACTGTGCGAGCGCCGTCCTGCGGGCCGTGGAAAACGGCGTCCCCTTCGTGCGCTGCACCAACAACGGTATCACCTGTTGGATCGACGAATTTGGCCGGATCGGCGACCTCTTCAGCGAAGGGGCCGGCCAAGTTTATGGCGCCGGATTTTTGCGCACCACCGTGCCGCTGCGGACGGACGGCGCCCCGCGGGAGCTCACCTGGTATCACGAACACGGCGACACCTTCGGCTGGAGTTGTGTGCTCGTTGCGGTCGGTGGCGTGGCCCAAGCGGGACGACGGCGAAAACCGACCGTGTGATCCACCTTGGGCCGACGCGCGCCTGATCCTTTGCTGCTTGGGTTCGCCGCGGGTCGCCGCATAATCTCCCCCCATGGCCAAGATCCTCCTGGTGGACGACGAGCTGACGATGGTGCAGATGATTGCGGAGGTCCTGCGCAACGACGGCCACGAAGTCTTCCCCTTCACCACCCCCAACGGGGTGTTTGAGTCGCTCACCAAACACCAGCCGCACCTCGTCATCACCGACCTCTACCTCGACAAGACCAAACCTCACGGTTTGGAAATCATCCAGAAAGCCCGCGCCCTTAACCCGCCGGCCACGGTCATCATGATTACCGGCTTTGCGTCCGTGGAAAATTCGGTGGAAGCCATGCGCCTCGGCGCCTTCGATTACCTGCAAAAGCCGTTCAAACTCGACGACCTCAAATTCCGCGTGCAACGCGCCCTCAACCACACCGAGGTCGTCAGCGAAAACCAGGCGCTCCGCAAAGAACTGAAACGCCAATACCAGTTCAGCCAACTGGTCGGGGCCAGCGAACAGATGCACGCCGTTTTCAAACTCATCGAGCGCGTCGCCGACACCGACACCACTGTGCTCATCCTCGGCGAAAGCGGCACCGGCAAGGAGCTCATCGCCCGCGCGCTCCATTACAATTCCAGTCGCGCCCACGGCCCCTTCATCCCGGTCAACTGCTCCGCCCTGCCGGAAAACCTGCTGGAATCGGAACTCTTCGGACACCGCAAAGGCGCCTTCACCGGGGCCGTCGCCGACAAAAACGGACTCTTCCACGACGCCGACGGCGGCACGCTCTTCCTCGACGAAATCGGCACCATGCCCGCCCAACTACAGAGCCGCCTGCTCCGCGTCCTTCAAGAAAAGGAAGTCCGCCGCGTCGGCGACAACGTGCCCACCTACGTCAACGTGCGGGTGCTCGCAGCCACCAACGAAGAGTTGGAACAACTCGTGCAGTCGGGGAAATTCCGCGAAGACCTATACTACCGGCTCAACGTGGTACCGATCACCCTGCCGCCCCTGCGGGATCGCAAAGACGACATTCCGATGCTCGTAGCCCATTTCTTCAAAGACCGGATCCACACCCGCTCCGGTCAACCCCCGCGCATCAGCCAACGGGCGCTGACCACGCTCGGCGCGCACCACTGGCCCGGCAACGTGCGCGAACTCCAGAACGCCATGGAGCGCGCCCTGGTCTTGGCCGACCTGCCCCTCATCCGCGTGCGGGACCTGCCGCCGGTCGTCGGAAAACTCGCGCCCGGCAACGAGCAGGACGAAGAAAAACAGGCCGCGGAACTCGCCGTGCCCAAGGGTGCCGAGGTGAATCCCGGCCCCGCCACCGCCGCCAGCGCGACGACCGAATCGACGCTTGGAATGCCCCCCGGCGCCAGCGGTGGCCCGCCCTTGGCGCAAGCAGTCGTGCCCATGAGAAAATTCCTGCGCGACCAAGAAGCCGGCTACCTGCGGCATGTCCTCAGCCTGACCCGCGACAACAAGGAAGAGGCCGCCCGACTGCTCGAACTCAGCCTCGCCACCATCTACCGCAAGCTCGCGGAAGAAGGCAACTGACGGCGGCTGGGAAAACCCCGCAGCCCTGCCCGCAGCCAGCGCTCACCGGCTCACGCCTGCGCCCGGACCCGTTCCTTTTTGTCCTCCAGTTCGGCTTGGAGCCGACGACGCTCGCCGAGCAATCGCGCGCGCAGTTCCGTCGCCTTCTCAAAATCACCGGCACCTTCGGCCGCCGCGAGCGCGTCGTTCGTGGCGAGTTCCTCCTGCGCAATCTTGGATTTGTAGAGCGACTCCAAGTCGGCGATCCGCTCCTTCTGCGCCGCAGAAAGTTTCTGGGCCGGCGCGGATTTGCTGAGCCGTTCCATCGCGAGTTCGTAGGCGGATTTCATGCGGGCACCGTAACGGGCACCGGCCGCCGTGCCCACTCGGAATGTGGCGGCCACGGCGGGCACGGTCGGCGCGCCATTCGCCCTCGGCCCAAACTTCGCCAAGCCGAAACAGGGCGAGTTCGCCCGCAACCTCCGTGACTTCAGCCTGGCCTTCGTGGTTCGTTGGGCGCGTGTCTGCCGAGATGCATACGGGCCATACGCCCGGCTGGAACCACCCCCTGCCCGCCCGCCTGCACAAGCCGGTCTTCGGAGCCTTACTCGCCGGCATCGCCGTGGACTTGACCCGCGCCGGGCTCGGCCTGGAGTGGCCCGCGGATTGGATCTGGCTAGGGACCGCCCCGTGGCTTCTCGCCGCCTTGAGTCTGCTGGTGGGACTCGCCCGCCGGTTGCCGCTCCAAAACGTCGCCTTTGCCGCCGTCGGGGTTCTCGTCGGCGCCGCGGCCGTCGAGCTGCTGAATGCCCGCACGGGACTTCCACTCGGCTGGCGGCGGGCCGACGTCGGGGCCGGCGGGGCCTTGGCCCGAATGCCTTGGTTTGCTCCTTGGCTGTGGCTCACCCTGCTGCTGGCGGCGCGCGGGCTCGCCCGCTTGGCGCTGAAACCACACCGCAAACTGCAATTCTACGGCTTCTGGGTGATGGGCCTGACCACGCTCCTCGTGCTGCTCGCCGTGCTCGTCGTGGCGCCCGTGGCGCAAATTGCCGGCTGGTGGCGGGCCGAAGCCACCGACCGCTGGTGGAGTTGGGGTTGGTATCACCAACCGTGGCTAACCCTACCGGCGTGGGGTGTCACGTCGCTCCTGCTGCTGGCGTTCAGCACGCCGTGGCTGCTGAACAAACAACCAGTCAAACAACCGACGGATCTGCATCCGCTCGCAATCTGGGTCGCCCTGCTGAGTTGGCTGCTCGGGCGGCAAGTTATCGCCGGGCTCTGGCCGGCGGCGGTGGGGTCGGGGCTGATCCTCGGCTTCAGCCTGCTGCTGGTGCGCCACGGCGTGGGCCGCTGGAAGTAGTCGCTGGTTTCTGCCCGGGGAGATTTCCAAGCGCAAACGCGGTTTATCCAGGCGTTTACGGACCCCACTCGCGGGCGAAACTCTCCGCGCTCCGGTCGGAATCGCTGCCCACATTAGGGCTGCACCAACTCGACACACAGCCATTGCTTGGCGTCGCGCAGGTAAAGGCGGCCATCGGCGTAGGCGGGATGGCACCAGTTGAGCCCGCACACCTGTTGCCGGCCGAATTCCTGATAGCCCTCGGCGTTCGCGGCAAACAGCACCAGCGTGCCCGTGTCAGTGAGGGCCAGAATTCGGTCGCCCACCACCAGCAGGGAAACCCAGGCCTTGTCCGCCGAAGTCGTCACGAGCCCGGCCTGTTGCCAACGAAGCGAACCGTCGGCCAATTCGAGACAAAACAAATCCTTCGCCGGACCAAGGCCGTAGAGTTGGCCACCCACCCGCACGGGGCTGGCAAAATTTACAGCGGCCTCCTTGCTCTGCCACGCCGGCCGGGCCTCCTGCCGGTCACCGTCGGGGGTAATCTTCAGCCCAAACAAACCGGCCTGATGCGAACCGAGCACCACAAGGTCCCCCAGCACGACCGGCGTCGCGGCATGACGGGCAAACGCCGTCTTGATCGGGAAACGCCACAGGAACCGCCCGTCGCGGACATCCAAGCCCAACCCGCCATCCACCGTAAACGCGATCACCTGAGGGCTGCCGGCGAGGGTCGCCACGACCGGCGCGGCATAACCGGCCATGTCATTCTGCGATTTCCACCGCACCGCACCGGTTCGCTTGTCGAACGCCACCACACTCGCGCCGTTGGTCCCCCCCGCGCAGGCGATCAAGAGGTCGCCGTGGATCACCGGGGGCGCATTGTTGCCGTGGCGTGCAGCCCCGGGTGTATTGCCTTTTTCGCCGACGAAGGACGCCCCGAAATCCGTCGTGTAGCGGGTGCGCCACATCAATTTGCCATCGGCCAATTGCCGGCACTGGAGTTCGCCTTGGCAGGAGACGGCGTAGACCCGGTCGCCATCGATCAGCGGCGTGCCGCGCGGCCCCGTTGGTCCCTGCGAATCGGAAAACGGAACGTCCACCGCCGCCCGCCAAAGTTCCCGGCCGTCGGTCGCGTCGAGCAGGCGCAGGGTTTCCTGCCCCGCCTGCGCGTCGAAGGCGAGCACCCGGCCGCCGGCCACCACAGGCGAGCTGAGCCCCGGACCGGCCGGAACCCGCCAAACGTTGACCGGTTCTTCGGCGAGTTTTTCCGGGAACTTTTGGCCCCCTGGCGCCACGCCATCGCGTTGCGGGCCGCGCCACTGCGCCCAGTCAGCCGCCCCGGCGACGAGCGTTAACGCCAGCAAGCCAGCTAGGCCCGCAGCCCGACGGAAACAAGTAGGGGAATTCATACCTTGCCCAAATACCAGACGGCGAAGCCCAACCCGACCGAGACAATGGCGCCGGCAATCAGCGCGGCGACCAGTTGCTGCCGCCGCACACGCCGATTGCTCCGCCCCTGTCCGGGCAGGAGGTAGTAGCGGTGCTCCTCGGGATTACGTTTCCGGAAAAACATAGACGGGTGTCGCGTCGTTATCGCCGAAGCCTTGGTCGGTGGCAATCCGGGACCCCGACGTTTTGCCAGCAGTTCAATTTGGAAGTGAATCCCGGCCCTGCTTCCGCTTAGTTTTACCCCATGCGCTCTTGGTTGCTTCCCTGCTTGTTGGCGTGGCCGCTTTTCGCTCGGGTCACGGCGGCGGAACCCGAGGCGGCGGCGTCTACCCTACCGAGCCTGCCCGCCCGCTTGGCGCCGCACTTGGGGTTGACCGCAGATGGCCGCCATTTTGCACGGGACGACGGCCGCCCGTTCTTCTGGATCGGCGACACCGCGTGGGAATTGCTGCACCACGCATCCCGCGAAGAAATCGGCGTTTACCTCGATGACCGGGCCGCCAAACGCTTCAGCGTCATCCAAGTTTGCCTCGTGCCCGAACTCGACGGGCTAACCCGACCGAACCGCGAAGGCCAGTTGCCGTTTCTCGACGGCGATCCGGCCCGGCCAAATCCAGCGTGGTTCGACCTCGCCGACCATTTGGTCCGCATGGCCGGCGAAATGGGCCTGCAAGTCGCCTTGCTGCCGACGTGGGGCAGTTACGTGGTCAAGGACTCCCAGGGACTGTTTCCCGGCCGGCAACTATTTACCGTCGCCAATGCCGAAGCCTACGGCCGCTGGCTGGGCGAGCGCTTCAGCCGGCGGCGAAACGTCATTTGGATGCTCGGGGGCGACCGCGAACCCGACGGTTACGAAGCCGTGTGGCGAGCGCTGGCCCAGGGCCTCAAGGCAGGGAGCGGCACCCCGGCCCCGCTCCTCACATATCATCCGCGGGGACCGGGCGCTTCCGGTCGAGTTCTCCATGCCGAGCCTTGGCTAAGCTTCAACTCGGTTCAAAGCGGCCATCAACTGGACGGCAACGCGCATGAATTGGTCCGGAGCGACGCCGGTCGGACGCCGGCCAAACCGGTGGTCAACGCGGAGCCAGCCTACGAAGGCATCCCCATCGGCCTCGACCTGAAGCGCGGGCGCTTCACCACCGACCATGTGCGGCGAAACTGGTATTGGTCCGTCTTCAGCGGCGCCGCCGGCATCACCTACGGCGCCAACGAGGTCTGGATGACGTGGTCATCAGACCTCGAACCCTTGTCTCCCCAGGTTCCGCCGCCATTCCTGGGCGCCCAGCAGCATTGGACCAACGCCCTCGCTTATCCGGGTGCCAGTCAGTTGAAATTGCTGCGTGCGCTGACGGAATCGCGGCCGTGGACAAACACCGTGCCCGATCCCGCGCTGGTGCTCGAACCGCCGACCAGCGGCACCAATTACATTGCCGCCCTCCGCACCAAGGACGGCAGCACAGCACTGTTTTATCTACCGCAGGGCGGTGAAATGCTGGTGAACCTCGACCCGCTCAGCGGCACCCAAATGCGGGGAACTTGGTGGTCGCCCACCACCACGGGCACGAGCGGAGCCGGCACGTTCAAACGCCAGGGTAACCGCATCTTCAAAGCACCCAGCAGCGGTTTTGGTCAAGATTGGGTGCTCGTTCTTGATGACACCGCCAAGCCGTTTGGACCGCCCGGAGTGCGCCCGCCGCGCCCACGGCCGACGCCGTAGGCCAGCCAACGGATCCACTGACGACTCCAAAAGCCTTTTGCCTTCGTGACGTCCCTTCCTACTGTCGGCGCCATGTCCAAACCGGCACTTGGTCGGGGTCTCGGCGCGCTGCTCTCGGGCGGCGCCGCCAAGTCATTCCCCGCCTCCGCTCCGCCCCACCCGGCGGCGCCTTCCGCCCCCGCCGGTGCCTCCGTGCTGCGCGTGCCCCTGGCTCAGATCAAGCCCAGCCCGCTTCAACCCCGGAAAGATTTCACCCCGGATGCCTTGCAGGAATTGGCCGACTCCATCCGGGAACAGGGCATCGTCCAGCCGCTAATCGTCCGCCTAGTCAACGGCGCCTACGAGCTGATCGCCGGGGAACGCCGCTGGCGCGCCGCGCAGTTGGCCGGCTTGACCGAAGCGCCGATCGTCGAACGCGTCGCAACCGACCGCGAAGTGCTCGAACTCGCGCTGATTGAGAATCTCCAACGGGAGAACCTCAATGCCATCGAGGAAGCACTCGGCTATAGCCAACTCGGTGACCAGTTCCGGCTCACCCAGGAAGACATCGCGAAGAAGGTCGGAAAATCCCGAGCGTCGGTGGCGAATGCACTGCGCCTGCTCAAGCTGCCGGCGGTCGTGCAGTCCGCCGTGCGCGAGGGCAAATTGAGCGTCGGCCACGCGAAGGTAATTCTCGGGCTGGCCGAACCGGCCTTGCAGCAGAGCGTCGCGGCCCGCGTGCTGGCCGGGAATTTGACCGTGCGACAGACCGAGCAACTCGTCGCCCGGCTCCAGGCTCCGGCCGCCCCCGTCCTCAGTGCGCCCCCCCTGCCCGCTCCGCGTGACCCCCATGTTGCCGACTTGGAGCACAAGCTCATGGAGCGGCTGGGGACAAAGGTGGCGCTGCACTATCAGGGCGGCAAAGGCACCGTGGAGGTGAAGTTTCATTCTGACGCTGAGCTGAACCGGGTATTGGAGCTTCTCGGGGTCAACGGGGACTAGAATTGTGTTTTCGGTCGCAGCCGACATCTCCCCCTCAGATCTTGAGGCGTTCAGTAAACACGTTCAGCAACGCGTCCTGAAAACACATGCCCCTCGCTGGCGCTTGTGGGTCGGGGCGGTGGGGATGGGCGTCTGGGTTGGAGCGATGCCGGCATTGATTTGTGGGCTGGCTGGCCACCGGATTGATCTTGTAACGATGGTCATCACTCTTGTCACCACTTGGACGGGAATCTGGGGTTACAGTCGGTTTCGCGCGGGTGAATTCATTCCCCCCAAACAGAGTTGGAATTGTGGCCGGAAACGCTTCGTGATTGAGGACGCCTCCGTTCGGCAGCTTGGGGAAAGTCATGAAAGCAGGATTGATCGTGCGAACATCTCCGAGGTCGTCCTCACCGCGGATCATGTTTTTGTTCTCTTTGGCAATGTTAGTGGTTGGGTCATCCCGAGGCGTGCATTTGGCACTGCGGATGAAACGAGCGCCTTCGCGGCAGCGCTGAAGCCTAAAAGCACTGTGGGCGGCGATGCCCCCTCCTAAAACAGCGGTCCTGAACGAATGACTTGCGGGCAACCGCACCGGACAATTTATTGAATTCATGCAAGCGATGCGTTTGGAAACCACGGTTGGGAAGGATGGAACCCTCCTGCTCAACGGTCTGCCTTGGCAGGCGGGCGAATCCGTGGAGGTCATCAGTCGAGCGAATCGGCCCTTGGCTGGACTGCCATCGCGCCCCGCGCGCCCGTTTAACCCCGCCGTGGAGCCTGCCCAGCTGCCAAATACATCGCGGTAGAATAATTAGCCGACCCTTAGCGCCGGGCTTCATCCAAGTGCTAATTCACCCATCGAAGAACCGTCCCCCTTTTTCCGTTTTCTGATTCCCTGCATGATCACCTCCCAAGAATTCCGCAATTCCGTCGCCGGCCAATTGGCCAGCGCCGCCAGCCGCGTGCCGTCGCTCACCGCCTTTGTCGGGCTCGACGGATTCGTGGATGAAATCCTCCATGTCGTGGACAAGCGTTACGACGCCAACCGCTACGACCGCGTGCCGACCATCGCCGCCTACGCGCAGCGGCTCGCCGCCGCCGCCGGCAAGAGCACCAATGTCGAATTGGTCAACGTCATGACCAAGCTGGGCGGCAACGGCCCGATCATGGCCAATGCGCTCGCCCGCTTCGGCATCGGCGTGACCTACGTCGGTTCGCTCGGCTGGCCGGCCATGCACCCGGTGTTCGAGCCGTTTGCCGCCCGCGCTGACGTGACCTCAATCTGTGAACCTGGTCTGACCGACGCTCTCGAATTCGAGGACGGCAAGCTGATGGTCGGCAAGCACTACACGCTCAAGCAGGTGTCGTGGGAAAACATCACGGCGCGTTACGGGAAGGAGAAGTTCGCCCACAAGTTCAATACTTCGAGCCTCGTCGCCTTCGTGAACTGGACCATGCTGCCGCACATGTCGGCCATCTGGGCAAGCCTCCAGAGCGAGTTGCTGCCCAGTGTGACGGGCCCGCGGCGCCGGATGTTCTTCGACCTCGCCGATCCGGAGAAACGCACCCCGGAAGACATCGCACACGCGCTGGACTTGATTGCGAAATTCCAAACCCGGTTCGACGTCATCTTGGGCCTGAACGAGAAGGAAGCCTACGAAATCGCCAAGGTGCTCGGGCTGAACTCCGCGCCGCAGGAATGGGAAGGCCTCGCCGCCCTGAGCGTGGCGATCCAGCAACGCATCGGCGTCGAGACGCTCGTGGTGCATCCGGTCGCCTACGCGCTCGCCGTATCCAACGGCCAGGCGGAGGTGGTGATTGGCCCCGTCTGCAAAAAACCCAAGATTACCACGGGCGCGGGCGATCATTTCAACAGCGGCTTTTGCCTCGGCAAACTGCTCGGACTCGACAACGCCGCGAGCGTGCTCTGCGGCGCCAGCACCAGCGGGCACTACGTGCGCACCGCCGAAAGCCCGACCGTCACCGATCTCACCGCCCTCATGACCAATTGGCCGCAAGGCTGAAACACTCGGCACTCCCCATGGTTCTCGAAGTTGTAAAATACGGTGATCCCGTCCTGCGCAAGAAGGGCGCGAAGATCGAAACCATCACCCCAGAAATCACGCAGTTCATCGCCGACATGTTCGAGACGATGAAGTCGGCCCGCGGCGTCGGCCTAGCCGCCCACCAAGTCGCACGCGCGGTCCAGCTCGCGGTGATTGATGTGCGGGGCATGCGGGACCGACCGTCGCTGCTCTGGATTCAAGGGCAGGCGGCGGACTCGGATTCATTCATGCCGTTGGTGCTCATCAATCCGGCCGTGACGCCCCTCGGACCACGCGTCAGCGGACCCGAAGGCTGCCTAAGTTTTCCCGAGATTTATGGCGAAGTGGAACGCCAAGCCGAGGTCGAAGTCACCGCCCTGAATGAGCGGGGCGAAAGCTACGCCTTCAAGGCGGGCGGCTTGCTGGCCCGGGCGGTGCAGCACGAAGTGGATCACCTCAACGGCATCCTCTTCATCGACCGCATGGACAGCGAAACCCGGGCCGAAGTGAAGGATGAGGTGGAACTGCTCCTCGCCGAAACCAAAGCCCGAATCGCGCTGCGGTAAGGCCCAAATTACTTACCGGTTGGTCCCGCCTTCGGCGAACGAAGGCGGGACTTGAGCCGATGAACTACACGCCGCCGCCTCGCTGAACGAGGAGTGACGGTCAGGCCGCCGGAGCCAGTTCCCACTCGGCAAACTGCGCCCGAATGTCCGCCACCACGGCGTCGTAACGAGCCTGGGTCGACACGGAAACGATGGACTTGTGGACTCCGGGTTCCAACCCGCGCGCCAAAACTCCGGCCGAGACATCCAACGGGAACGGCAAGCGGCAGATGATTTCCCCCACCCGTTTGATCCGCACCGCCAGCGCGGCAACTTCCGCCTCATTCCCAGCCGCATGCGCGTCAAACAAGCCCCGCAGTAAATCCGGGGTGAGGTTGGCTAGGCCACTAATGGTGCCGGCACAGCCCAAGCCCAGGGTCTCCGGCAGGCGTAGATCGGCCCCGGTGAAGACCGGAAAATTTCGAGCCCGACCGAGGGCGATGAGTTCGCGGTGGTAGCCAAATTCCGCCCCGCTCTGTTTCACCCCAGCCATGCGGGCCCGATCGGTAAACGCGGCAATCGTCTCGAGCGCGAGGCGATTGCCGGTGCGCTCGGGAAAATTGTAAAGCAACGTGGGCAGGCTCGTGGCATCCGCCACCTGGAGGAAGAACGCCAACAAGTCGGCCTGCTCCACCGCAAAATACCACGGTGGCAGAACGGCGATGCCGGCACACCCGGTGGTTTCCGCCACCTTGGCCAAACGGCAAGCGACCCGGGGGCTGACGTCGGAGACGTTGGCCATGACGGGAATCGAGCCGGCGAGTTCGACCACCCGTTCCAGCAGTCGGGCCCGCTCCAGTTCGGAGAAATGGACGAATTCACCGGTGCTCCCGAGGGCGAGGATCGCATCGGCGCGGTGGGCCTTGAGGAAGTCGATCTGCCGGCGCAGCGCGGCATCAAGGACGCCGCCCGCAGCGTCGGTGGGAATCCAGAGGGCGGCGACAAGGCCGCGAGTAATTTTTGCAGACATGGTAAAAAGGAAAAGGCCGGGCACTTCTGTGCCCGGCCGGGATTCAGTCAATCAAGTTCATTGATAACGGATCACCACGTTGCCGCCGACGATTTCAATGCGGGTCGGCGTGCCGCCGGACACCCGATAGAACGCGGTGTCGCCGACCAGCGGGGCGGTGATGGTCTTGGCGGTGGCATCGACCGTGGCGTTGGTCACGACGGCATAATTGCCGCCGACCGCTACTCCCGACAGCAATTGAACGGTGGGAGCCGCGACCGCTGAGGTGAAGGCCATGACGCCGCCCGTCGCATTCACGAGCGTCTTTTCGCCGGTCGCCCGGTTGACGGTGAACCATTCCACATGGGCGCCACCACCACGTTCATACCAAACGAGGCGGAAGGCATAAACGCCGGCCTGCGGCACCACGACGTCGACGGTTTGATCCGCCGGGCCATTGTTGAAGGCCAACGGAGCGGTGTCGCGGTTGGGCGCCGCGCTGCTGGCGAGCTTGTAACCGTCATCCCCATTAACGCCGAAGCGGACCACGCCGGCCGGCAGGTCCAGGAAGGCCGTTGCTTCCAAGGCGAAGTTGTCGGAGCCAAACTCCTCGGTGTGCCCAGGAATCACGGCGTCCCCCTCGAAGTGGCCGACGAATTCACCCGCGAGCGCCTCTTGCGAGAAGTTCACGACGGGCGCCGTCACAGACAGGTCGTAGTTCTTGGGAATCGTCGAGTTGCCCCCCAACTGGGACTCGGCCCGCGCCAGATTGCTGTCGAGGAGTCCGCCTTCCGCCGGGGACTGGACGACCCGAACCTTGATGCCGCGCTCCGGACCGGGACCGGCCAAGCGGGACGCTGGTGCGAGTTCCAGATACGTGACCGCGAAGCTCCAGTCATTGGTCTGCTTCACGCCTTCGGAATCGGTGAAGATCAGTCGGGCCTGCTGCACCACGTCCTTCGCCGGCAGCGTGGGGAACGCGTAGGTTACCGCGGTGCCCGTGGCCGTCGCCGTGACCGTGGCGGCAACTTCAGTGTCGTTGACCAGCAGCTTGACCGAGCCGGCGGCAACCGTGGTGTCCCGATTTTCGATGGCCACGTCGACCTTCGGCTCAACGGTGGTCACCACCGAGTTGTTGGCCGGTGACAATGAGGTGACGGACGCCCGCTGCACGCCGGGATCGGCCACCGGCAGGAACGCGAGGTAGTTCTGCGCCCGGGAGCCCACCCCGTCGGGGGTGATCTGGCGGAGGCGAAGCGTCGTCACGCCATTCAACCGAACCACGGTCTTGCCGCTGCCGGTGCCATCCGTCAGCGGCGTGTTCCGATACTTAAAGCCGCTGGTGGTCGCGAGGAATGAACCCAAGACGCGCACGCTCTGGTCGGCCTGGGTGCGATCACTCGTGACTTGTTCCAACACGCTCTCGCCCGCTTCCAACGTGACCACGGATTGGCGGAGATAAACTTCGTAAGCGCCGGGGGCGAACGTCCGCGTATAATTCAGCCATTCACCGGCAGCGATATCGATGACCGCGTAATCATACACGCCCGCGGCAACGCCACCCGCCGAGGTGTATTTCGCTCGCTCGAAGTCAAAGGTGCGCGCCATCCGCACCGCATCCTGGGTTCGCCAAGGCGCATCCTGAGCCCGAGGCGAAGTCTGGGTGTCGTTGAAGTCGATGCCCTGAGTGCCGACTTGGTTCGCGTAAGCGTCTCCTTGCGGTCCACCGCCTTCGGCCAGCGGAATTGCGCCGTTGATGAACGAGCCGCTGTCGAAGTTATAGTCTTCGATTTCAATGACGAAGGTGTTGGTGGCAAACGTATCGAAGTCCAACTGGCGAGTGGTTTTTACGCCGTCCGCATCCTCGACTTCCAACACCGCATTGTAGTTCTGATTGGCGGCCAACCCACCTAGGGTCGCCGTCTTCGCACTGCCCGAACCAGTGAGGATCAGCCCGTTTGCTGTGGTGTGGCGGGTGCCATTGAGCACGACGGCAAACTTGTCGTTGCTGAGTTCCTTGTCGTCGGTCGCTTTGAAGGAAATTTGGGTCGCCGCCGGAAGAAAATTACCGAGTTCCACAGGCAGGATATCCGAAATGAGGGGCGCGATGTTGGCCGCCAAGGGGGGCGCCGAGACGATCGCATTGTCGAAGATGGCGCGGTAGGGCTCTTCGGGAGCGCCGGCATCGTAGTCTTGGTAGAGATAAAGGGTGAAGTAACCGCTCGTGAGGAACGGTTCGGCCGGGGAATCCTTGCCGTCGGCCAGCACGTCGGCCGCCGGGCTGTCCACCACCGTCTTTTCCCACAGCACCGCGTCGTTGGCGTCCTTGTCCAGCGCCTTGGCGTTGATGATCACACTTCCGTTTCGCACCGTCAGGTTCAGCACCATCGTGATGTTGTCCTGCTTCAGGTCCGCCGTCGGACCATCATCCGCCACAAAATAGTTACCAATGCTCTTCGTGATCAGGATGTCCGTCGCCGACTTCGCAAAACCGTAGCCGCCCAACGAACCCGGCCCACCCGTCCCCGCCGTCGGAATGAAACTCAGAATCGCAAACGAGTCCTTCGCCCCACCTTTTATCACGTCCACGCGGAATTCGACGGTGCGTCCCTCCTTGAGCTCAAACGATTCCGACGTTTTTTGGCTGGCACTGAAAATGGCCTGCCCAGCCGCCGGTTGCTCGAACACGAACTTTCCCCCCGCTTCCGTCGGCAACCCAAAGCCCGGCACAAACGTGAAGTCCGTCCAACCGGTCTTCGTGTTGTCGTCAAAATTGTCGAGCACCTTGGCTTCGGCGCTCAACGCGAGGGCGGCTCCCGCTAGGCAAGCGCCCGTGCGAAGCCACGTAGAGACAGGATTTGCGTTCATTGAAATTAATAATGGGGGAAGAGGGGCTTCTAATGCCCCCAGCCGTCGGCCGCCGTCAAAGGAATTGTCGGCTCCAACTGATCAAATCTTGCTCGCCCACCTCCAATAGTGGTCAGCCACGTCCCCGAGGCCTCAACGCCCCGCCCGCAAGGGCAGTCCGCGCCCCCCAAAGACCAATTGGCGCAACCGTTCCCGGTGCCGCTCCACGTCCAATCCGGGTCCAATCAGCACCGCAACCGGAGCCGGACTGGGCTGCGCTGTGAACTCCTCAATGAAGTGGGTTCCAAACACGGTTTGAAACAAGAACACCCGGTCCGGTGCGTGAGTGAAGCGGACAAATCCCTTGGCCCGAACGACTTCTCGCGGGTTCAGGGTGCCCAAAAATTCCTCAAACCGGCTCCGGTCCACGACGCCGGGAAAGCGCCAAGTCAGGCTTTGGAAAACGGTGTGCAAATGCGGCCCCGCCGGCGGCGAATCGGCCCCGTCCAGATCAAGCTCCACCTGAGCGGCGGGCCGGGCCAAGATTGGGCCCAATTCCGGCAGGCCAAACGGCAGTTTGACGATCTCCGCAGCCGGATTCAGGAGCGCGATTTCGGCCCGCACCGCCGCCACTTCAGCTTCGCCCAACCGATCACACTTGGACACACACACCAAGTGGGCGAATTGAATCTGCCGCCGGGCGAGGATCCGCTCGCCCAATTCTGGGCCCGGTCGGGCAAACCACAAACCGTCCACCACCGTCACCACGGCCTGCAACCGCACCAGCGGCAACAGTTCGGGATCCGTCAGCATATCAATCACGTTGTCCGGATCGGTCAGGCCGCTGGTTTCTACGACCACAAAGTCGCAGCCCCCTTCGTTGACCAACCGCCGGACCGCGTGGGGCAATTCATCTTCCGGGGCACAACACACGCAACCGCCCGCAACTTGTTGGAGGGCCAGTCCGGGCCGGTTGATGAGTTGCGAATCCACACTGTCCGCCCCGAATTCGTTCATCACCACGCCCAACCGTCGGCCGGTCGCCGGCGATTCGCTGAGCCAGCGCAGCAGCAGGGTAGTCTTGCCGGCGCCGAGAAAGCCGGTGAGGAGAATCACGGGCAGCGGCGGGCGAGCAGGGTCACTAGTCGTCACCCGGACAGCGTCGCGAAAGCCCGCAGAAGGGCAACCCTCCACGCCCGCGGGCCGCTTTTTGACGGCTGGGCTCGAACTGAGGCCGCCCCTCCCGCCCAACTCTATTCGCTTTTGACGCGGGTCAAGTTTGGTCAAATCGAAATTCAAGCCCGCACGCTCTCAGTCCGATTTTTCGACCACTGTGGAATCGGGCTTCGGAGACCTTGGGCGAAATATGCCACGCCCTGGGCCAGCGAGGTTGGCGGGGGGGAATTCAGCCTCCGGTTTCCCGGGCAGCATTGTCGCCAAAACTCTCATTTGGGCTGTTATGAAACTTTCGTCGCCGGTAACAATTTCCACGCGGTTGTTCACCGTGTTGCTAGTGCCCTTGTTCGGGCTGGTTTTCTTTGCGGGCCAAACCATCTACGAACGCCAAGCTCGTCTGCGGAGCTATTCCAGCCAGCAGCGCGGGGTTGAATTTCTCACCGCGCTCGGCGACCTCGTCCACGAATTGCAGAAGGAACGGGGGCGCTCCGCCGGCTTCATTTCCAGTCAGGGAGCCAAGTTTGCCACCGAATTGCCGGCCCAGCAGGCGGCCACCGACCGGCTACTCGAAGCCTACCGGAGTCGTGCGGAACACCTGCCGGGCCTGCTCCTGCAAGGGGAAGTCGGCCGCGGGTTGGCCCAACTGACCCAAAGGTTGGCGGAACTACCTGGTAAACGCGAAGCGATCCGCGGACTGAGCATCCCCGTCGCCCAATCCAGCGGCTATTTCACCGGGACCATCGCCACTTCTTTTGAGGTGATTGATCTCGTGGCCAAGTCGGCGAGCAATGGCGAACTGTCCACCAGCGTCGCGGCCTACGTCAGCTTTCTCCGCACCAAGGAACTCAACGGTCAGGAACGCGCCAGCCTGACCGGGACGTTTGCCGCGGATAAATTCACGCCCGAGGGCCTGAGCTATCTCAACCGCCTCCTGTCCGGCCAAGACGCCTACCTTCAGGTATTTTCGGCATTCGCTACCCCCGTTCAGTTGGAATTCTACCGCGAAAAAGTCACCGGCCCGGCCGTGGAAGAAGTGACCCGGCTACGCCAAGTAGCGCTGGCCCGGGCGGCGACCGGGGGCTTTGGGGTCTCGCCAGACCATTGGTTCGACTCCATTTCGGCCAAAATTGAGCTCCAAAAAGAAGTGGAGGACCGGCTCGCAACGGACAACCACGCCATCTGTCGAAACATCACCGCGGTCGCCCAGCGGGAAATGGTGTTAGCCGCGGCGGGCGGCTTGCTACTGGTCGCGCTCGCCTTGGGCCTGGGCTTACACTCAGTGCGAGCCATCAACCGCTCACTGCGCCAAGTGGTCTTCACCTTGACGCAAAGCTCCGGGCAAACCGCCGCGGCGTCCGGCCAAATCTCGGCGGCCAGCCAAGTTTTGGCCGAAGGCGCGAGTGAGCAGGCCGCCAGTCTGGAGGAGACCAGCGCCTCGCTCGAAGAGTTGGCCAGCATGACTCGCCGCAACGCGGACAACTCCCAATCGGTCCAGGAAACCGCCCATCACGCCCGCAAATCGGCCGACGCCGGCGCCGCGCAGATGCAAACGCTGGTGGCTGCGATGGAGGCCATTCGTGGGGCCAGCAACGACATCAGCAAAATCCTGTCCGGCATTGAGGAAATCGCTTTTCAGACCAACATTTTGGCCTTGAATGCCGCCGTCGAAGCGGCCCGAGCCGGGGATGCCGGGGCGGGGTTTGCCGTGGTCGCCGACGAAGTTCGCAACCTCTCCCAGCGCTGCTCGCTCGCCGCCAAGGAAACCGCCCAAAAAATCGAAGCCAACGTCAAAAAGGGCCAACAAGGCGCCCAAATCAGCGCCGACGTGGCCAAAACCTTTGCTGAAATCCAAAACCGGGTTTGCCAACTCGACAACTTGGTCGCCGAAATCACCACGGCTACCCAAGAACAAAGTCAGGGCATCACCCAGATCAACTTGGCCGTCACCGAAATGGACAAAGTCACGCAGCGCAACGCGGCCAGTGCTGAGGAAAACGCGAGTGCCAGCCAAGAACTCCAGGCCCTGACCGGCTCGCTCAAACAAGCGGTCACCGGCCTGCAACAATTGGTCGGCGGAACCCACGCCAGTTCAACGCTCGCGCAGACAGCCACCGACGCTTCTTGGTCCGCCACGCTCCCCGTTTCTTCAGCCCCCGGCCGGGCGCCGAACCCGCACATGCTGAAACCCGAACTGAAGCTTTGTCACGTCACGCCGGCGCCCCACTTCAACGGGAAAAAGCAGCCACAAACCACGTTCCCACTGCCCGACGATTTTCAGGATTTTTGAACGGTCACAACGCCACCATTCGGGCGTTAGGGAGACAAACCAGTTCGTGGCAGCAGCCCGAGGTTAACCTCAACGTCGAGCCGCCCACAGCACCGCGACCGGCGCCAAAATCCCGAGGCCCAGGAGTAGCCACGGCAACCACCCGGGCCGGGTAAATTTAAACGCGAGGCCCAGTCCAAGCAGGGTCGTGAGGACAAGGGCCGCCGACATGGCGAGGACCAACCCACGGAAGAGTTTGGGCGAGGCTTTTTGGCGCAGGGCGCCGGTGTCCGGATAGATCTGGTCGGTGTGGACTACGCGTAATTTTTGGACCATCGACTCGGCTTCGCTCGGCGATTTAAGCCGGTCCGAATCCACGGTTTGATACCCGCCGGTAATGACGAAAAAGAGCAGCAGCGGCGTAAAAAAAACCCCGAGATAGAGGTGCAGTTTTCGCAAGTTTCGCTGCCCCCAGCGCCCGCCGGCCGCCGCCATGCCAGCCAACCGGGGCCGCGGAGCAGCAGGCGTGGGCGTCACTTGATCTCCGGAATCCATAACTTCTGCCCCACGAAAATTTTCTTCGGGTCCCGCAGCTTCGGATTGGCGCGCAAGACGTCCGCGGGTTTCACCTTGAGCTGATACTTCTGATTGTAGGCCGACAGGATGAGGCCCAGCGATTCGCCAGTTTGCACCACGTGTTCATAGCCTTCGGTCGGCAGCGCCGGCTGGTGGTCGATCTTCAGTGGGTCTTTCTTTTCAGTCACCGGCGGTTCATCGAGTTTGGGCCGGCGCAGCGGCTCGGGAACGGGGATCGGCTTGCTGACCATTTCAGCAATGTCTTTGAGCTGACGCTGCACAAGTTGGGCGTCGGCTTGACGTTTGCTGTCCACCTCGCGCACCTGCACGACGACTTTTTGCAATTCGCTCCGGGACACATTGTCTTGGCCCACGCCGGCGAGTTGCTGTTTGAGGGCGGAATTTTCCGCCCGGAGCTGGGCTACCTCTTGGTGCAGGGTCTGGAGCTGGCTGCGCAGCGACTCTTGGCCTTCGACCAAAGCTTCGGTGGTGGCATTCAGGCGCCGGATTTCCTCGGCGTCATTCTGCGCGTGGCCAGCGATCGGGCCTACGACCAGCCAGGCTGCGACAAACAGGAGGGGAACGAACCGCTTCATGCAGGCCAAGCTAGGAAGCCACCGGGCACCGGGCAAGAACCACGCACACAACTTGTTCACCGCACCTGACCTTACTGGGCTCCAAGTCACGGTGGCCAAAGGCGGCGGCGGATCTGCCCATTCCATTGGGCGCGAATTTGCGCTGGCCCCCGAACCGTTCCCGTTCGGCTTACCCAACCGGCATCTAGCGGGGCGACGGCCCGTTATCCGCAGGCCAGCGGACGTTTTTTGCAGGGCAGCGGTCGCCTCGGATTCCGGCGGTGGTGCCCGGATTGACATCGCCGAGGTCGGCGCGAGGCTCACGCCGTTTTTGCCATGCGTTATCTCGTCCAAATCCTCGGCGCCACCTTGCTCGCCGCCGCCACGGCCCCGTCGCTCTGGGCGCAGGCCGAAGAGACCACCACTCAGGCCGCCGCCGCAGTCGCATCCGGTGCGGGCGGGCGGGATCAGGCGCCTGATTTTGTCGAACATCTGGTGGATTTGGCCCTCGGTTTGTTCGGCATAAGCGGCACCGGCAACACGTGGCAGCACTACACCATCGCCGGGTTCATCTTGGTCCTCTCCTACGTGCTGCGGCGCGTCGTGACGACTTTTGTTTTCGGCCTGATTAAGCGACTGAGTGCGCGCACCGAATCGACGCTGGACGACGAACTCGCCACCACCTTGCAGAAGCCGGTCGCCGCGTTCATCGCCGTGCTGGGCGCCGTCATGGCGGTGAAGGCGCTCAAACTCTCCCCAGAGGCCGACCACGCCCGGGTTTACGTGCAGACCATCGCCTTTGCCATCGTGGGCCTGTGGCTGGCGCTAGTGACGCTCAACACCATCATCGACCATCTCCAAGCCGTAGCCAAACGGCGGGACTTGGGCGTGGCCGCCTTCATGCCGTGGATCAAGAAGGCGCTGATCTCGTTGATCATGGTCTTTGGCGTGCTCTTGGTGGCCCAGAGCCTAGGGGCCGACGTGAAGGCCTTTCTCGCCGGTCTGGGAATCGGCGGCTTGGCCTTCGCCTTGGCGGCTCAGGATACCCTGGCCAACGTGTTCGGCTCGGTGGTCGTCGCCGTTGATCAGCCTTACCGCATCGGTGAATTCATCCGCATCGGCGCCCATGAGGGCACCGTCGAGGACATCGGGCTGCGCTCCACTCGGCTACGCACGCCGCAGCGCACGCTGGTGATCATCCCCAACAAGACCGCCGCCGGTGAAGCCATTAACAACTTCGGCCGGATGCCTCAGCGCCGGGTCGACCAGACGATTGGGGTAACTTACGGCTCCCGGCCCGCACAAATCGAAGCGTTGCTCCGGGACATCCGCGAGTTGCTTAAAAACGATCCGGAAATCCACCAAGAATTCATCACCGTGAATTTCCTCAACTTCGGGGCCAGCTCGCTCGACGTTCAAATCATCTATTTCACCGCTGATCCCGATGTGCGGAAGTCGTTCGTCCTGCGCGAGCGGGTAAATCTGGCCATCATGCGCCTCGTCGAGTCGAACGGCCTGAGCTTCGCCTTCCCGACTCAGACCATCGAGTTTGCCGGCCCAGTGGCCCAGCGTATGACCGCCGCACGCACGTCTCAGCCGGGCTGATTCAGGGCCTCGTTCCGGTTCCTTCTTGGGCGCACCGGCAGGTGAATTCGGCTTAACAATCCAACGCGTAGCTGTCGGCGGCCGTCGCACGGTCCAACCGGAGATCCGCCTCGGCGGCGGCGTTGAACCAAGCGTCCTGCTCCGAACTGCCGGTGGACAGCGCGAGCAACCGAGCCAACGCGGCGTGAAGCAACATCCGATTCTGGCGACGGAATTGCCGAATCGTCTGGGCCGTCGGTTGGGCGGCCGTGGCGAGGTAGCGGAGGTCAGGGTCGATGGCGATGCGTTCGGCCATTTCTGCGGAACCATAGATACCGCGGGCATAGGCGTAGCTCATGAGGGTGAGCAACATGCGAAAGCCGTGACCTTCATCAGCGCCCGGCGCCCGGAATTCTGAGCGCGGACTTTCCACGTCGGCGAGGGCGCTGAGAGCCAGATTGGTCAACCGGACCGCCCCCAGCCATTCGGCCAAGTCATCGGGCAGTGCGGGGTTCTTTCCGGCACGAGGGCTTATTGCGCTGCTCACCATTCCCCTAGTAACGGCCCCCAAGGTTACGAACACATGGCACCGCGGTGACTTAATGACGGCACGAACACACCTTCGCATCACCGAATCAGGATTGGTTGATTTGAATCTTGAGATGACGGGGCGTTTGGCTAGCCTCTGGCCATGTCGAACTCAACCCCGGCTGTGCCGGAATTCGCCCGTGGGAACGCGCTTTTGAGCCTGCTCCAGCGCCGCATCGCCATCATCGACGGCGCGATGGGCACGACCATCCGCACCTACGGGATGAAGGAGGCGGACATCCGCGGCGAACGGTTCAAGGAGTCGAAAAAGGATCTGCTCAACAACGGCGACCTCTTCTCCCTCACCCAGCCCGGGATGATTTGCGACATTCACCGGCGCTTTCTCGAAGCCGGCGCGGACATCATTGAGACGAACACCTTTTCCGCCACCAGCATCGGCCAGAGCGAGTTTTTCGTGGACGATCCGCGCGAACACGGGGGCCGCAAGGATCCCGCGTTTTACCAGAAGATCATCGAAGATCAGTTCCTCAACAACCTCGCTTGGGACATCAATGAAACCTCCGCCCGCCAGTGCCGTGAATGGGCCGATCGCATCGCCAATCAGGACGGTAAACAGCGCTTCGTGGCTGGGGCCATCGGGCCGCTGACGGTGTCGCTCTCGAACTCCCCGGACGCCGATGACTCGGGCTTCCGGGTCGTCACCTTCGACCAAGTCAAGCAGGCCTATATCCAGCAAGTGCGAGCCCTCATTGCGGGCGGTTCCGACTTCCTGCTGGTCGAGACGATCTTTGATTCGCTCAACGCCAAAGCGGCGCTCGTCGCCATCGAGGAAGTGTTCGCCGCGGACAAGGTGCGACTGCCAGTGTCGTTCTCCGCCGCCGTCGGTCGGGGGGGGGAAACGATGATCTCAGCCCAGACGATCGAGGCGTTCTGGAACTCGGTGAAACACATCAAGCCACTCTCCATCGGCCTGAATTGTTCGCTCGGCCCTGATCTGATGCGGCCCTTCCTGGCCGAACTCGCGGCCAAGTCCGACGTCGCCATTTCCTGCTATCCGAACGCCGGACTGCCGAATCCGCTTTCGCCGACCGGTTTCGACCTGACGCCGGCGGACATGGGCCGATTCCTCGGCGAGTTTGCCCAGAGCGGTTTGCTGAACATCGCCGGCGGCTGCTGTGGCAACACGCCCGACCACATCGCCGCCATCGCCAAGGCGCTCGAAGGCCGACATCCCCGCGACTTGGCTCCGAAGGAAACCGGCACCGAACGGCTGGGCGGCCTTTCAGGCAGCACCCCAGCGCCGGTCACCCCGAAGCCCCTCCGCCTCTCCGGCTCGCAGCCGTTCACGCAGCAGATCGGCCAGTTCATGATGATCGGCGAACGCACGAACGTCGCCGGTTCGCCCAAGTTCGCGAAGCTCATCAAGGAGAACAAATACGAAGAAGCCGTCGCGGTCGCCCGGCAACAGGTCGAGAGCGGCGCCAACATCATCGATATCTGCATGGACGAGGGCATGATCGACGGGGTCGTTGCGATGACCCGTTTCCTGCAACTCCTCGGCAGCGAACCGGAAGTCGCCAAGGTTCCCTTCATGGTCGATTCCTCGAAGTGGGAAGTCATTGAGGCCGGCCTGAAATGCCTTCAAGGCAAGGGCATCGTGAACTCGATTTCGCTCAAGGAAGGCGAGGCGAAGTTCCGCGAATCTGCCGCCAAGGTCCTGAAATACGGCGCGGCGGTCGTCGTCATGGCCTTCGACGAACAGGGCCAAGCGGCCACCTACGCTGACAAGATCCGCATCTGCGAGCGCGCCTACCGCATGCTCGTCGACGAAGTCGGTTTCCCGCCCGAGGACATCATCTTCGATCCCAACATCCTCACCGTCGCCACCGGCATCGAGGAGCACAACAACTACGCCGTGGACTTCATCGAGGCCACGCGCTGGATCAAACAGAACCTCCCGCACGCCAAGGTCAGCGGCGGCGTGTCGAACGTCTCCTTCAGCTTCCGCGGTAACAACCCGGTCCGCGAGGCGATGCACAGCGCCTTCCTCTACCACGCCATCAGGGCCGGCATGGACATGGGCATCGTCAATGCCGGCATGTTGGAGGTCTACGAAGAGATCGAGCCCGAACTGAAGGAACTCGTCGAAGACGCGCTGCTCAACCGCCGCCCCGACGCCACCGAACGCCTCGTGAACTTCGGCGAGCAGCTCAAGGCAGCCAGTAGCGGCACGACCGCTGCCGACAAAAAAATCGAGGAGGAATGGCGTAAAGGCACCGTCGAAGAGCGCCTATCCCACGCCTTGGTGAAAGGCATCGATCTTCATATCGACGCCGACACCGAGGAGGCTCGCGCCAAACTCGGCAAACCTTTGCTGGTCATCGAAGGCCCCTTGATGGACGGCATGAGTGTCGTGGGTGAGTTGTTCGGCGCCGGAAAGATGTTCTTACCCCAAGTCGTGAAATCGGCCCGGGTGATGAAAAAAGCCGTCGCCTACCTCACGCCCTTCATGGAGGCCGAAAAGGCCGCCATGGCCGCTCGGGGGGAGGCCGTCAAAGCCCAAGGCAAGATCGTCCTCGCAACCGTCAAGGGCGACGTCCACGACATCGGTAAGAACATCGTCGGCGTCGTGCTCGCCTGTAACAATTACGAGGTGATCGACATGGGCGTCATGGTCCCGTGCGAACGGATCCTAGAGCGCGCCAAACAGGAAAACGCCGACGTCATCGGACTCAGCGGCCTTATTACCCCGTCGCTCGATGAGATGGTCCATGTGGCCAAGGAAATGGAGCGCATCGGCTTCAAGATTCCCCTGCTGATCGGTGGCGCGACCACCAGCCGCGCCCACACGGCGGTCAAGGTCGCCCAGCACTACAGCGAGCCCGTCGTCCATGTCCTCGACGCCTCCCGCGCCGTGCCCGTGGTCAGCAACCTTTTGAGCACCGAGGCCAAGCCCGCTTTCGTGCAGCAGCTCCGCGCCGATTACGAGAAACTCCGGGAACAACACTCCGGCCAGCGCCAGAGCCTGCTCTCGCTCGACCAAGCCCGCGCCAACGCCGACCAGTTGAAGTTCGACAACTTGCCTCAGCCTGAGTTCACCGGCCTCCGGGTGCTGGAAGATTTCCCGTTAGCCACCCTTCGCGAATTCATCGACTGGTCGCCGTTTTTCCACACTTGGGAACTGCGCGGCCGCTACCCTTCGATCCTCCAGCACGAGAAGTATGGGGTGGAGGCTACCAAGCTCTTCACCGCCGCCCAGACCCTCCTCGACGAGCTCATCGCCCAGAAACTCATCCGCGCGACGGCCGTCTATGGCTTCTTCCCAGCCAACCGCGTGGGCGATGACGTGGAGCTCTACACCGACGCCACCCGCACCGAAAAGCTCACCACGCTCCACTTCCTCCGCCAGCAACTGGAGAAGACCGACGGCTCTCCCAATCGGAGCCTAGCGGACTTCATCGCGCCCAAGGGGGCGCCCGACTACCTCGGCGGTTTCGCTGTCACCACCGGTTTCGGCCTCGACGAACTGGTGAAAAAATTCAAGGCCGACCACGACGACTACAACGCGATCATGGCCGAAGCCTTGGCCGATCGCCTCGCCGAAGCCTTCGCCGAATACCTCCACAAACGCGTCCGCGAGGAATGGGGCTTCGGGAAGACCGAAAACCTCACTCCCGAACAACTCATCGAAGAACAATATCGCGGCATCCGACCCGCGGCCGGCTATCCCGCCTGCCCCGACCACACCGAAAAGGGCACCCTCTGGCAACTGCTCGACGTGGAGAAGAACGCCGGCATCAAGCTCACGGAGAGCTTCGCCATGTGGCCCGGCAGCAGCGTCAGCGGCCTCTACTTCGGCCATGCCGACGCGAAGTATTTCGCCGTCGGCAAGCTGGCCAAGGACCAAGTCGAAGATCTCGCCCAACGCAAAGGCAAAACCTTGGCTGAAATGGAGCGCTGGCTCGGACCGTGGCTGAATTATTGAGCTAACCCGCCGTTTTCACCCGCTTGCTTGGGCCCCAAGCAAGCGGGCGGTTTTCATCCCGACCAGAAGCCCCCGATCGCCCCAGCCCATTCGAGTGTGAGTTTGACAAGTGTCACACAGCTACATAACTCTTTATCAGGTTCCACACCGCCCCATGAAAAATTCAAAATTTTCGTTTCTTCCGCGACCCGGCCGGCAGCGGGCTTTCACGCTGATTGAGCTGTTGGTCGTCATTGCCATCATCGCAATTCTCGCCGGCATGTTGCTGCCAGCGCTGGGCAAGGCCAAGGACAAGGCCCAGATGACGCTCGACCTGAATAACGTAAAGCAGGTCCTGCTGGCCAACCACATGTATTCAACCGACAACAATGACTACAACGCCCACCCGGGCTGGGGTGGCGATCTGTCGGGACCGGACTGCTGGGCCTACGCGACCGAAAACAAGGGCCGGAGCGCCCGTCTGCCCGCCACCGCCACCGCCACCAGCATCGCTGCTTGCGGCGGTAGGGACCTGAATTCTTCGCAGTTTACTAACCAAGTCGAATTCTTCCGCATTGGCCAGCTCGGACCAATCCTCTCGACTTATCAGGTGCTTTGGTGCCCGAAGGATGTCGCCCTCCGTAAATCAAGCGCCAAGCAGAAGGCCGCTTGGCTGGGGCGCCCGGTCAAAATCACCTCCTATTGCTGGAATGGGACGATCGGCGGATATGCGGGCACGGTCGGCACGGCGCCGGCTTCCGGCCGGACCTACAAAGTCACCGACTTCTTGGCCACCGACTGGCAGATGTGGGAACAAAACGAGTCCGACCCGTTTTTCTTCAATGACGCAGGCAACAACCCGACGACCATTGGCGAAACCCTTTCGATGCGCCACTCAGGCGTGCCGAACAGCATCGGATTGCCCTTCGCCAGTGCGAAAAACCTGCCCGGCGGCGCCGTGGTGGGGCGCTTCGGCGGCAGTGCTGACATGGTCAAATGGAACAAGTGCTACGATTTGGTTAACAACCGTATTCCGGCTCCGAACGACCTGCTCAACGGCCCTCGTTACCGTAAATAATCCACTCCCGCCACGACATGATACAACGCATCGGCTGGGGACTGTTGATCGCCCTCGGGCTTGGTTTGACCTGCGGGTGCAAACGCACGCCCGCGGTGGACGCCAAGGTCGTCGAAGCCGCCGCCAAACAGCCGGGGGCGGCTGAAGTCATGGCGGCGATCGATAAAAAGGACTTCGACGGCGTTTTGACGGCCATCGCCAAAGTTCAAGCTCAGGTGACCACAGACGAGCAGCAGGTGCAGTTCATGTTGCTGGCCCGCCAAGCGCGCGACAAAATTAGCGAAGTCGCTCCGAATGATCCGAAAGCCATGGAAGTAGTCGCCGCCCTTCGGGCTTTGGTGACCGGCGGCCGGTAAGATCGAAGTTAAATTGGAGTCACTTGCCTCAAGGCACCTGCAACCGCAGGCGCCTTTTGCTTTTTTGGAAAGCCAAGCCCCCAATCCGGAGTCGCAGGGCAATCACCTGAAAGCTAGGTTCCGGATGCCAGCTTTGCTTACCACACTCGCCCCGGCTCCGATCGTCCACTAGCCTGCGCGCATGAGTTTACGGGGGAAATGGGTCTTGATCACCGGTGCCAGCAGCGGTTTTGGCGCGGCCGGAGCAATCGCCTTTGCGGGCGCTGGGTGCCACCTTTTACTCGGCGCACGGCGTCAGGAACAACTAGCAGAGGTCGCCGCCGCCGCCCGACAGGCCGGAGCGGCTTCGGCACACGTATACCCTCTGGATGTTGCGAGCACCGCGAGCGTCGAGTCATTCGCCGACCAAGTGCGGGCCCTCACCCCCCGGGTCTCGGTCTTGATCAACAACGCCGGCGGAGCTCATGGACTGGACTCGGTGGCCTCCGGTCGCGACGCAGATTGGGAGGCGATGGTGCAGTCGAACTTCCTGGGTTTGCTGCGGGTCACCCGGGCGGTGCTGCCGCTCATTCCTCACCATGACGGGGGCTATATTCTCAACCTCGGATCCATCGCCGGGCACACGGCGTATGAGGGGGGATCGGTCTACTGCGGGGTGAAGGCCGCAGGACGATTGGCTACGCAGGCGTTACGGTTGGAGCTGAATGGAACCGGCATCCGGGTGGGTTCGCTGGATCCGGGCATGGCGGAAACGGAGTTTTCGTTAGTTCGCTTCAAGGGCGACGTCGCCCGGGCGGCGAAAGTTTACGAAGGCGCTATCCCACTCACCAGTGCGGATGTGGCAGCGGCCATGGTGTGGATGACATCGCAACCGCCGCATGTCTGTGTGGATGAGTTGATTTTAAAGCCAACTGACCAAGCGGCGTTCCACAAAGTCCACCGGCGCCCGAAAAGTTAAGTTTCGCTCACTTCAAAAGCACCAAAATCGCGGTTCCAATCGCGATACGATACCAGCCAAAAACAGTAAACGAATGGTGACGCACGTAGCCCAAGAGCCACTTGACGACGACAAAGGCCGTTGCGGCCGCCACCAAGGTGCCAAGGAGGATCATCGACCACGGTTCGTGCGGTTCGTGGCCTTTCAAAGAGTCCAAGGTCTCCTTGGCACCCGCCGCGAGCAGCGTGGGAATGCCGAGCAAAAACGAAAACTCGGTCGCCGCCGGCCGACTGAGGCCCAACATCAAGGCGAGCAGGATCGTGGTGCCAGAGCGGGAGGCGCCGGGGAACCCGACCGCAATCAATTGAGCGCCCCCAATGGCAATGGCTACCGCCCAAGACACCTGTTCGGTCACGGGGCGCCCCTTCAGCCAACGTTCTAAACCGACAAACAGCACCCCGCCGATCAGGGTCGCCCACGCAATGGGCGCAGTATCCTTGGGCAGCTTTAGACCAGCCGCCTTGAGGGCGAGACCGCCGATGGCAGTCAGGGTGAACGCCGCCCCCAGCTTGAGCAGATAGTCGCGATTCTCCGGTTGGTTCCAACCGGTCAACAATCGACGGACTCGACCTGCGAAAACCGCCAGCACGGCTAGCACCGCGCCACACTGGATCACCACGTTGAACAACTCGCTACGGTGCCCAAGCCAGTGTTCAGCCAGCAACAGGTGGCCAGTAGACGAAATCGGCAGGAATTCCGTGATTCCCTCAATCGCGCCAAGCAACACAACCGCGAACCAGTCAGACATGCCCCGCGATGAACCGGGTTTCTGATTCTGCCAGCAAGCGGAATCCCCGGTTTGGAATCGGCTTCCCCGCAACCCAGTCAGACAAACCGATGGATTGAACCACTTCGGTAGTAGTCTTCCTCAATCTCACCGAGGATTTAACCGATACCCCACCAAGAAAGAAGGCCTTGACGGATTGAGTCTGCCCCGTAATTTGACGTCGTTCTTTGAAGCGTAGGACGAAACAATTTCGAGTCGTGATGGGCTTAGCTCACTGCGCTCAACCAATTTCCCACCCGGCTTTGTTCACCGACTGGGAATCTCTACATAGTCCTACTGAACTGATTCTGAATATTCCCCCGGACGGTAGATCATCCTCTGATCGCCGTCCGGGTTTTTTTTGACTGTGCCCCGCTTCAGGTTACGCCCTACCGCCGGCCCCAAGTCTCGCTTCGAAAGCCGAGGTCGGACTTCCAGAAGCTAGGCCCGTTGCGTCAGCCCACCATTTTTCCCATGCCCGACCGAACTGATACCCACCACAAAGCACTCCAGATCAACCTCGACCCCGGAAAATATGGCGTGTTTGCCGAAATCGGGGCCGGCCAAGAGGTAGCCCGCTGGTTTTTTCGCGTCGGCGGCGCCGCCGGGACCATTGCCAAAAGCATCTCGGCTTACGACATGACCGTCAGTGATGCGATCTACGGTCCGGCCGACCGCTATGTGGGTAAGCAGCGGTTGATCGCAATGTTGAGTCACGAATACCGCCTACTCACCGAGCGGTTGTCCGAAAAGCGTGGAGCCAACACCCGCTTTTTCGTCTTTGCCGACACCGTGACGGCCAAGAGTTTCGTGCGCCGGGACGAAACCCACGGCTGGATGGGTATTCGCTTCCAGTCCGAACCCGGCGGCCCACCCAATGACATCCTCATGCATGTGCGCATGGTGGATCGGGAGAATTTTCAGCAGGCGGAAGCGCTCGGGATTCTCGGGGTGAACTTGATTCATGCCGCCCTTTACGACACCCCTGCGGTCAACCAAATCGTGCGCGCCCTGCTGGATCAATTGTCGCTTGATCGGATCGAGGTCGATGTCATCGACTTCGAGGGTCCAGTCTTCCGCGAGGTCGACAACCGACTCGTTTCACTTCAACTCGTCGAAAGCGGCCTGACCAACGCCGCCATGTTCACGCCGGACGGGGAAATCGTGCAGGCGGCCGAATTGATTTACAAACGGCCGGTCCTCATCCAACGCGGCAGCTTCCGGCCCCCGACCAAGATCTCAGTCGACATGATCCGGCATGCCCAATCGCAATTTGTGCAGGAACCGAACGTCGAAGGGCAGGATGTCCGCGTGGTGATGGAGATGACGCTCAAAAACCTGAACGTCGAAGGGAAGATCAACCACCGCGACTTCTTGGACCGTGCGGACCTGCTGGGCTCGCTGGGGCATCCGGTAATGATTTCGAACTACGGCGAATTTTTCCGCCTCGCCTCCTTTTTCTTCCGCTACACCAAAATGCCGATCGGCATCGTCATGGGGGTGCCCACCCTGCGAGAGCTGTTTGACGAGAAGTATTACTCCGAACTCGAAGGCGGAATTTTGGAGTCCTTCGGTCGCATGTTTAAAAACGAGCTGAAGCTCTACGCCTACCCGATGCGCGAAGCCAAGACCGGCGCCATCATCACCGCTGGCAACCTGTGCGTCGCCCCGCATTTGCAGCATCTCTACGACTACTTGTTTGAAAACCACTACATCCAACCGATGCGTGATGTGAACGAGGCAAACATGAATATCTTGTCCCGCGAAATTCTGGCCCAGATCCAAAACAACCAACCGGGCTGGGAACACAGCGTGCCGGTTCAGGTCGCCGAAATGATCAAGCAAAGGAAGCTCCTGGGATTTCCGGGCTAATCCTCCCACCGGGAACAGGCACCCGCCCCGCTACTGAACGCCGGGTTCAACGTTGCGAATGTAAAATTCGGCCAACCAACCAAGGTTCAAGCTCTCAATGTCAAGCGGCAGTCGGGCAAGGGGCTTAAATTGAGCCAGCTTTTGCCTTTGACCGGATTTTTCGCGGGCCATTAGGCTTCGCGCCTCTTTATCCGTCGTTGTCACCATGACCGGTCATATTCGTAAACACCAGAGGCTGCTGTGGATTTTCATCAGCGCCGCCGTGATCATCAGTTTCGTCGTCTACTTCAATCCCAGCTCCAACCTGGGCGGAGGTGGTTCCGGCGGGGACAGCAACTACGGGAGCCTTGACGGTCGGCCGATCAAGGCAACCGAGGCGCGTGCCGCCAATCGTTTGGCCCGCTTGAGTGGCTACCTGCGCTTAGGCGATGGCTATGACACCGCGGGGGCCAAGCAACAAGGCTTTGACCTAAACCAAGAAACTTACTTCAACCTCCTGCTAAAGGCCCGGGCAAAGGACTTCGGCATTGTGGTAAGCCCGGCGGCCGCCGCGACTTGGATCCGGCAGAATCTGCGCGATGAGCGGGGCCCAGTCACCTACGACACCTTCATCGATACCCGTCTTAAAAATTCGCGTGAAGGCTTCAACGAGGCCGACTTTCAAGCTTGGGTCGATCTGCAAGTCGTGCGGGAGCACCTCGCTGATGTCGTCGGCGTGAGCGGTGAACTGGTAACGCCGCGCGAAGCCACCCGCGAATTTCAGCGGGAAAACGAATCCCTGCTCACGAGCGTCGCCTTCTTCTCGGCCTCGAACTACCTCGCCTCCGTCAACTTGGCGCCGGCTGCGCTCACCCAGTTCTACAGCAACCGACTCGCATTCTATCGCATTCCCGAGCGTTACGTCCTCAGCTACGTCCGGTTTGAAACGACCAACTTCATGGCCGAGGCCAGCGCCGACTTGGCCAAGGTGCCAGACTTCACGAACCGACTGGAACAGGTTTACCTACAACGAGGCGCCACGGCCTTCACCGATCCGCAAGGGCAACCGCTCGCTAAAGCGGCGGCCTTGGAGCAATTGCGCTCCGAGACCCTCGCTCAACGGGCGGGCGACTTGGCCAACGCCAAGGCAACTGAGTTCGCCAATGCGGTTTATCGCATGACTCCCCTCGTTGCCGCCAACCTGATCAACGAAGCGCTTAACCGCAGCCTCCCGGTCGCCACCACCGAACCCTTTGCGGAGAATGGCCGGCCAGCTGGATTGGACGATCTCGCAACCCTCTCTCAAGCGGTGACCAAGTTATCCGACGCCAATCCGTTCACCCTGCCCATGCGCGGTGCCCGCGGCGTGGTCGTTGCAGCGCTGACTCAGCGGGTGCCCAGCGAAATCCCGACCTACGCCACGATCCAATCGCGCGTGACCGAAGATTACAAACGCTTCAAATCGCAGGAAGCCGCCCGGGCAAATGGCGAAGCCTTCGCTGCCGCCCTCACTAACGCTCTGGCTCAAGGCAAAAGCTTGGCCGCCGTGGCGGCGGAACGCGCAGTGCGAATTCAGGAGCTCCCGCCCTTCACTCTCTCCGCCCAAACGATCACCGGCTTGGACCCGCGGGTGAATCCCAATTCGATCAAAGGGGCCGCCTTTTCCCTCAAGCCTGGTTCGGCCAGCAGCTTCCAACCCACTGCGGATGGCGGCTTGGTGGTGTTCCTCAAAGAGCGCAAGCCGGTGGACGACGCCACCTTGAAGGCCGGCCTCAATGCCTACCTCGAAGAACAGCGCCAACAACGCCGTTCATTCGCCTTTCAAGAATGGGCCAGTCGCGAATTCCAGAGGTCCGGACTCGCCGCCCTTTTGAAGCAAGATTCCGACGCACAGTAACGCAGCCATGAAGCCCTCAGGGCGGCTGGTCCGGTTATCCTCACCGGCCACCGGTGAGTCTTGGGAGGTCCCCGTGGTTTACGAGGACTCTCAGATCTTGGCGCTCAACAAACCGGCCCGACTTTTATCGTCCCCGGATCGTTACGACGCCAAACGCCCGAACTTGATGCGCCTCTTGCACGAGGGCATCGCCAGTGGGCGGCCGTGGGCCGCCGACCATGGCATCACTTACCTCGCCAATGTGCACCGGCTCGACTTTGAGACGACCGGTGTTTTCCTGCTCGCCAAGGACCGCGATGCCTTGGTGAAAATGGCCAACCATTTCGGCTCCGAAGTTCCGAAAAAAACCTATCTCGCCTTGGTCATGGGTAATCCGCCGGAGGACGAGTTTACGGTTGAAAACCGGCTTGCCCCCCATTGGTTCAAGCCCGGTCTCATGGCGATCAGCGGACAAGGCAAACGAGCACTGACCGATTTCCGAGTGACGGAGCGCTTTGTCGGCTGTTCGTTGGTCGAATGCCGGCCATTCACTGGCCGCACCCATCAACTCCGGGTCCACCTACAGGACTGCGGCCACAGTATCTACGGCGACTCTGCCTACGGCGGTGAAGACCTGCTGTTGTCGAAAATCAAGCGGGGCTATCGGATTAGCCCCGGCGATAAAGAAACGCCGCTGATCAGCAGTCTGGCACTGCACGCGTGGCGGTTGGAACTGCCGCATCCCGCAACGGGCGAACTCGTCGCGATGGAAGCTCCCCTCCCAAAGACCCTAACGGTCGCCCTCAAGAATTTGCGGCGGTTTGCCACTCGAGCGTAGGCCCGTTCAGCTTCGTGCCGCTTCACTTTTTCCAGCCAAGGTGAATGGTCTGGGTGAGGCGGGAGAACAGACTCTTCTTCTTCTGGTTAGAGTCTTGGTTGCCAGGAATCGGCCGACATTTCGCATTACAGTCCGGACAAAAAAACAGCACCCCTGCCTTCCCGCCGGACAGTTTCACCGCCCGCATCGAAGCCGCGTTGAATACGCCCGGACATTTGATGACCGCTTGGCAGCCCTCTGTCGCCTCGTGCGTCGCCGGCAGGTGCGGGTCACGAGAGCACGCCACCTGCCCATCGTCCAATACCGCAGCCACCCCGGAGGGCTGGGCCGAGGCTAGTTCAGTCAGCGCGGGAACCTTGATTTCAATCTCCCGGAGTTCGAGCCGGAGTTCGACGGATCCAAACTGAAGCGCGTGGCCGCGTAACAATTCGACCTCTTCCACGGGTTGACCATCAATGAAGGTTCCGTTTGTGGATTGGAGATCCCGCACAATCACGCCCCGTCCATCCTCCAACACCGTCACTTCCGCATGAAAACTGGAGACGCTAGCCTCGTGTATGCAGAAGTCGTTGGTCGGATTACGCCCCACGGTGTTCAAGCCCGTGCGCAGCCCGAATTCGAGCGGCATCGTCACGCCTTTAAGCAAATAGAGCACCATGGGCAGTGGATTTTAGTTAGCGGATGCCATGCCAATACTGCGGTCCACACACTTCTGTCGAGTGTTTCGGAGGCCGGCACCCAATCGTCTCAAGCCCACCAGCAGCGACCAACGCGCGCTGGAGTGGATCCAATCCGTGGTGTAGTCGGTGAATCTGTTGGGCTCGGCCAAACATTTCGCACGGCGCCCGCTGCCATCCGCAACCGGCGGATACAACCAACCCCAATCCGTCAGCCCGCCTGGGGCCCTCGCCGTTTCAGGGCTCCGCGTTTCAGGGCTCCGTCATCGAGGGCGACCCACGGTCCGGCGTGACTTCGTTCCCAACCCCCATACGCTTGAACGACGACAGCCATGAACACCTCCCGCCGTTCCTTCCTGACCTCGGCCGCGCTCGTAGCCGGTTCTGCCGCCACCTTGCCGCTCGCGGCCACGGCCGCCGCGCCGAAGCCGCGAAACCGCGTGCAACTCGCCATCGCGAGTTACAGCTACTGGCACTTCCGCGAACCCAAGGTGACCATCGAGCAGGTTGTCGAGAAGGCGGCCGCCCTTGGCGTCGCGGGCGTGGACGTGCTGCATCGCCAGATGGACTTGCCGGAGAAAGAGCCGCTGACGGCCGACCACCGTGGTTACCTCGCCCGGCTCAAGCGCCACGCGGCGCGCCATGGCGTGAGCTATTGCTGCCTGAGCATTCACCAGGATTTCGTCGATCCCGATCCGGCTTTCCTCAAGGCGCAGGTCGAGCACACCAAAAAGTGCATCGAGATCGCCTACGCGCTCGGCATCGGCGTGGTGCGGATCAATTCGGGCCGTTGGAACACGATCAAGAGCTTTGACGACCTGATGAAGGCGCGCGGCCTGGAGCCCATCCTGCCCGGCTACACCGAGGACGACGGTTTCAAGTGGTGCGTGGATTGCCTGAACCAGTGCATCCCCAAGGCCGAGGAATGCGGCGTGACGTTGGCGGTGGAAAATCACTGGGGCCTCACGCGTTCGCCCGAGGGTCTGTTGCGAATCGCCAAGGAGATCACCTCTCCGTGGGTCGGCGTGATGCTCGACACCGGCAACTTCCTCGAAGATCCCTACGACAAGTTGGCGCTGGTTGCACCCAAGGCGGTTTACGTGCAGGCCAAGACCTACTTCGGCGGCGGCGAATGGTATACGCTCGACCTGGATTACCCGCGCATCGCGAAGATCCTGGCCACCGCCGGCTATACCGGCTGGGTCGCGCTGGAAATGGAGGGTAAGGAAAACCCCGACACCGCGGTGCCCAAGAGCATCAAACTGCTGCGGAAGGCGTTCGGGGCGTGAGGCAACCGGCGGTCAGGCCGGATTGTTGTCGTCGTGGTCAACGATTTCCGCCCCCGCAGGCGCTAGACTGCGCTCCCGGTCTACGGCTTCTGCGTGGCGTGCCAGGCGCGAAACAGCCGGAGCACCGAGTAATCGTAGCGGCCGCCGAGCACGGCGTGCGCGCCGCTCAACATACCCCAGCCAGCTTGCTCAAACGCCGCCTGCATTTCGGCGGCCTGCGCGGCGGTGAAAAACTGCGTGAGGTCCACCGTCTCGCCGGCCTCGACCGCGTTGGCGAGGTGTGACGCCACGGTGCTTTCCTTCACGTCACGTTGTCGGGCGATAGCCGCGGGCGTCAGCCCGCCGCGGTAGAGGCGCAGGGTTTCCTTCACCGTATCGGTCAGGAGCTCGCCGCGCGATTTGCCGCCGGCGGTGGCCCGGGGGGGCGGCGGGACGAAGGAATCCTCCGCGAAGATTTGGCGCGGATTAGTCTGTAAGTGCGCTTGGACTTCTTCGAGAAATGGCGGGCCATAGGCTTTCCACTTGGCGTCGCCGACCCCGGAGATACGTCGAAATTCGCCTTCCGTGGTCGGGTAGAATCGGGCCATGAAGCGGAGCGAGTTGTCGCCAAAGACGATGTAGGCGGGCAACCCCTGCGCATCGGCAAGTTGTTTACGGAGTTGCCGCAGCTTGTCGAAGAGGAGTTCGTCACAGGCGATTTCACCCGCCCGTTCCGTCCGACTGCGGCCGGCCTCCATCGGCTTCGTCAGTCTAATTGTCCGCCGATCCTTCAGCGCAGCCATGCCTTCCGCAGTCACTTCCACGGTGGGAAACTGGCCGGTGCTTTGCCCGAGGAAGCCTAGGCGCATTAACTCCCGGGCAATGGCGCCCCACTCGTTGCGGGAATGTTCCTGGCCAATGCCATAGGTCGTGAGCTGGTCGTGGCCCCACTGCCGGACTTTTTCGCTTTCGCTGCCGGTGAGCACCGCGACGACGTGATTCAACCCCACCGTGAAGCCGCTTTTCTGGCGAATACGGAAGATGCAGCTCATCAACTTTTGAGCTGCGACGGTGCCTTCATAGGTGGACCGGGGCGCTAGGCAGTTGTCGCACGCGCCGCAATCGTCCGCGGAGAATTCCTCGGCAAAGTAATCGAGCAACATCACGCGCCGGCACTCCGGGCACTCGGCGTAATGGGTCATGGTTTGGAGCTGCTCGCGGGCAATGCGGCGCTCGTTCTCGTCGGGCTTTTCGTCGATGAAGCGCTGCTGCTTCACGACGTCGCCGGGGCTGAAGAGCAGCAGACATTCGCTCGGCAGCCCATCGCGACCGGCACGCCCGGTTTCTTGGTAATAGCCCTCGATGTTTTTCGGCAGATCGTAGTGCACTACGAAGCGCACGTTCGACTTATTGATCCCCATGCCGAACGCAATCGTGGCGCAAATGACGCGGACCTCGTCACGCAGGAACCGATCTTGGCTCCGGCCGCGGTCGTCCTTCTCCATACCCGCGTGGTAAGGCGAGGCTTTGATACCGTCCTCGACCAGTTTGGCGGCGAGACTGTCCACGCCGGCCCGGCTCGAGCAGTAGATAATGCCGCTGTCCTTGGGCCGCTCGCGCAGGAAATCCAACACCTGCCGGTAGCCGCCGGACTTGGGCACGACGCGGTAGGTGAGGTTGGGCCGATTGAAGCTGGCGACGTAGATGGCCGGCTCGCGCAGGTGCAACTGGCCGATGATGTCAGCGCGGACGCGTTCAGTGGCGGTCGCGGTCAGCGCCATGAACGGCAGGTCCGGCATCCGCTCTCGCAGGTTGCGGAGTTGCCGATATTCGGGACGGAAGTCGTGCCCCCATTCACTGATGCAATGAGCCTCGTCCACCGCGATGCAATTGACGCCCCAGCGGTTGAGATCGTCACGCATCGTGCCGACCATGAGGCGTTCGGGCGCGACGTAGAGCAGCTTGAATTCGCGGGCATTCAAACCCCGCCACCGGGTGCTGCGTTCGGCGTCCGAAAGGGTCGAGTTGAGGTAGGTGGCCGCCACGCCATTGGCCTGAAGCGAGTCCACCTGATCCTTCATCAACGCGATCAGCGGGGAGATTACGACTGTCAGCCCCGGCCGCACGAGTGCCGGCAACTGGAAGCAGAGGGACTTGCCACCGCCGGTCGGCAGGAGGGCAAACACATCCTTGCCGGCCATTGAGTCGCGGATGATGTCCTCCTGCAGCGGGCGAAACGAGGTGTAGCCAAACACCTCCTTGAGCGGAGTGAGCAGGTCAGGCAAATCGGATCGTTGAGGCGTGAGCATACAGTCAGACCGAAGGGCGACGTTCGCGAAGCCGCAGGATGGGCTGCTCAATCAAGTAATAGCTACTCACGGCGGCGACCAGAGCCGAAGCCAGGTAGAATTGTTCCTCGATGGAAAGGCTCCAAAAGTGTGCCGTGAGATGTGAGTTCGGGCCCGCCGGCACCAAATTTCGGAAAAATAAGGCGGCGCCGAGCCATTCCGCCGGATTCAAGGGCAGCTTATTGGCCAGCGCGAACAGCCAAGCGACCGCAAGATAGACCAAGGCCGCCGGGAGAATGCGATAGGCCCGCCGCCGGTAAAATCCAGCCAGACTGATCCGGCCCTCCCGGGCCTCCTCCTTGAGCAGCAGAGTCGTGATCAGAAACCCGCTAATGACAAAGAATACAGTGACCCCGGAAACCCCACGCAAGACCAGTTGCCGGACCCAGCCCTCGTTCAAAAGATGATCGCGGGCCTCCAAGTGAAACCACCCGACCCAAACAATTGAAAAGGCACGCAAGGCGTCCAAACCGGGAAGCCAATGGACGCGGGTTGAGGCTGATGAGGCCGGACTCGACACGGCCCGAGGCTAGTAAATTCGATCCCCGGGACCAATCCTCAAACCCGCCCGAGTGCAAATCCAGTGACGCCCGGGCGCAATTCGGCTCCGCCCAAGTGGGAATTGCAGATTGGCCTTCCGCTGGGTTTCCCGAACAATCCCGCCGCCACATGTCTCGACTCCTCCGTTCCTCCAGTGCAGCCGGTGCAGCGACTTTGATCAGTCGCCTGCTCGGCTTTGTTCGGGAGTCGGTTTACGCCAAATTCATGGGCGACTCTGGCGTGGCCAGCGCCTTCATTCTCGCGCTGCAAATCCCGAACCTGTTTCGGCGTCTGCTCGGGGAAGGCGCACTCACGGCCGCGTTTATCCCGATCTTTAAGAACAAGGAGGCCAACGAGGGCGAAGCCGCGACTTGGAAGGCCGCCAATGCCGTAATCTGCGCCCTCGTGGCAGTTTGCACCCTGCTCGTCACGCTCGGGATGGCGGGGCTCGCGTTCGCCATCCTGTATTATCCGTTCGAGGCTCGGCAGGAATTGGTCGCCCGCCTCCTGTTTGTAATGTTCCCTTACCTCGGCTTCGTCTGCTTGGCGGCCGTATTCATCGGCATGTTAAATGCCCGCGGGCATTTTTTCATGCCCGCCTTGGGGGCCGCGACGCTGAATCTGGTCATGATCGGTTCGGTGTTTTGGCTGGCGCCCCGCTTCGGCCTGACCCAGGAGCGCCAAATCTTTGGGCTCGCCTTCGGATTAGTCATCGCCGGCCTAGTGCAGGCGGCGTTTCAGTGGCCGGCCTTGGTCAAGGAGGGGTTCCGCTTACGGTGGGTGAATCCCCTGCGCGATCCGACTGTGCGGCAGGTCGCCCGACGCATGGCCCCCGCCGCCCTCGGCGTCGCGGCCTACCAAGTGAACGTGGTGGTCACCCAAGCCATTGCCTTCCGCGTCACCGATTCCGCCGTGGCGTCGTTCAACTACGCGGTGCGCCTGATGGAATTACCACAGGGCATCGTCGGGGTTTCGCTGGCGACTTACCTCCTGACTGAACTCAGCTCCCTCGCGGCGGAAAAGAAGCTGCCCGAATTCCGCCAAGTCTTCCGTGAAGGCCTGCTGCAAGTGGTCTTCATCAATGGCTTGGCGACGGTGCTGCTGCTGGCGCTGGCCGAGCCGATGATCCGGCTGTTGTTCGAGCGCGGTGAATTTACGGCCGAAGCCACCGGTCGTGCGACGTGGGCCTTGCTGAACTTGGCGCCGGGACTCGTCGCCTTTTCCGTCAATAACCTGATCGCACGCGCCTTCTACGCCCTCGGCGACACCAAGACCCCGATGCGGATTAGCCTGTTCTGCCTCGGCTTTAACCTACTGATCTCGCTCTTCCTGATTCCGCTTTTCAAGCAGGGCGGCATGGGCCTCGCCAACACGCTCAGTGCGATCCTGAACTCTGGTTTACTGGCTTTTGCCCTCCGCAAGAAGCTGCCGAAACTCAGCATCCGCGACTTGGCCGGGAACTTCGCCGGCGTGGGAGCCGCCGCGGCGGCGGCCGGAGCCATTGCGTGGTTCACCGCCCACCAGCTCAAACTGGCCCTCGGCTCGCTGACGTTGGGCGCGCAAATTATCACTGTTTTTGGCGCCATCGGCGCCGCCAGCGGCGTGTATTTCGGCTTTGCCCTCGGGTTGAAACTGCCCCAGGCGCACGATTTCCTCGAACTAGCCCGGGCCCGTTTCAAAGGCCGGCAAGAGCCGCCGCCTTCGCCCCCCGGTTCACCGTCTCCTTCCGAATAATTTCCATGAACGATTCCCTCGCCCGCCAACGCCAGATGGTCGCGCAGTTTCCCCAGAATGAGTTGGGCCGCTTCAGTCTCGGCAAAGCCCTGTTTGATCTCGGTGACTACGACGAAGCCCGGACCCACCTGGCCCTCGCCCTCGCCAAAAAACCCGATTGGATGGTCGTGCAAATCCTGCTCGGAAAATGCGACTTGGCGACGGGTAACCGGGCAGGCGCCCGCCACGCCTTTGAACGCGCGCTGGAGTTGGCCGTGGTCCAGCACCACGAAGGCCCCCAAGCCGAACTGGAGAGCTTGCTTGCAGACTTGCAGTGAAACGCCCAGTTCCTACTGTCCGCCCATCACCACGCCGAGATTCCGCATGCAAGCTGCTCTTCCGATTCGCCGCCACGGCTTCACCCTCATCGAGTTGCTGGTGGTGATCGCCATCATCGCCATCTTGGCGGGCATGCTCCTGCCCGCCCTCGGCAAGGCCAAGGCCAAGGCGACCGGCATCGCCTGCCTCAACAACACCAAGCAGCTCATGCTCGGCTCCATCACCTACTCGACCGATTTCGGTGACGCCGTGATTCCCAACGGCGCAGGTGAAACCGGCCTCTCCTTTGACGCGGCCGGCAATCCGATTCCCGCCAATTTTGTCGCCAGAATTTGGGTCGAAGGCCGCGAGCAAAGCCAACTCACCGAGGCAAACGCCTCCAAATTTCTCACCTCGCCGAGAGCCTCGCTCATCGCGCCTTATCTCGGCGTGAAAGGCTCCTTCCGTTGCCCCGGCGAATCCCGAAAGATCATCACGGACAGTAATAAAAAGGAGCTCCCCGCCCGCACTTACGGCCTGAATTCCTTCGTGGGCTGGACCGGCTCCGCCTACAACTTCCAAGGCGATGCCAGCGGCAAATGGCGCATCTTCAAGAAGACCAGCGACGCCGCCGCCCCATCGGACATCTACAGCTTTGTCGACATGCACCCGTTCAGCGTCTGCCGTCCCTTCTTCGGCGTCATGATGACCGGCACGGGCACCTACCACATCCCCAATGATATTCACGGGCAGGGTTCCAACTTCGCCTACCTTGACGGTCACTCCGATTCCCACCGCTGGGCGGACGCCCGTTTTACCAAGCGCCGCGAGCCCGAGAATGGCCCTTGGCATGATCACGGCGGCGGCATGCAGGAACTGAGCAAAAAGGACCACCAGTGGCTGCGTGACCACGCCACCCAGCTCAAGTAAGCCACTCGGCAAACCCGCAGGTGAGCCGGCTAAAGCTTTAATCCCCGGCGCGCCGCGACCACGGCGATGAGGCCGGCCGCGACGAGAGCGCTCCCGCCCCTGCCCGCGCAGCCCGTGGGTTCGGCCGCCGCTGAATTCAGCGGTTTCAGCACCTCCGCCCAACCAATTCCTTTTTCTCGTCCCACCGTTGAAACCACTCGCCGACTGCCGCCTCTACACCTTCGTGGACACCGCCTATCTCGCAGGCCGGGATCCCGCGGAACTCGCCCGCCAACTCTGTGACGGCGGCTCCGATCTCCTCCAACTCCGGGCCAAGGGGCAGCCCCTCGACGCCGTGCGGCGCCTCGCCGAGGCCATCGCCCCCGTGGTCCAACGCGCTGCCGTCCGGTTCGTCATCAACGATCACCTCGACCTCGCAACTGCCGTGGGAGCCGACGTCTGCCACTTGGGGCAGGAAGATTTCTTCGACGCAGGTTTTACGCAGGTCAGCCAATTGGGCGGGCGACCGCCCACGTGTGAAATCGGGCTGAGCTCCCACGCGCCGGAACAGGCCCTGCGCGCGGTGGCGGCGGGTGCAGACTACGTGGCCATCGGCCCAGTCTTTCCCACGGGCACCAAACCCGGCCGCGCCGCGGTCACGCTCGATTACGTGCGGTGGGCGGCAGACCATCTGGAAGTTCCATGGTTCGCCATCGGCGGCATCCATCTGGGCAATTTGGATTCGGTCCTCACCGCCGGCGCCACCCGCATCTGCGTCGTGTCCGCCCTCCTGAACGCGCCCGACGTGGCGGCCGCTTGCCGCGAGTTCCGACGCCGGCTAACCGCCTGAACCCCCGTCCCCAAATAAGACGCCTTCGTGCGCCCTGTGGGCTGCCGTTGCTTCGGTTGGGTGGACGGAAGACGTTACGCCGGGGGGGGCGCGGCGCTCCGAGCCGCCACGTATTCCGTGAACTCGCTCAACCTCTACACGACGCGCACCCATCCCCGTTACCTGGAGGTGCAGGGCGCGGCCCAGACCACCGCCACCGTCCAGGTGGACGGCAGCACCAACGGCGTGCTCCGGCAGGGCGAATACTTCCGCCGGGAACTTGGACGCCCTCTGACCACCGGCGCACTTGCCAAGGCGGGGCTGACCCGGCACCGATGGGGGCATGACACCCGCGACTGAATCCACTGCCGGCCGGCGCCGGCTATTGGGGTTCAGCATCGGCCTGAATTTCCTGCTCGTCGTCGGCCTGATTTTTCTGCGGCCGGACCGGCCCCGCGAAACCCCGCCGGACGCGCCCAGCGGGGGCATGGCCTCGACGGAAGCCGGGGAGCCCATGGCGGGTTCAGCCCGGGCCAAGCTGCGGCACCACCAAAACGCCAGCCGCAGCCACGAACCGACTCCGTGGTCGCGCCTAAAGTCGGCAGACCTGCGGAAGTTCGCCGCCAATCTCCGGGCGGCCGGCTGCCCGGATGAAACGGTCTGCGACCTCCTCCGCCCAGAGGGCAACCAAGTCATCGCGACCCGCACCGAGACGGCGCGGTTTCAGACCAACTTCTGGCTTTCGGGCGCCCAACTGGTGGCCCACCGCCAAGCTGTTGAAGCGGAGGTTTCGCGCTGGCAACAAGCACAGGCGGAGTTACTGACCGAGCTGGGTTGTCTCGTCGAATGGCCCGAAGAGGAGGGCTACAGAGTAGACCTGATGCTGCGAGTCGCCGCCGGTTTCCTGCCCCGCGAACGCCAGTTGGCGCTGGTGGATCTGCTCATCACGAGGGCGCGATTCGAACACCGGTGGCGGGAGCAGACGCAAGCCGTGGTGCTGCCGGCGGACCTCCACTGGTTGGCGGCTGAATCCCGCCGCTTCACCGAACAGTTCGGACGCGTGCTCAGCGCCGCGGATTTCGAGGAAGTCTGTCTTCGCGCTGAGGCGTTGCTGCAGGGGCTCGGTTTGGCCGATGAATCGGTAGCGGCGCTGGCCCTGACGCCGACCGAATTTCGGGAACTGTTACGCCGCGGTTTGCGGGCGGGCGAAAACCATCTGGAGCGGGAATTCTCCTTGGACCGGGTGTGGTCCCGTAATGAGCGGCCCAGCCGTTCGGCGGCGCAACGAGACGCGGACCAACGGGAGGTGCTGGGGGAGGCCCGGGCCGAAGAATTGCGGCTCCGGTCGGGCCCGACGTATGCCACCACTCGGGAGTGGGCGGAAAAATTCGGTTTGGACGCCGCCACGCCCCGGCGGGTGTTTGCGGAGTTGGATCAATTCCAGCGGACGGTAGCCGCCTTGGCCGAGACCGGCCGGGAACAGCCCGCGGCGGTGAGGGCGGACTTCCAAGCCGCCCATGAAGCCGCGCTGGCCCAGCTGGAGCAAAACCTGAGCCGGGTTCCCGCCACCAACCGCACCGAGCAACTTCGCAAGTGGCTGCTTCAAGCGGCTCAGGAAGGATGGCAGCAGCCATGAGGAACCCCAATGGGCTGCTCCTTTCATTGGCGCTGAACGCGGCGCTCGTCCTAGGTCTCGGCTGGGTTTGGCGGCCCCACACCGTGCCCGCACCCACCGCCGGCGTTGCTCCCGCGGCGCCGTTCGTCACCGTCTCCGCCGGGGCGCAGCCGCCCGCCCCAACCCAAGGCGTGGCCGATCCGGGATTGGCTCCGTTGGCCACGGAGGCGGTGGACTGGTCCCGGTTTTCGACGGGCGATTGGCGCCGCTACCGGGACGAACTGGTTGCCTGCGGGTGTCCACGCCCGACGGTGCGACACATCCTCGTGCCGTTGGTGAATCGGCACTTCACCCAACGCCAGCACGCGTTGGCCGCCGAAATCTCCGCCCACTTCTGGGAGGTGTTCTGCCCGCCGGCCCGGCAATGGAAAGAGGAGCTGGAAAAGCACTTCGAGGCGGCAGAGGCGGAACGCGAGGCGGCCCTCGCTCAATTGTTCCCGGGCCATTGGAGCGAGTCGGCTGCCCCGCCCGCTTCCCGACCCGACGTGCGCGTGAGCTTCCTACCGCCGACTCTGGCCGACCAGGTGCTGGCCGCGGAACGAAACCGGGATGAGCTGATCCAGGAGGCCCGGACCACCCAGCCCCAGCCGCAGCTCCAGGAAGAACTCAGCCAACAGGCGCGGGCGGGCTTCGAGGCGGAATTGGCGCGGCTGCTGACTCCGGAGGAGTTGACCGAATGGCGCGCCCGCAACTCCAACCGCGCCGACTGGGCGAAGAGCTTGGACGGCGTCGAACTATCCCCGACGGAGTTGGCGGAAATCGCCCGGTTAAAGGACACCGACCGTGACCACGGCTATCCCGCAGCCACGTCCGCGGAGGAGAAGGAGACGGGGATCAAGGCCCTGCTGGGACCGGAGCGGTTCGCGGAATTCGAGCGGGCCCAAGACGACACCTACCAACAACTCCGCAACCTCTCCCGGCGAACCGGTCTGGGTGAGTCAGAACTGAACGCGCTGTGGCAGGCGCAAAAGGACATGCAGACCCAAGCGGAGCAATCAGCCCGAAACCCGTCCTTGTCCCGGGCGGAACGGACGGCGGAGTTGGCCGCCTTGCGGGTGCGGCATGAGGCGGCCGTCCAGGAAACGCTGGCCCCGCTTCCGGGCGCCTTCGAGGCGTGGCAACGGCAACAAGCGGGTTGGCTGAAGCAGGCCTTCGACCTGCCCGAGTCGTCGCCCTTCGCGGACTGGCTTAAGGAACCTTAAGCGGATTTGCGGGAGACCGAGCGGCCTTAATTGGGGGGCCCGGCCGGCCGGAACACACTCACCACGATGACCTCCTTGGTCTTCCATAGCAGGGTCATCGTCAGCGACACGGGCAGCAGGGCGAGGATCAGGATCAGCCACGTCTTGACCCACTCGAAGACCATGACGACTGGCACCAAGAAGTCCGGCAGGACCGGCGTGCGCAGGAGCGCAAAGTAGGCACCGAGGAGCAGGCCGAGCAGGCCGAGAAAGAAACGGTTCCAGCGCACGAAGAAACGCGTTTCCGAGCGCAAGGTTTCATCCGGCAGCATGGCCGCCAGACGGAGCATCACTTGGTTGAGGGCTAACAGGAAGGTGAGTCCGGCGACCAACAGCAGGAGGATGCCGCCTAGGAAGAAGGGTTCCGCCGGCATGCGATTCCACCAGAACGTGACGGGGGCGAGCGCCAGCAGGATCAGGCCGACCACTTGGGCGCGTTCGAGCGCCGAAATCCAAATCCGCTCGTGCGGTTGAAATTGTCGCAATTCAAACAGCCCGAACAGCAGCAACCCGGCGGCGAACAGCACGGGGAAAAATCCCCATGATTGCCAAGAATCGTTGAGCGCGGTTTTGGTGTCGAGCAGCACGACCAGCGGGAGCCCCCAAAACAAAGCGGAGAGCCCGCGAACGACGCGGGCCAGCGCGGGGATGACTTCAGACTGGGCCATGATTTCCCGCCTACCTGCGCCCGCGGGCGGCCGGGCCAGCCACCCACTCGAAGTGAAATTGCACCAAATTCACTCAGTGAATCGAGAGGTAGGTGTAGTCCTTCAGTCCCTTTTCGTAATCATCGAGCAGGCTCATGCCTTCCTTCGGCTTGAGGCGGTCCGATTTGATCGCCGCATCCACCTGCGCCTTCATCTGCCGCTTCAGTTCATTTTCGTCATACTGCACGGCGCCAAGGGATTGGCTGATGGTGTTGCCCTCGATGACTTCTTCCACGTAGTAGCCGTTGGCTTCGTCGGGTTCGAGGAACACATGCACTTCATTCACGCGGCCAAACAGGTTGTGCAGGTCGCCCATGATGTCTTGGTAGGCGCCCATTAGGAAGAAACCGAGGTGATACGGCTCCTGTTGTCCCTGACTGTTGGTCCTCAACTCATGCATCGGCAGGGTGTCGCGGACATCGTTCAGGTCTACGAACTTGTTGATGCAGCCGTCGGAGTCGCAGGTGATGTCCACCAACGTGCCTTCACGTGTGGGCCGTTCGTCCAAACGGTCGATCGGCATGATCGGGAACAGTTGGCCCAGCGCCCAGTGATCCAGCAGCGACTGAAAGACGGAGAAATTGCAGAGATATTGGTAACCGAGCGAATCTTCCAACTTGCGGATCTCATCCGGCACGTAGCTCTGGCCGCGGAAGTTTTCGACAACGGCTTCGGAAATTTCCCAATAAAGCGTCTCAATCTTCGCTTTGTCCGGCAACTCCAGCACGCCAAGCGTGAACATCTGGTGGGCGTCGTCGCGCCGCTCCTGCGCGTCATGAAACGCCTCCAACTTGTTCAACTTCTCCAGGTTGTCGCGGATGTAGATCAGCTCCTTGACGATCCGGTGCTCGCCTTCGCCGCCCGCGGCAAAGTGGAAGTCGAGTTCGGGCGGGGTCTTGTCGATCGCCCCGAAGACCTCCACCAGCAACACGCTGTGGTGCGCCACCAGCGCCCGACCAGACTCACTCACAATGTCCGGATGCGGGACGCCTTCCTGGCTGCACACGTCGGCGAGGTAATACACCACGTCATTGGTGTATTCCTGAAGCGTGTAGTTGGTAGAGGAATCGAAGGCGCTGCGCGAACCATCGTAATCCACGCCCAACCCGCCGCCGACATCTACAAACTCCATCGGAAAACCCATCTTGTGGAGTTTGGCATAAAGCCGGGCCGCCTCCTGCACCGCCTTCTTGACCGTGAGAATGTCCGGCACCTGCGAGCCGATGTGGAAGTGGAGCAACTTGAACGCCCCCGCCAAGCCTTCGCGCTGCAACAGCTCGGTAGCCGCGAGCAACTCGGTCGTGCTCAAGCCGAACTTCGCATTCTCGCCGCCGCTCTCCGCCCATTTCCCGGCGCCCTTGCTCAACAACCGCGCCCGAATGCCAATCATCGGCTCGACCCCGACCTGCTTCGAGACGGCGATGATCTGCTTCAGCTCCTCCAGCTTCTCGACGACCATGATCACCTTTTTGCCGAGCTTGATTCCCTGCAAGGCCAGCTTGATGAACGGAGCGTCCTTGTAACCGTTGCAGATGATCAGCGAACCCGGCTCGCTCTGCAGCGCCATACCCGCAAACAGTTCCGGCTTGGAGCCCACCTCCAGCCCGAAATTATAGGGCCGGCCGGCTTCGAGGATCTCTTCCACGACCTCGCGGAGCTGGTTGACCTTGATCGGGAATACGCCGCGGTAAACGCCCTTGTAATTGCACTCCGCAATGCTAGCCCGGAACGCCTCATTCAAGGCCTGCACGCGGTGTCGCAGAATGTCTTGGAACCGGATCAGCAACGGAAACTTCAGGCCCCGCGCCTTGGCTTCTTCGACGATGTCGGTGAGTTCCACCTCCACGCCATTTTGCAAGGGCCGGGCCACGACGTGACCATTTGCGTTGACGTCGAAATAGCCCGCGCCCCAGCGGTCCACGTTGTAAAGCGTGCGGGCGGACGGAATCGACCAGGGCTTGGCGGCGGCGCTGGTGGCGGACGAAGCAGGGTTGGACTCGCTCATCTAACTTTGGTCAGGAAGAGCGAACTCTAGGAACGAAGTCACCGCTTTCAAGCGAGGCGTTGGGAAACTTGCTCACCGGTCGGCCAGCGGGCTAGCGCAGCCCTGCCCCGTGCCACGTGAAGCCGGTTTGGGTGGCGAACAACAGCACTCGGTCTTGGCCCGGCACAATCACCACCTCGCCCCGCCACTGCCGCGGCCATTCGTTTTCCAGAGTGTCGGCCATTTCGACGAGCACCTGATGGCGCCCCGCCGTCACGGGCAAGCGTTCCAACGCCAAACTGGGGCCGTCGTGGGCAAACCCCTTGGCCGGGTAGCTCTGCTCGTGAACCACCACGCCATCGACCGTCACGCGCAGTCGCACCGGCACCCGTTCGCGGGTTAGGTTCACCTGCTGGCGCATGTGCGGGAGCCGCTTGGCGGCGTCGGCCGCCGACAGGTATTTCTGTCCCAACGCTTGGCCGCTGTGGTTGAAGGAAACGACGAGGGCCGGCTGGGAATCGTGCGGGGTGCGATACGGCACCCGGCTGCCCACCAGCGTCAAACCACCCAGCGCAAGCGTGAGACTCAACGCGCCAACCCAACGCCAACCCGCCGTGGACGGCGCGGGCGCGGGCGGTGCCTGCCGGTCGCGAAAACTCGCCGCCGCCGTGATCAAGTCCCGGGAACGGCCGGCATCGAGTTGCAGAAAATGGATCTGGGAACGATCCGCCTTGCGCCCATCGAGGGCGGGTTCGCGGTGCCCCTCCAAGCGGTGCCGCAGCCAAGTGTTGCCTTCGCGGCAGTTGGGATCGCCCTCCGCGCAACCGGCGATCAAGACCCCGCTGGCCCCATGTTGCAGGGCCCGCTCAAGCAACCCGGAGCTGATCCAACCCACACACGGCACCCGACTCACCCGATAGCCCGGCAATTCCGGACACCGGCCCTGCGAGTCGATGGGTAAACCGCCGCCCGCCGCCTCGGCGCAGAGCAGGGCCAAAAATGACGGCCGGCCGGCGGCCGCATCCGTTTCCAGCCACTCGTTCAAGGTCTTACCCACCTCCCGACTGTTGAAGATCGGCAGGTTGATGGCGTCGGAATCACACGCGCCAGCGCAGACGCCGCACGCGACGCACAGGTCCGGATCCACCGACGACTGGACGGCAAATTTCCGACCATCACCCCGGGAAACCATGGTGATGGCGTTAAAGGGACAATCCTTGGCGCAAAGCGTGCACCCGAAGCAGCGAGCCAAGTCCACGGTCGCGATCGGGAGCCCCGGGGAAGGTTCAGCGGGCACTGCCGGAGACGACTCCACGCGTCTCCGAGCGAGCCACCAAGGAATTGTGGTCACTGCCAATCCAGTGCCCAGAAACACCAGCCACAGCAGGCCGCCGCTGATGCGGTCGGTCAGCGCCAGCGGCCAGAGATACCACCCATCCAGACTGAACCGTTCCACCTTCACCAACATGTCCGCCGCCGGCCCGCTGGTCGCCGGGGCCAGCAAGGACAATCCGAGGAGCGACCCGGTAATCCACAGCGTCAGCGGCCGGGCCGTGAACAGCCGGGCGCGGTTGACCCGCTGCAAGTGAATCCACAACCCCAGCCCGACGCCGAGCGGGCCGAGCATATGGGCGAAGAAGATCACGAAGAACAGCAGCGACGGCACACTCTCGTTGGTCAGGAACGAGCGCGACCACGGTTCCGTGAGGAGGGGCAATCGGTCGATGAATTTGGCCGTGCCCAGCGCGGCGTGCTGCGCGCCCACGTCCCAGACCAGCCAGTAACCGCTCCAACCGATGGCCCAGATGAGCGCCAACAGGCCCACCCCGGTGGACCACGCCAGCCAGCGCGGCCCGGTGAAGCGGCGGGCCAGGAACACCCGGACTGCGTGCAGGAGGATGAACAACACGCAGGCATCCGAACTATAGCGGTGGAGAGACCGGGTCAGCGAACCAAGGAAGGAGTTCACCCGCATCGCTTCGAGCGACGCCCACGCCTGATGCACGCTCGGTGAATACCAGCCGAGTAGCAGGATTCCGGAGCCCAAGGCGACGAGAAAACAAGTGTTCGCCACGGCCCCCAACTGGGCCAAGGGATTCAGGGACGCCGGCAGCGCATACTGAATGAGCCGATCCACACTGTGGCCGACGCTTTCGAGTTTGCGCAGCCAGGGTCCGCCGCGGACTTCGATGGCCGGTTCCCAGCGGGGCAGGCCAAGCAAGGGGGCGGGGGCGGGGGGATTTTCGGAAGTCGGCGCGGGCATGAGAAGAGCGGGCAAGTCGGCGCTCACGGCCCTTCGGCGACGAGTGCCCGCAGCGCCGCGAGCAACCAGGGATGGTGTTGTTCGCCGGCGGACAGCCGGTAGGCGATCCGCCCTTGGCGATCCAAGCAGAAGAAGATGGTGGAGTGATCCAATTGCCCGTTTGGCAGGCGGGTGCGGACGATTTGCAGGTCGTCAAGGAAGCGATTTACCTCGGCGCCCGTGCCACTGACGAAATGAAACTCCGGGGCGTTGAACGAGTAGGTTCGGGCGGTCATCTCGCGCAGTTCCCGGGTGTCGGCTTCCGGATTCAGCGAGACCGCCACCACCGCGAGTTGAGTGCGTTCGACCGGGCTCAGGTCACCCAGCACTTTCCGGATCTGGGTGAGCATCATCGGGCAGGCCGTGGTGCAACCTGAATAAATCGTGGTCAGCAAGACTGGCCGGCCGCGCAGGCTGGCTGGCGATACCGGTTGGTCGTCCTGATCGCGCAGGTTGAACTCCGGCAGAGGGAGGTGGGTGCGGATGCGGTCACCCGGGAACGGCAACTGGCTGAGCGGCACAGCCGGCGGCTGGACCTGAATCAGGCTCAAGGCGATCAAACCCGCCGCCAACGCCAGCGCCGCCGCGATCGGCACCAGCCAGCGAGACCACGCGAGCTCCCGCACTTGGCGGCGCCAGACGAAATAGACGAGCAGTTGTAGGAAGAACGGCTCGGTCGTCAACAAGCCGACGAGCCCCCAATTCATGGCGCCCGCCTTGGGATCGTAGTTGAAGCAGCGAACCCGGAATTCCTCGGCAAACGAGCCCAACCCGGTGCTGGCGGCCGGCACAAAGGCCAGCGCCAGCACGAACGCTTCGTAGAAGACAAACAGCACCACCACGAACACCGCAAACTGCCCGCCGGTCACGAAGGACCGAAAGCGGTCCAACAGCCGAACGGCGGGCAACGAGGGAACGAGCAGGTTCATACCGGTGGGGTTCGTTACTCCGGGGTTTCAGCGCACCGGCCAGACATCGGCCAGCGCCTTCCAGTTTGCGAAATAATAGACCGCAAAGGAGGCGAGGAAGACGAGGGCCAGCACCAGCGTTCCGCGGGTGTCGTGCGCGGCTTCGCCGCTCGGGCTGACCGCCCGGGCACCACCCGAAACCACTTCACCGCCGTGACCGTGACCACCCGCGTCACTCAAGGTCTTGGGGGTGCCCCAATCCACCATCGCCCGGCCGACGTTCGATTTACCGAAGAGCAGCGTGCCGACCGTCAGCAAGACGAACAATAACAGCGAGGCAAACGCGAGGATGCCGCCGAGCCCCAACACGGCGAGGAACAGATGGGCCGACGGTCCATGCACCGAGCCGGTGGCCTCAATGTCCCAGCTCCGTCGCGCGACCCCGAGGGAACCGGCGAAGGACATGCCGAGCGACAAGAGGAGGATGCCGCCCGCGAACAAGTAGGGCTGGATGCGCGCCAGCGGGCGGAAGATGAAGTCCTTCCGGAACAGCAACGGCACGACGTAGTAGGTCAGCGCCATGAAGGCGAGCGTGGTGCCACCGACGACCGTGGCGTGAAAGTGGCCGGTGATGCGCAGCGTGTTGTGCGCGATGATGTTGATTTGCTGCGTGCCGAGGGTGACGCCGGTGATGCCGCCGATGAACCCGAAGATGCACATGGAGAGGAACGAGCCGGAGAAGGCCGGATTCTGCCACGGGGCATTGGTCAGCCAACCGAAGAGGCCCTTGGTGTAACCCTTGTTGCGCATCGCAACTTCGATCGAGGCCGGGACCGTGAAGCCGTGGATCATCGAGGCCAGCACAGCCAGATACATGGCGTAGGAGGTATTCCAGATCTTCCACGTCGCACTCACCCCGGGGTCCACCAGCAGATGGTGGGCGGAGGCGAGGTTGATGAAGAGGATGTAGAGCACGAAGGCGCCGCGACAGACGGTTTCATTCAGGGCTTTGGCGCCCGTGGTGATATTGCCGATCAGATACCAGCACGAGACCATCGCGCACACGTTCACCTGTTGCGACTGGTGACCGAGCCCCCACCAGATAAGCCGATACCAGATGGGATCCGGCTGAGCGATCAACCCGAGTGAATGCAGGAACGTGGGGATCATCACAATCGCGCCGTGCAACAGGGTGACCACGGCAATGATGGCAGCGGCGGTGGCGCCGAAGACGACGAGCGGGACGGAGCCCTCGTAGGTGCGCTGGCGCTTCGCCTGCCAGATCGTGGCGAAGTAGTTGAACACCCCCGTCAGCGTGCCGACCGCGACGAGAATGATGCCGAGGTAGAACAGCGGATGCGCCAGCAACGGCAGGTAGGACGTCATCATGACATCGGCTTGCCCCACCAAGATGACGACGTCCACCAGCAACGCGCCCACCAGCATCATGCCGAAGGCGACCCAAGCCACCTTGCGGGAATACAAGCGCGCGTTGAGCAGCGTGGTGCCGGCGAAGTAGAGGATCGCCACCTCGAAGAACAGGATCCAGAAGATGAGCATGTTCAACCCGTGCAGCGTGACGATGCGGTAGAACCACTCGACGGGCAGCAGGTGAACCGTCTGCCAACGAGTCAACGCCAGCAGCAGGGCGCCGATGCCCCCAACGAGGAGGAACACGACGGCGCACACGGCGTTGAGCTTGATGAACAATTCGGCGTCACGGCACACCGGCAGACCGGTGGTGTCGCAGATGCGCTTCCACAGGGGGAGCGGGCTAGTTGAAGGGGTAGCTGGATTCATGGTGCCTCCGGTTATTCGACGATGATTTTGCCCACCATGGTGTGGTGACCGACGCCACAGAATTCATTGCAGACGATCGGGTAAATTCCCGGCGCCTGCGGGGTGAGGGTCAGGACGTGGTCGTAACCGGGGATGACTTGGAAGTTCATGTTCATGGGCTGGAGCGAGAAGCCGTGCTGAAAGTCCACTGAGGACATATGGACGCGGTAGGTTTCACCCGCGCGGAGTTTCAGGATCGGATACCAGAAGTATTGTTTGGCGATCAGGTAGATGTCGCCGGGAGGCGCCGGCACCTCGACGTTGAGGCCCTCCGCGAAGTTGTCCCGGGTGCCGGGGGCATTCGCCTCGGAGAACTTTTCGACCCGGGCTTGAAACTCCTCCGGCGTGGTCCGGTAGGTTTCGCCCGAGCTGTTCTGCTTACCCTTGAAGTGCCAATAAGGCATCATTAACGAGAGGACGATGCACCAACCGACCGCGAGGCCGATCCAGAGTCGTTCGTGTCCGGTGGGAGCCTTGAACCAGTCGGCGGCGGGGGAATGAATACTCATGGTAAAAGCGCCTCAGGGCAGCGGTGCGGGTTTGACCAAGGTGAGTTCAACCCAGCCCCAGATCGTGTAGGACAGGAAGGGGATGATTACGCCCAGCACTAGGAGCAGCCAGGGGTTGTCCATCAGCTTTTGCAGGGGATGTTTGTTCCGGGGATCGTTCATAAGCCTTTGCTCACGGGTTGAGGTTGCAGGGACAGCTCTTCGTTCTGGGACGCTTGGCGGAAACGCCAGGCCCCGATCACGAGGCCGAGAAAAAGCAATCCGCCCACGACGGCGATCACGCCGCCCACCCCCATGACGATGAGGCCGGCATATTCGCTGGCGGAGCGCACGTGCTGTTCGGTGGCGTAGGCCTTGCGCCCGGCGCCGTTCAGTCCGGCCCAGCCGAAGCCAAGCGCGAAGATCACCTGACCGAGACCGAAACAGGCCAATTGGGCCGGCACGAGCCGCGGAAACCGGGGGAGTTCAAACCGAAAACCCAGGGGTTGAAGCAGTTGGTAGGTGATCGCCATGAACGCCATCGTCACCGCCCCAATCGAGGCGTGGTAATGCCCGGGAATCATCGTGTTAGAACTGCGGATTGAAGCCCCCAGCACAAACCCACCCACCGTCATGCCGGCACTCAGCGCGAAGCCGATGAGGCGAGGATCAAGCCACGCCCGACGCGTCAATCGGCCCGCTGCAAACGCCTGCCCCAACTGCTTCGCGCAAAGGCCGAGCAACACCAAGACCACCGGGGCGATGCCGAACTGCATCAGCCGAGTGAAGCCGAGGCGATAGACCGAACTGAGGGTGCCGTCTTGAGCCAACACCGGCCCGATCAGGTGCGGTGCGAGGAGGATCGCAAACAGATACCACGCCGTTGTCGGGCGCAGCACCGGACGCCCCAGCAACGAGGCCAGCAGCCACAGCCAAACGGACAGCATTGCCGCGACATTAGCCACCTGGAGCACGTGCCCTCCGCCCCAGAAGACCAGTTCGTAGTAATTTCGATCATCCAACGAGGCCGGGGTGCCGATCCAGCCGGCCACGAACGTCACCATCGCCACGAGGTAGGCGAGCGCGCTGGTTTTGAGGCCCGCTGCGACTTCGGGCGGCACCCACAGCGGCGCGTGGGCCAGGCTGGCGTGCGGAGCTGGTTGGGTCGGCCGGAAAAGTCGGCCATCCAGAAAACAAAGCAGGATGCCGCCGAAAAACAGCACCACGCCGGTGATGAAAAGCGGATGCGCGATCACCGGAACGTAGTTCGACAACACCGGCGCCGCGCCGCGCACCAGCGCCCCACCAATCATCAGCCCCACCCCGCCGACCGCGATCACGGTGCCCGTATTAAAGACCTGTTGTTCCCGGCGGGTAGCCGGCAGGAGGGCAAACATGGCTCCCGCCACGGCGGCAAACCACACCACCAGCGCCAGATCCACATGCACCACCAGACACCGTTTGAAGAAGAGCGGATCCCCGATGGCCTCCGCAATTCCCGGCAGCCGGCCCGCGACCAGCAACAGGGAAAGGCAGCCCGCGATGATCAGACTGCCGACGGCCAAGTGCAGCATCCGACGCGCCGGCGCGATTCGGCCGACGGCGACTTCGGCCCCGGCCCCAGCCTCCGCAGCGGGTCCGACTAACACCACAGGACTCAAGGTAGTTGCCATAACGTGTTCTCCGATGGCGCCACCTTGGATTTCTCCCACCGAAGCCGCCTTGATGCAGGTCAAGTCCTCGCGGCGAACGGCGGACTGAGTGCGGCCCCGCCGAAACTGGCGCGGCAGTCACACTGGGCTGGCCACCACTTCACCCCGCGTTTCACCCCCAAGACGGCCCGCCACCAACCGTTTTGCCCCGGAGCCCTCGGCAACGGCGCCCGAATTGATCTGAATCAAGGCGCATTTAATACGTCTACGTAGTTATTTGCTTTATGAATGCTTTCGCCCTTGCCCGTCGTGGTCCGTGTGCCGACCTGCGCCGCTGCGCTCCCCAGCCGGCAGCCTTCACACTGATCGAACTGTTGGTCGTCATTGCCATCATCGCCGTGCTGGCGGGAATGCTCCTGCCGGCCTTGGCCAAGAGCCGCCTAAAAGCCCAAGGCGCCGAGTGCATGAACCACCAACGCCAACTGCAACTCGGCTGGCTGATGTATGCCGACGACCACGCCAGCACGCTGGTGCCAAACTGGGGCAACGCCGACGCTGGCAAGGACGCGGACTGCCCGTCGTGGGTCGCCGGTTGGATGGATTACACCGCGAGCACCCACAATACGAACGTGGACTACCTCGTCCGACCGGGGACGGGCGATCGGCCGGCCGGCGGACTGCTCGGGCCCTACGTGCGCGAGGCCAAACTCTACCACTGCCCCGCGGATCGTTCCTGGGTGGAGATCGAAGGCCGCCGCCTGCCCCGGGTGCGCAGCGTGAGCATGAACCTCTACACCGGCGCCAACTGGCTGGGCCCGCTGGCCAAACAGGGCATCGACGCGGGCTATTTCATCTACCGAAAGCTGGATGACTTTCGCGCCCTCGCCCCGTCCCAAGCGTGGGTGCTCCTCGACGAACACGAGGACAGCATCAACGGCGGTGGATTCGTGGTGGACGTGATCCGGCGCGCCGCGGCGGCGCAGGTTTGGGATGTGCCGGCCAGCTACCATCACCTCGCCGGCGGGGTGAGCTTTGTGGACGGCCACGCGGAGATTCACCGCTGGCGCGTGGCGAGCACGATCCAACCAGTTCGCCGGGTAACCCTCACGACCCGGACGCCGGCACCCAACAGCGTGGATGTTGCGTGGTTGCAGGAACGGACCACGGCGATGGAAAACCGCCCATGAGCGGCGGGCCAGTTCGTCCCGGCCCGCCGGCGATTGGCCCCGACTGGCAGCCCAAGCGCGCCACCAGTGCGGGCGTTATCCAGCACCGGCAACACCGGGAAACTTTTCCCCTCTTGACGCATTGGGAGCCTTGGAACGGTGCGCTGGAACCCACCTCAGCCAAGGCTCACGCCGCCCGCGGGAGCTCGCCCAACGGCGCGGGGGGCGGGGTCATTTTCGCCAGCGCTTCAGTAAAGCCCGACAGGTCCTTGAGCACGTCGCCGATTAAGCAATCGACCAAGGCGGCTCGTTGGTCGGGAAACTGGCGCAGAAATTCGGGGAAGCTGAATTGCGGATCATAAAACGCGTGGATCAGCCGGCGGAGCACGTCCAAGCCTTGCGTCAGCGCGGGCTCAAACACTCCCAGCGCCGGGCCCGAAACGTCGCCCGTCCGCAGCGCCTCGTGGATACTCCCGGCGGCCAGTTCGGCGGAAGCGAGGGCGAGATAAATTCCAGACGAGTAAATGGGGTCGAGAAAGGCCCGGGCGTCGCCGATCATCACCCAGCCCGCCCCGCAAGTTTGCCGATTCAAATAGGCTAGGTGGCGCAGCCCACGCAACGGCCCAAACCGGCTTGCCCCGGTCAGCCGGGTGCGCAGCCCGGCACAGCGGGCGAATTCACGGTTGAACGCGGCTTCGATATCATCGCTGTTTGCAAACAAGTCGTCAGGGCTGGCCACCAACCCCACGCTGACGATCTGGTCGGGTTGCGGGACATGCCAAAACCAGCCCCCGCCAGCGGTGCGGAAGATCGTGGTTTCATGGCCGGAACCGTTCACCGGGGCTGGGGCCCCGCGATAATGGGTCCAGATCGCGGCTTTGCGCAGATCCTGAAGCGGGGCCCACACCCCGAGCTGGCGCCCCAGCAGGCAAGCGCGGCCGGAGGCATCCACGACCACACGGGTCCGAATCGTCATGGCCTCGCCGTGCGGCGAAACAGCCTGGACGCCCACGGCCTGCCCGCCCTCAAACAAGACTTGGGCCACTGCCGTCTGCTCCTGAACTTCAACGCCGTTGGCCCGGGCGTGGTTCAGCAGCAGGCAATCAAACTGACTCCGCTCGACCTGCCACGTTTGAGCCCGCTCGCCCGCCAAATTTTCGGCAAACTGAAACGGGATGGAGGCTTGGCCGTCGGGCGAAACAAACCGAACACAGTGCTTCGCCGGAAAGGCCAACGCCCGCAACTGCGGCAACACGCCTAGGCGCTCCAGAAAATCATACGTCTGAGGCACGAGTGATTCGCCCACATGTTTGATGGGGAACCGGGCCTGCTCGAAGAGCACACAGCGATGTCCTTGGCGAGCAAGCAGGGTCGTCAGCGCGGCGCCGCCCGGGCCGCCCCCGATGACGGCGACATCATATTCGGCGTGGGTGGGGAGCGGTGTCATAGGCTAGGAAGGAATTTGCGAACAAAACTCAACCAAGTCCAAATCGGAATTTGAGTTTACTCAGCGGAGCGGAGCTAACCACCGGGCGGGCTCGTTGCACTTTGACCCGGATCAAAAGCCCGGCGGAAATGGGGTCCAGCAGGCAACCACGCCGGGGAAACGACGACGCTCAACCCCGGCGGCGAGCACCGAGGGGGTGCACCCCCAACCGGGAGGCGACAAGTCCAAAAAACCACTGCGGACCCGCCTGACGAAGACTGCGGCGGACGCGACGTTGCATGGGCCGGGTGAATCCGAAACGCTGCGTCGGTCATGATTTGCGTCGAACAGCTCTTCATTTCGCCGGGCCACAATTTCTTCGGGCAGCATGGGCAGCCGGCGGGGGAGCAGCCGATTGTCGCCGTGGAGCAGATTGAGTGCGTGGCGGGCCGCGGGCTCCGGGGTGACCGCTTTTTTGATTTCAAAGACAACTACAAGGGACAGATCACGTTTTTCTCCATGGAGGTGCTGGCGGCGTTGCAGCGCGAACTCAATTTGCCGGCGGCTCTTCCCCAAGCCACGCGGCGCAATGTGTTTGTGCGGGGCGCCGACCTGAAGGCGTTGGTCGGTCAGGAATTCGAGGTGCAGGGCGTGCGTTTTGTCGGCACGGAGGAGAGCAAACCCTGTCACTGGATGAACGCCGCGGTGGGGCCCGGCGCGGAAGCATGGCTGCAAGGACGCGGGGGGTTGCGCTGCCGGATTTTGTCAGATGGCGTGCTGCGGCGCACCGCCTGACCGGACGCTGGGCGCCAACGCTTCAGTCGGGCGCAGGTGAGCCGGGCGTCGCGGCCCGCGGGCCGGTTGGTCAACAACCTCACGCCCGGCCAACCGGGCGCCTAGGGGGCTTAGCCGGTTCGGCATTTAGCGGCCGCCCTAGACCGGCGGAATGGCCTCGGCCAAAAGATACCGCAGCACGTCGGCAGCGGAATAATTGTCCCGCCCCGGCGGGAGGAACCGCTGCAACTCCGTCACGTCCTGTCCCGCAGTGACCAAGGCCGGTTCCGCATAGTCCTGCGCTTGGATCTGGCCCAACCCGATGGTGGCGGCCAGTCCGTTGCAAATGCATTTGCGCCCGGCGGTCTCGGCAGGGTCACCCCCTTTGGCGATGAACTGCGCCTCCGGTTCGCCGGGACAACGATAGCCCAACCGACCATCCGCCTTGCGGTAGGCGCGCCGTAGGTAACCCAAGTCACACACTCGCCGACGCGCCGCAAACACCTCGGGTTCCGAAGCCGTCTCGGCCAATCGCAGAACCTTGAACGGAAATCCCGTGGGCGACGCCAAAGGGTCGGTGAACAGGTCCAAGCGCCGCTGCTGGCTGGCGGCCAAGATCCGGGCCTTCAGGCGGGCCTCGATTCCGGATTCTTCACAAAAAGCAAAGGCGGTGCCTACTTGGACACCTTCAGCGCCTTGCTGCCGGGCGGCCGCCAACCGGGCGGGCGTGGCCTCAGAACCCGCGAGCCAGAAGGGCAGGCCCAACGCGCGAATCTTCTCCAAGTCCGGCGTATCGCGCGGGCCGTAGGCGGGTTCGCCGCGTTCATTGAGTTGGAGCGGGCCGCGCGGGGGCGCGTTGTGGCCGCCTGCCGCGGGGCCCTCCACGACGAAGCCGTCCACCCGACCGCTGGCTTTGCGGGCTAGGGTCAACGCCAACACCGCCGAGGCGATGATGGCCAGGAAGTGGGGGCGTTGAAGTGGGGGCGGCGGGCCACCCCCGAAGGCCGCCGGATCAAACTGGGTGTAGAACTCCTCGCCCGGCGCCGCGCCTTCGACGTCCAGCCGCAACCGGGCCGCTTCGCCCCGCGCCAACTGGTCGAGCACGCCCGGGATCGCCATCGGAATTCCGGCGCCCATCAGCACATAGTCCACCCCCGCCAGCAGGGCGCCGTAGAGGGAGGGCAACGTGGGCAACTGCACCTTTTGCAGGAAGTTGATGCCGACCTTGCCGGCGTGCCCCTCCTTGGCCAGAAACACCTCCACAAAGTTGCCCGCCACGAGCAACTCAGTCAGCGCCCGGGACGGTTCACTAGAACCCATTGGAACGGGCTTGAAGGGCTTCGTCGACGCCTTGCCTCCGGGAATGAAATAGGTGTCCAGAATGCGCTGAGCCACGCCCGGCAGGGGAAAAGCCGCCAGGGCCCGCCGCCGGTCGCCGCCGGGGTCGCCGGTTTGCAGTTGGCGGGCGAGGACCAAGTCCAACGCGGTGCCGGAGACAACCCCCAGTTGCCCCAGTTGTGAAACCGCCCGGGCGAGCGGCCAGTGGGAGACCCCAACTCCCATGCCCCCTTGGATGATGATCGGATGCGCCATTGCTTTCGAGTATCTGGCACTGTGCCCGCTCGGCGGGTTCGCACCTTGACATGGGTCAACGTTGCGTCCGTTCCCAGTCAGACCTGAATTTGAGGACGGAAATGGCCGCGGCCCAACGCCGGCATCACCACGCGCGCCAGACATGATTCAAGTCAAGGCACCCCGGGCCAAGCTTAGGCAAGTTGTCCCCAGCAAATGACCCGGCCTCTGCCTCGATCGCAGGACCCCGGATCCGCAGCTCCAATCTCAAGCCCCGATCTCCACTCATGAATAACAACGCCTCACCTAAACTCCTCCACGCCGGCCGCGCGGCCCTCGCCGCGAGCATCCTGCTGACCGCTGCCCTTTACGCGTCCGAAGGCCCGGCCTCCTTGGGTGAACCCAAGGGGCCCGACGCCAAGGGCGCCGATCCCGCAGTGCAGGGCGAGGAGGTGGCCATCCTCACCGCCGCGCCCAACGTGCCGCCCCCGATCAAACGCAAGCACCCCACCAAGGTGCGCGTGGATCTGGAGGTAACGGAGGTCGTGAAGAAAATGGCGGACGGCGTCGAATATCTCTTCTGGACCTTCGGCGGCGAAGTGCCGGGCCTCTTCATCCGCGTCCGCGAAAATGACCTCGTGGAGTTTCACCTGAAGAATCACCCCACGAGCAAGATGCCGCACAACATCGACCTCCACGCCGTCACTGGCCCGGGCGGCGGGGCGGCCAGCTCCTTTACGGCGCCGGGGCACGAGTCGCAGTTTTCGTTCAAGGCCATCAATCCCGGCCTCTACATCTACCACTGCGCCACGGCGCCGGTGCCCATGCACGTCGCCAACGGCATGTATGGGCTGATCCTCGTCGAACCCAAGGAAGGCCTGCCGCCGGTGGACAAGGAATTTTACGTCGTGCAGGGCGACTTCTACACGTCGGGCAAGTTCGGCGAGGAAGGCTTGCAGGCCTTCGATCAGGACAAGGCCGTGGACGAGCGGCCGAGTTACGTCCTCTTTAACGGCGCGGTGAACTCGCTCGTGGGCGACAATGCCATGAAGGCCAAGGTGGGGGAGAGCGTGCGAATCTACTTCGGCAACGGCGGTCCGAACCTGACTTCTTCGTTCCACGTCATCGGCGAGATCTTCGACAAAGTGTATCAGGAAGGCGGCATCCTGCCGAACCAACGCCAAGTGCAGACCACGCTGGTGCCGGCCGGCGGTTCAACGATGGTCGAGTTCAAACTGGAAGTGCCCGGCACCTACATCTTGGTTGATCACTCACTCTTCCGCGCCTTCAACAAGGGCGCACTGGGCATGCTCAAGGTCGAGGGGCGCGAGAACTTGCTCGTCTACTCCGGCAAGGAAGTGGACGCCGTGTATCTCGGTTCCCAGGCGGACGCCAATGCCGGCAGCGACAAGAAGGTCGCCGCCCTCCAAGCCCAGATGCGCGAAGCCATGGCCAAGGATCCCAAGATCGCAGGCCTGACCAAGGAGATGCAGATGGAGAAGGGTAAACGGGTCTACATGCAGACCTGCTTCGCCTGCCATCAGCCGACCGGCCTAGGGCTGCCCGGGGTGTTCCCACCCCTAGCCAAATCCGACTACCTGATGGCCGACAAGGACCGTGCCATCCGCGGCATCATCAAGGGCCTGTCTGGCCCGTTGTCGGTCAACGGCAAGGCCTACAACGGGGTGATGCCACCAGTGGCGTTGAACGACGAACAAGTCGCCAACGTAGTCACCTACGTGCAGAACTCATGGGGTAACACCGCCGACGCCGTCACGGTGGACGACGTCCGCAAGGTCCGCGCCCAATCAGCCAGCCAATAGTCCACCGCAACCGCCGCAACGTCTCCCTCGGCCGCCATGAATCCCAAACCCCATCACCCCGTCGCGCGGACCACGACTCCTCGGCTGCTCTGGGGGTGGCTCGGGGTGTGGCTATGGGTCGGCTGCCTCGGGGCGGGGGCCACGCCAACCAATTCGATACCCGCCGGCAAGATACTCGTGCCGGCGGGTGTTTACCGACCGCTCTTCCGCGGGCCGGACGAGCTCAAGGAAGTGCCGGTGAACGCCTTCATCCTCGATGCCGCCCCGGTTACTCAGGGTGAATTCTTGGAATTCGTCCGGGCGATCCCGCGCTGGCAACGCTCACAAGTGAAGCGACTCTTCGCCGATTCCTCCTACCTCGCCCAGTGGGCGGGGGACACCGAACTCGGCCCCGACGCCGCCGCGCTCGCCGCCCAACCGGTGGTCAACGTCTCTTGGTTCGCCGCCAAGGCTTTCGCGGCCTGGCGCGGCCAGCGGTTGCCCACGACCGCCGAATGGGAGCTGGCCGCCGGGACCGGGTTCAGCCGCCTCGAAGGCATCACCGAACCCGAATACCGGCGCTCCCTCGCCCGCTGGTATGGCTCCCCCACCCCGGCCGTGCTACCGGCCGCCAAGTCCGGCGTCCCGAACCTGCACGGCCTCTACAACCTGCACGGCCTCGTGTGGGAATGGACCAGCGACTTCAACTCCGCGCTGATCACCGGCGACGCCCGCGGCGACACGGGCATCGAACGCTCCCTCTTCTGCGGCGCCGGTTCGCTGGGGGCAAGCGACCGCAGCAATTATCCCGCTTTCATGCGCTTTGGCCTGCGCAGCTCCCTCAAGGCCGCCTACACCGTCCACAACCTCGGCTTCCGCTGCGCGCAGGATTTGCCCGCGCCCAAGCTCGCCGAAAACTCACCGCAGCCATGAAGCCAAAGGGCCAATTCCCAATGACCGCCAATTCCGTTTCCGGTTCCGTTTCGTCAGCGGCAGCGCCGGAGGCGCGACCGCCAGTAGCCCCGGCCGTGAAGCCGGGGTCGAGGCCAACAAACTCTGAAAGCCCCAGCAGGGGCGAAAGCAGTTCTGCCGCCCCTGCCGGGGCTGGTATCGCTAGGCCGACTTTTCCCACGGCTCACGCCGGGGTCTACTTTTTGACGGCCCTCCAGACTTTCACCGTCATGTGCCTCCTTGCGACGTTGCGCTGGGAACTTGGCGCATCCGCCGCCACCAACCTGCCGCCCTGCTGCCGCAAGCCATTGACGGTCGCGCCCTTCACCGACCAGTCACTCTTCCAGCTCGACTCGACGTGGACCTCCGATGTGGGGCGCGAAGTGAAGCTCGGGGTGTTTCAAGGACGGGCGCAGGTGGTCGGGTTGTTCTTCACGCAGTGCGAATACGCCTGCCCGATCATCGTGCATGACATGCAACGCCTTCAGGCCGCCCTGCCCGAGTCCATCCGGGACCGCGTGGACTTCCTGCTCATCAGTTTCGACACGGAACGCGACACCCCCGCCGCCCTCGCCGCCTATCGCCAGACGCACCAACTCGGCGCCGATCACTGGACGTTACTCCGGGGCCCAGCCGACGATGTGCGGGAACTCGCGGCGTTACTCGGCATCAATTACCAAAAAGACGCCCGCGGCCAATTCGCCCACTCCAACGTCATCACAATCCTTAACGCCAACGGCGAAGTCATCCGCCAACAGGTCGGCCTCAACACCGAACCGCAGGAGTCCGTTAAGGCTCTGGTGCAGGCGTTGGCGGCGGTTCCCGCACCGCCGCCGGTGGTTGCCCGGCCATGAAACTCCACGCCGTCATCCCCGGCCTCCGTGGGGCCCGTGTGCCCCTGTTGGGACTGGGTCTAGTCACGCTCCTCTGCGCTCTGTGGGGCGGCTTAAGCCGGTTGCCGGTCAACCTCCCGACGGGGCGCCCCGAGTGGGCGCTCCTGCATGGCCCCCTGTTGGTTTGCGGTTTTCTGGGCACAGTCATTTCCCTAGAACGGGCGGTGGGGCTGCCGGACCGCTGGCCTTACCTCGCCCCGGCCCTCATTGGGGCCGCCGGCGCCCACATCGTCACCGGCGGGCCGTTGTTCTGGGGCGTGCTCCAGCTCGTCGTGGGTAGCGCACTTTTCTTCGTGGTCACGTTGCGGGTCATTCATCTGCGCCGGGAACTCTTCTCCGTCACGATGAGTCTGGGCGCGCTCTGCTGGCTCGTGGGCAACGGGCTGTGGCTGGCCCACTGGCCGCTGCCCCAAATCGTGCCGTGGTGGCTCGCGTTTCTCGGACTCACCCTCATTGGCGAACGCATCGACCTGAGCCGCTTCCAGAAGTTCGAGCCCGCGGCGCAACCGCTGTTCTACGTTGCGGCGGGGGCCTTTCTGCTCGGCGTGCTGCTGACGCTGGTGAGTGCGCTCCACGGGCAACGCGTGCTAGGCGTCGGCTTGGTGGCACTCGCGGCGTGGTTGGCGCGTTTTGATCTGGCTCGGCGCACCGTGCGGGAACCGGGGCTCGCACGTTTCATGGCTCTCAGCCTGCTCAGCGGCTTCGTCTGGCTGGCCGTGGCCGGTGCCTTGTTCCTGGGCTGGGCTCCGCAGTCGGCGGGGTTGGGCTATGACGCCGCCGTGCATGCCTTCTTTTTGGGTTTCGTGGGTTCGATGATCTTTGGCCACGCTCCGATTATTTTTCCGTCCGTGCTCGGGCTCACGTCGGTCTGGCGCCCGCGCTTCTACCTCCACCTCGGGCTGCTGCACGCTTCGCTGCTGGTGCGGGTGAGCGGCGACTTGCTGGAGTCCGTTCCCGTTCGTCAGTGGGGCGGAATCCTCAACGCCGTGGCGCTGGTCGGATTTCTCGTCAACACCGGCAGCGCGCTCGTCGGCCAGCTCCGAACCCGCCGGGCGGCCGGATCCAACCCCGGGACCGACCGCGACCGGCCGAGTCCAACCGTAGCCCCACTCAACTCTGCTTTATGAACCTCCAGATTGGCCAACCCGCCGCCCCCACCTTTGCTGAACCGTTGGCCCTGTTGTCGGACTGCCACCGGCGCGTCGAACGTTTTCTCGAAGCCCTGCGCACCGTGGGCCGGCTGGCGCCTAAACGACCGCTGAACCCAGTGGAGCGCGAGGCGTTGGAAACCTCCCTGCGCTATTTTCGCGAAGCCGCGCCCCGCCATACGGCCGACGAGGAGGAGTCGCTCTTTCCGCGGCTGCGGCAGGTGGACCCGGCCGAGGTGGCGACCGCCCTCGCTCAGTTGGACCGACTCGAACGCGACCACCAGACCGCGGCGCCGCACCACGCGCTGCTCGAAACCCTCGGCCAGCGTTGGCTGGCGGCGGGCTGTCTTTCGCCTGACGAGGCGGATTCGTTTCTCCACGCCGCGGAAGAGCTCATCGTTTTGTATACCAAACACATCGCCCTGGAGGACGGCGAAATCTTTCCCTTGGCGGCTCGCCTTCTCTCCGCCAGCGCACTGGTTGAAATCGGGCAAGAAATGGCGCGTCGCCGGGGGCTTTTTCCCGGATCAATCCCTGCACGTCGAAAGGATCATTCCCATGCTTCCACTCTCCCATTTCAAACGCTTTGACGTCCGGCCGCTCCTCTCTCGCGGCGAGCTGCCACTCCCAGAGATTCGGCAACGCCTCGCGGGGTTGGCGCACAACGAAGGGTTGCTCGTCCAAGCCCCGTTCCTGCCGTCGCCGTTGATCGAAATCCTCCGTAGCGAAGGTTACGAAACCCGCTTCGAACGCGGCTCCGGGGCCGACTGGCTCGTGTATTTCTGGCGGGCCGTTTGACCGCAACCTCAGGCTGGCAGGCAGCGTCGAGCGGATTGAGGGCGCCTCCTGCCCAGGCAGTTTTCGATTCCAACTTTGCCCGCTTCGCGAAAGCTTGCGCCATGCCCTTGCCCCTAGCGGAATTCAAGCACGTGGGGTTGCTGAATGCCCTGCGCTCGTGCCAGCTCTTCAGTGGCCTGCCCCAGCCAGATCTCGAAGCCATTGTCGCCTTGGTAGTGGTGAAGTCGCTCGCCAAGGGCGACTACCTGTTTCACGAAGGGGAACCCTCTCAGGGCTGTTACGTCGTTCAAAGCGGCGCCATCAACGTCCACCGCGTGACCGCCGCCGGCAAGGAACAGACCATTCACGTCTTTCGTCCGGGCGAGTCATTTGCCGAGGCCACCCTGGCGACCGACCGGGGCTATCCAGCCGATGCGCGCGCCATCGAGCCTGCCCAAATCTTGCTCGTGCAAAAGTCCGGCTTCGTGGCCCTGCTCCGCCGCCATCCCGAACTCGCGTTGCGCATGCTCGGAGCCATGAGCACCCATCTGCGAGTGCTGGTCGGCCAGATCGAAGACATGACCCTCCGGGACGTGGAGACCCGGCTCACCCACTGGCTGGTGAAGCGGTGTCCGGATCCCGCCGCCACCCAGCCGTGCCGGATTGAACTGCGCGTCACCAAGCGCGAATTGGCCGCGGAATTGGGCACGGTCAGTGAAACGCTTTCCCGCACGCTGGCCAAGTTTCGCGAACGTCGGCTAATCACGGTCAAGGGTCGCGAAATCGCCGTGCTCAGCCCAGCCGCGCTACGATCCCTGTTGCGTCGCAATCTCGGGGAACAGGACTAGCCGCAGCGGGCTTCAAGGCGGGCCCGACCGCTCACCCGCCGGCCGCTGGCGGAGTTCGGCGAGGGTCTTTTCCTCCGGCAAATCGTGCTCCGACTGTTTGCCAATGGCCACCCGTTGGGCTCCGTAAATGCCCGCTTGGCCGCTGAACCGATAGGCCAGAAAACAGGCGACCGCGAGGTATGGTGCCGGCTCGGCCCCAAACAGTTCGAGGCCCATGAGCGTGCAGGCCAAGGGCGTATTGCTCGCGCCGGCAAACACCGCGACGAAGCCCAACCCAGCCAAGAGGTCCACCGGAGCACCCAGCACCTGCCCCAAGACGTGGCCCAGCGCAGCCCCGATGAAAAACAGGGGCGTCACTTCCCCGCCCTTGAAGCCCGAGCCCAGTGTGAGCGCGGTGAAGCCCAGTTTCCACAGCCAGCTCCACGTCGTCGCGCCGCCCACGTCGAAGCACGAGCGGATCGTCACGTCGCCCGGATTTGGACTGCTGACCCCGAGCCCGAGATACGCGCGCGTGCCGACTGCATAGGTCAGCCCGAGGAGCAAAAGCCCACCCAAGACCGGCCGCAGCCAAGCCCGGGTGACCCGCTGCTTGAACTGCTGCTGCACGGCGTGGGTGAGTTCGGCAAACAACCCGGCGACGAGTCCAAAAATCACGCCGGCCACCAGCACCTTGCCCAGCAACAGCAGATCTAGGTGACCCAGACCAAACCGCGCCGAAGGCACGACCGCGGCCACCGCATAGTGCGCGTGCTGAATGCCCCACGCCGAACACGTCAGATCCCCCACCAGACCGGCCAGCAGACACGGAACCAACGCTTCAAAACGCGGGCGCCCGATCGTCCGCACTTCCATGGCAAAAACCGCCCCAGCCAGCGGCGTGCCGAAGACGGAGCCGAAACCCGCGGCCACCCCCGCCAAGAGCAACATCCGGCGGTGCTGTTCGTGGACCCGAAACGCGGCCATGAAGCTTGCCGCCAACCCGCCGCCCATTTGCACCGCCGTGCCTTCGCGACCCGCGGAGCCGCCCACCAAGTGCGTCAGCAGGGTGGTGACAAAGATCAACGGTGCCAAGCGTCCCGGCACCCCGCCGCCAGGCTGATGCAGCTCCTCCAGCAACAAATTGGTGCCCCGTTCAGCCGGGCCGCCGAAAGCCTGATACAACCCCGCCACGAGCGCCCCCCCCACCGGCAGCAGGAACAGTAGCCATGGCAGTTCAAAGCGCAGCGACGTGACCCGCTCGAGTGCCCACAGGAATAAGGCGCTGGCGGAACCGGCCAGCACCGCCACCGGGGTCACCAGTAACAGCCAGACGCCGAGTTGGCGCAGGCTTTCCCCCTGCCCACGGAGATTTAGGAACGCCTTCATCCGCGCGCGGCGCTGGAACGAGGCGCCGCCGGGTGCATTCCGACAGCTCGCATGGCCATTTTCACGCCCCCCAAGCTCGCAGGAACGCCGCCGGCGACGCAATGCAATGGTCGAATCCAGCGCTGCCGCTGCTCCCCCCCCGGGCGCCCGATGAAGTTGTCCGGCCCCAGCCGAATGCGCCCCCCGCTCAGCCCGTCGAACCTTTCTATGCCCATGACTCGCCGTGAATTTGTGACCGCGGCCACCTTGGCCGGAGTCGGCCTGCCGCTGGGGGCCGCCACCGCCGCCGTCCCCGCCTTACCCGAGCCCAGCGCCCGCAAACTGCCGCGTTGGCGGGGGTTTAATCTGCTGGAGAAATTCATCGCCCGCCGCGACGGACCGAGTCCGGCGTTTCGCGAAGGCGATTTCGCGCTGATGGCCGAATGGGGCTTCAACTTCGCCCGCCTGCCCTTGTCTTATCGCTGTTGGGCCGCCGGCGATCCGGCCGCTTGGCTCAAGCTCGACGAAAGCCAACTCCAGCAGGTCGATGCCGCCGTCAACTTCGGCGCGAAGTATGGCATCCACGTAAACCTGAACCTCCACCGCGCGCCCGGCTACTGCGTGAATCCGCCGGCGGAACCGTTGAGCCTCTGGCGGGATTCGCAGGCGCTCGACGCCGCTGCGTTTCACTGGGCGCACTTTGCCAAGCGCTACCAAGGCATCCCCAATTCCCGGCTCAGCTTCGACCTGCTCAACGAACCGCCCGATCTTCCCGCCGCCACCTACGAGCGCGTGGTGCGCGCCTTCGTGCAGGCCATCCGCGCCGTAGACCCACCGCGGCTCATCATCGCCGACGGACTCAAGTGGGGCCGCGAACCCTTACCCGGACTCGCCGATCTCGGCGTCGCCCAGAGCACCCGCGGTTACGACCCGTTCTTCCTGACTCACTACAAAGCGAACTGGGTGAAGGACAGCGAGCAGAAGCCCGTGCCCACCTGGCCCTTCCGCGAAGGCGACCAAGTGTGGGACCGGGACCGGCTCCGCCGCGAACGCATCCAACCGTGGCTGGAACTCGCCGCCAAGGGCGTCGGCGTCCACGTCGGCGAATGGGGCGCCTACAAATTCACCCCCCATGCCGTCACCCTAGCTTGGATGCACGACGTGCTGAAACTCTGGCAGGAAGCCGGCTGGGGCTGGGCGTTGTGGAATTTCCGCGGCGACTTTGGACCGTTGAATAGCGCTCGCTCGGACGTCACCTACGAAGATTACGCCGGGCTCAAACTGGACCGCGCAATGCTCGACCTGCTACGAAAATACTAACCCCCTACGACCGCGCGCGCCGCCTTCATGGAGACTCGCCCCGGGTGGGGATTCGGCGCCAAGCAAGCCAAGTCAGCCCCACCGCACACGCGCTGAACACCAAGGCGTTGGGCGTGCGCGAAGTCCACGGACTCCACGGCCACGGGAACCGAAAGAACGCGTAGTTCAGTCCGAAATAAAGCCAGACCGCGAGCACCAGCAGGGGCCGGAGCACCACCGCCGCCGGCACCCCGGCGACAGCGCTCTGTCGCTGGAAACGGAAGGCCGCCCAGACCGTGAGGGCGAGCGGCATGACTCCCAAAAACAACCCCGCCCTGACAGGCGACAGCAAGGCCGGCTCCGCCCCGGCAGCCCGCAGCGTTTTTCCCACGATCGGCAGCGCCGTGATCGGCAACAACACCCAGAGCGGCGACCAGCGGCCGACCGCGATCAAGGCGACCGGCACCAAGCCCAGCCACAAACCGAAGTCATATACGGCGGCCGCCAGCCGGTTGTCTGTAAACTCCACCAAACTGAGCAAGCCGACATGCCCGGCCAGCAGGCTCGCTTCCAATGCCGGCGGCAGGGGCGATCCGCCGGCCGCGACGGCGGGCCGAATCCGCGCCCGATGAAACCACAGACCGGCGCCCAAGGTCGCCCCCAGCACGGCCCCAAAGGTGGTTTCCATGAAGTTCCACCAGTTGATCAACGGCGCGAGCTCCGCCCCCAGTCCCCTGCGAACCAGTTCGGGGTTCCACGCGGGCCACGATTGCAGGGTTTGCCCCAGTGGAAAACCGAGGGCGCCACCCAGAATCCCCCAAAGCGCCAAGCGCGGCGCCAGCGGATCGCGGCGCCACAGCGTGAATCCAAGCAGACCGGCCAGCGCGAACAAAAGTCCGCCCCAGACTTCGCGCCGAGGGGTGAGCACAGCCCCAGGTTCCCACCGCCAGTCGTCGGAAAAATAGAGCTTCGGCAACAGTTGGCGGGCGGGGTCATACGGTTCGTTGAGTAGCCAACTGCCCAGCGCACACAGCGCGAGGGCGCCTAGCATTGCGCCCCCAAGTTCCCGCCCGCGATAACGCACCCCACCTAGCCCCAAGCCGAGAAACAGCCCGGCGAAACCGATCCACAGTCCACCCTTGAGCGCGAGCCCCAGCATGCCCCAGCGCCACGCGGCCCAATGCCCCACGTGCGGCGCGTCCTGCGTCAGACCGATGGTTTGCCCGTAGGTCATCGACCCACCGAACCCGAAGGCGACCGTGCCCCACGCGACCGCCCGTAGCACCGAGCTGGCCGGGGCTCCCGGGCAAAGGACCAGGGTGAGTGTGAGGCTCACCAGCAGGCCGGCGATCATCGCGCCGGTTTCGTGGCCGTATTGCCCCCGAATTCCCCAGCCCAAAGCGCCGGCGAGGGCACCAAACAGCAGGGCTGGCCACAGCGGCGGCGCGGCGAGAGGCGGGGGATTCATCGCCGACCAGCCAAGCAGACAGCCGCGGCCGGGGCACGTCCATTCAGCGCCTGCCCGGGCTCATTTCTCCCGGGGAAACGGAATGCGGGTTTGCGCCGAAACGCGGCAGCCGATAATTCATAGTTGTGCATAGCTCTCCGTCTTCGGGCGACAGCGATGTCCGAGTGCTGAAACCGAAACGAACGCCCTACCCCAGACTGGCAGTTTTGACGGCCGGCCTGGGCTTGCTGGTTTCGATCTTAGCCGCCGGCAAACTGCGCCAACTGGAGCATCACCGCTTGAATGAACGGCTCGGGCGGTTGATCGAAAATGACGTCGCGATCCTCCACGCCGTGGTGCTGCGGCACGAGGGAGCGCTCTTGGCCCTGCGGCTGAAATTCAATACCGGCAACCGGGTCAGCGCCGAGGAATTCCAACTGGCCGCGGCGGACTTGATTTCTCAGAACCGGAGTTTCTCCGCCTTGGAATGGGTGCCGCGGGTGCCGGCGTCCCAACGCGCGCTGATCGAGGCGGAAGCCCGGGCGGACGGCCGGCCGAACTTCACGTTCTTTGAGCCCAGCGCCACCGGAAACCCCATCGCCGCCCGGCCCCGCCCGGAGTATTGGCCGATCCGGCTGATCGAGCCCGTGGCGGGCAACGAATCTAGCTTCGGTTACGATTTGCGGACCGGGCCCACCGTGGCCGACCTGGAATTGGCCCGCGATACCGGGAATACCCGTGTTTCAAAGCCCTTGCAGTTGCTCCAGGAGCGGCGGCGGCGGCTGAGCCTGATCGCGATCGTGCCGGTCTATGCGGCGAAAGCCCAACTCAAGACCGTGGAGGAACGCCGGAAGGCTTGCCTCGGGTTTGTGCAGGGCATTTCGCGCCTCGAAGACCTGTTCGCGGAAGTCTTCGGGGACCGTGCCGAACTGCCGTATGACTTTGCGCTGTTCGACCAGTCTTCCAACGGGACCCATTCGCGCTGCGTCTTCTTCCGGCCCGCCACCGCAGGCGTCGCCGCGCCGGCACCCGAGCAACCGTTTACCGGCAATTTTACCGCCGGGGTGCCCACCAACCTCGGCCAACACGATTGGCTGCTTTCGTTCCGAGCGAAGCCGGAATGGGTCGCCCGCAATTTATCCCTCGCTCCGGTCTTGATCCTCGCTTTGGGCGGGCTTGGGACTGCCATGGTTTGCGGCCTTCTCATCGGGGTGGAACGCCAGACCCGAACGATTGAAGCCCGCGTGCAGGACCGAACCGGCGAACTGAGCCAGGCCAACGAACGGCTCCAACGCGAAGCCGAAGATCGGCGCGCGGCCGAGTTCGCCCTGCGCCTCAGCGAACAGAGCCTCGCCGAGGCGCAGCGAATCGCCCGCTTGGGACGCTGGGAATCAAACCCCGCGACCGGCGCCCTGCACTGGTCGGCCGAAACCTTCCGCATCTTCGGCCTCGACGCGGCCACCTATGAACCGACCACCGAGGGCTTTTACGCCCGGGTGCATCCGGCCGACCGCGACGCCGTCCGTCACCAGGTGGAGGCGGCGCTGGAAACCGGCGTCTCCTACCAACTGGTGCATCGCATCGTCCGGCCCGACGGCTCGATCCGCCACGTCCAGGAAAACGCGGAATTGTTCCGCGGCGACCGAAGCGGGCTCGCGCGCCTCGTCGGCACCGTGCTCGACATTACAGAGCGCCGCGAAGTCGAGGAAGCCCTCGCCCATGAGCGCAACTTGCTCCGCACGCTGCTAGATGCGCTGCCCGATCCCATCGTCGTCAAGGACCGGGCCGGCCGGTTTGTGCTGCTCAACCGGGCCAGTGCCCACGCGCTGGAACTGAACGACCCGGCCAGCGCCATCGGCCGGACGGACGCCGAATTCCTGCCGCCGGAACAAGCAACCCGCCTAGCGGCCGAAGACAGTCAGGTCATCGAATCCGGCCAACCGATCATCAACCGCGAGGAAATCGTCACCGCTCCCAACGGCGCCACCAGTTGGTATCTGACGACCAAGATTCCGTTGCGCGCCGGCTCGGACAGGACCACCGGCCTCGTCCGGGTCAGTCGGGATATCACCGAACGCAAACGCATCGAGGAAGAACTAGAGCGCGAACACAATCTGCTTCGCACCCTGATCGACACCCTGCCCGATTTTGTCTACGTGGCCGACACCGCCGAGCGCTTCTTGCTGACCAATGAAGCGAACCTGCGGTTATTGGGCCGGAAATCGGTCAAAGAAGTGATCGGCAAAACCCTTGGCGACCTGCTCCCGCCAGCCTTGGCGAACCTCTATTCGGAGGCAGACCTCCGCGTCCTAACCACCGGGGAAATCAGCCTGAACCGGGAACACTCGGTGCAATTTCCCGATGGCCGAACCGGCTGGATCCTGACCACCAAGGTGCCGATCCGTGACCGCGACGGACGCATTACCGCCGTCTTCAGCGTCAGCCGCGACCTGACGGAAACCAAACACCTCCAAGAGGAGCGGGAGGAAATGGACCGGCGGATCAACCAGTCGCAGAAACTGGAGAGCTTGGGAGCACTGGCCGGCGGCGTGGCGCATGATTTCAACAACATCCTCACAATCATTCTGAACAACGCCACGCTCGCGAAATCGCATCCCGACGACCCGGCGCTCGGCCGCGAAAGCCTAACCCAAATCGAACACGCCGCCGCCCGCGCCGCGCACTTGTGCAACCAGATGCTGGCCTACTCCGGTCGCGGTCAGTTTGTCATCCAGCCGATTCGCCTGCCAGACCTGGTGCAAGACACGCTGCCCCTGCTCCGCTCCGCGATCAGCCGGCGGGCCAACCTCGAAGTGATGGCAGCGCCCAGCGCCGCGGTCGCCCAAGTCGATGTCACCCAGATCCGGCAAATCATCCTCAATCTGGTCATCAACGCCTCCGACGCCTTGGGCGACACTTCGGGCACGATTCGGCTCACGACCGGACTCACCCACGCCGACCAAGCCTACCTGCGCACCGCCTGCCTCGCGCCCAATCTCGACGCGGGCGAATTCGTCTTCTTGGAGGTCAGCGACACCGGCTGCGGTATGAGTCCCGAAACTCTGGCCAAGATTTTTGAACCCTTCTTCAGCACCAAGTTCACCGGTCGGGGACTCGGTCTCGCCGCCGTGCTGGGCATCGTGCGCGGCCACTGCGGCGCCATCAAAGTGACCAGCACGCCCGGCAGTGGCACCACCTTCCGACTGCTCCTGCCCGCCATCCACGGCGTGACTCCGCAGCCCCTGCTCAAGGCCGCACCCGCTACCCGGAGCGAACCGGTCACTGGCCGAATTCTGGTGGTCGATGACGAGTCGTTCATCCGCTCCGTCTTGTGCCGCACTCTGGAGCGTTTGGGGTTTGTCCCGGTGGCCGCCGCGAGTGGCGGCGAGGCGGTGGCGTTGCTCGCGGAAAACCCCGCGGCATTCGCCGCGGTGCTGCTGGATCTCACCATGCCCCAGATGGACGGCCAGTTGACGTTTGAGGAACTGCGCCGGCTGCGGTCGGACTTGCCGGTGTTGCTGATGAGCGGGTTCAGTGAATTGGAGGCGACGGCCCGGTTTGCCGGCCAAGGCTTGGCCGGATTCATCCAAAAGCCCTTCGAAACCGCCGCCCTGATCGAACAACTCCGGGCCGTCATCCAAACGGCCAGAAAGTGAGCCGCCGGCCCCGCCCGGCCGGTTGCGGCTGGCTAAAGTCGGTGGTTTGACGGGAGTCCGTGGTCAATTCGTCGCCGGCGGCTTGCCCGCGTCCAAGGGGAGCGGCGCCATCGTCAGCGGGTCGCGCAACGGCAATTCCACCAGCGGTCCGTTGACCAGTTTTTCGAGCGGCGTGTTGTGGTCAGGATGCCCCTTTAGAATCTCGTCCTTTTGCCCCACCACCAGCACGACCACTTGGTCGGGATGCAACCGCTCCCGGGCGACGCGCTGAACGGTGGCCTGGTCCACCGCCTCGATCTTGCCGCGCCAAGTCTTCCAGAAATTCGGTTCCCGGGCGAACCGGCCGGTGAACTCCTCGCGGGCCAAGATGGCGGCCACCTTGCCCTTGGTGTTGAAGTTCTCCGGGAACGTATCGATGAACGAGCGTTTGGCCGTGTTCAATTCCTCGTCGGAAACGGGTTTCTCCGAGATGCGTTTTAGCTCCTCCACCACGATGCTCGCCGCGTAGGCCACGGTGCGCGACTTGGAGGCAAAACCGGCTTGGAACGGCCGTGCATATTCGATGCCGCCAGGGAACGAGCTGCCCGCACCGTAAGCCAGGCCCTCGTCGGAACGCACGCGGTTCATGATGCGCGAGGTGAAACCGCCGCCGCCCAAGATGTCGTTCATCACCTGCAAGGCCGGGAAGTCCGGATCATCGCGTTTCACCCCGGGCAGCATGATGACGACGCGCCCCTGATTGACGTCCTTGTTCACCATGTAAACGCCCGGTTTGGCCATCGCCGTGTTGGTCGGAATCGGCGGCGGGGTTTCGCCCTTGAACGGCCAGTTCGCAAACAGTTCCTCCAGTTTGGCCACCATGGCGGCTCGGTCGAAGTCGCCGTTCACCGCCACGACAAAGTTGCCGGGCACAAACCATTTGCGGTGAAACTCCCGCAGGTCGTCCTGCGTGATGGCGGCCACACTCTTCTGGGTGGTGAATCGGCACGCCCAGAAGTTGGTGCCATAGGCCAGCAGCTCGCGCTCGCGCGCGTCGATGGCACTCGAATCGTCATTGCGCTGCTTCATGCCCTGAACACTTTGCTGGCGGTAGAGATCCAGCTTGTCCGACTGAAACCGCGGGGCGGTCAGCACTTCGCGCAGGATCGCCAACCCTTCGGGCAGATCTTTCGACAGCAGGTTCAGGTTCACCGAACCGGAGTCATCCCCCACGCTGGAACTCAGACCGGCCGCGAGAAAGGCCAAGCGCTCCTCCAACTCCTCGGCCTGCTTGGATGCCGTGCCGCCGCGGGCGAGCAGGTAGCCGGTGAACTCCGCGAGGCCTTCCCGCCCCTGCGGATCGAGGTAATTGCCGGTGCGCACCAGCAGGCTCACGTTGACCAGCGGCAGGGTCTTGTCCGCGACCACGTAGGCGACCGGCCCGGCTTTGAGCTGCACGCGGTAGTCCGCCGGGTTGGGGGGCTCGAAGGTGAGCGGAGGAAAGGTGAGCTTTTCGGGCCGGTCCGGAATGTCGGCGGCAAAAATTGGCCAGGCGGCGAGCAGGATCGCAGTCGGGAAAATCGGCTTCATCGTGGGAAAATTGTGAGGAGGGGGAGTCGGGTTACTTCTTTTCCAGTTCCGCAATTCGCGCGGCAACCTTCTGGGCGAGGAGCTTCTGAATCTGCTGGCGCTTGGGCTCGCCGCCCGCGGCCTGAGCCTGCATCTGTTCGAGCGCTTGCTTTAGTTTGGCGACGTCGGACTCGCCCTTGAGCGAGTCTATAATGCGGCGCACCACCGGCTTTTGCTCCGCGCTCAGTCCGGCGAAGTCGGGGTCTTCAGCCTTCGCGCCGAGGCCCGCTTTGCGGGTGTAAATACCGACCGTGCGGTTCTCGCGAACGAAGTATTTTTGAGCGACTCGTTGAACCTCCGTCGCCGTCACCGCTTGCAGGCGCGGCCCCGCGTCATTCACCTCTCGCCAGTCGCCCAAGCCCTCGTTTTGCAGGACTTGAAGGAAGATGGGGAAGTTCGCCGAGAGCTTGCGATACTCACCGGCGGCGAACTGGTTTTTCACCTTCTGCAATTCCTCCGCCGGCACGGGCTCGGTCTTGATCCGTTCGAGTTCGGCGTAGATGGCCTGTTCCACCTCTTCAGGCGTTTTCCCGTCGCGGGCTTCGCCGCCGATGTTGAAGGTGCCCGCCCACTTCCGCGAATCCTGTTGGGCGTAACTTTCGGTGGCGACCTGCGGGCCGAGCACGAGGCCCTTGTAGAGCCGGCCGGTGCGGGTGCTGAGGATCTGTTGCAACACGTCGAGCGCGTAACCGTCGCGATGGCCAAACGGAACTGTCTTCCAGTAGATGTCCACCTGCGGGTTGGTCTCGGCTTCGGCGTAGTAGCGTTTTTCGCCGAGCGAGGGGATTTCCTGGGTCGTGACTTCCGGCGGCGGCTGGTTGCCCGCGGGAATGCGCGCGAAGTAGCTCGTCACCAACGCTTCCGCCGCGGCCGGCTGGAAATCACCGACTAGGATCAGCGTGATGTTCTGCGGCTGGTAATAGAGCGCGTAGAAATCGTCGGCCTGTTTTTTGGTGATCGCCGGGATGTCGCTGGCCCAGCCAATCGGCGTCCAGTGGTAGGGATGCGAATCCCACAGCAGGGCGTTGAACTGCTCCTGAAATTTGCCGATGGGGGTGCTCTCGACACGCATCCGCCGTTCCTCAAAGACGACGTCGCGTTCGGAGTAAAATTCGCGGAACACCGGCCGCAGGAGGCGTTCGCTTTCCATCCAGCACCACAGCTCCAACTTGTTGGCCGGCACGTTGATGAAGTAGCCGGTCATGTCGTCGCTGGTGAACGCGTTCATGCCCGAGGCGCCGGCCGTGGTGTAAACCCGGTCGAACTCGTTTTTCACCAGCAGCGCACGCTGCTCGTCCACCCGCTGTTTGAATTCCGCCTCCAGTTCCTTGTAGCGGTCGGTCTTGCTCTCCGGACTCGTGATGTCGTCCACGAGCCCCCGCCGCAACGCCGCGCGCATCTTCGCCTCTTCCGCCCGCATCCCAGTGCGCAGGCGCTCCTGCTCGTTGATCAACTCCAAATCCCGCTGGGCATCCTTGGTGCCAAGCGTGGGCGTGCCCTTGAACATCATGTGCTCAAAGAGGTGGGCGATGCCAGTGATGCCCGGGCGTTCGTTGGCCGAACCCACCTTGACCACAAAACCGCCGGTGACACTGGGCGAATCGTGGCGCTCGACCAGGAGGAGTTTGAAGCCGTTGGACAGCGTCTTCTCAACGACGGGAATTTGCTGGGCCCACGCGGCGGCCGTAAAGGCAACCGCGACCCACGGCAGGAGCAGGGATCGATTCATGCAGCGTTAGCCGGAAGGAAGCACTCCGACGGCGGGTGGTCAACGGCGCGAACCACCCGCCGACCCCGTCAGCGCAGGCGCTTGACCAGCACCTTGGAGTTGCGCCCGCTGAGATCGTAACGCTCGCGGCGGGCGGCCGGCAGATGGTCTGGTCCGCCTTCGGTGAAGCCACCCTTGGCTTGGAACCATGCAAACGCCTGCGTGGACAGCGTGACGAGTTCCGCAAGGTTCAACTCGCGCGCCTTGGCCTCCACAAATTGCACGAGCTTGCGGCCAATCCCCTGGTTCTCGTGGGCGGGACTCACAAACAGGAAGGCCAGTTCCCCCAGATTATGCTCGGGATAGACATGGAGCGCCACGCAGGCCACCGGGTTACGGTCGATCTCGAACAGGTAATAGTCGCCGATGCGTTTCTCGATCTCCGCCCGGGTCCGCTTCACCAACTCGGACGCAGCCACAGAATCCTTCGTCAACTGCAGCAGGTGGCGGATGTCCTTCTTCATCGCCCGCCGGATCTGCTGGTATTCATTGGCGTAGATCAGCGTGCCGACGCCTTCGTTGGAAAAGACCTCCGCCAACAAGCCTTCGTCCACGGTGCCGTTCAAAATGTGGACGCGCGGCACGCCCGACTCACAGGCGGCCGCGGCGCAACGGGCCTTGGGCAGCATCTCGGGCGCGATTTCATCCGGGTGCTGCACCAGCAGTTGCCGGAGTTCGCCCGCGAGCAACTGGCGCAACAAGTGGCCCTGCCGCTTCAAGCCATCGCTCGCCGTGAGATACATCAGCTTGGCCGCCTTGAGCTGTTCCGCGAGGGCTTGGGCGATGGCGTCCGAGTTTACCCGGAAGGTCTTTCCATCCCCGTCGAAGCCCAGCGGCGGCACCACGGGAATAATCCCTTGGGCGAGGAGGGTTTGGAGAAATTCGACGTCCACCCGCTCCACCTTGCCGGTGAACTGGTGATCCACCCCACCCACGATGCCGAGCGGATGCGCAATCACGGCGTTGGGCGACACGGCGCGCAGATCATTCGTGGCGAGGCCTTCGAGGATTTCGTGCGTCAGCCGGTTGGCCGCGGTCAGGGCCAGTTGCAACGTCATCGCGTCGGTAATGCCGGCACCATCGAGATTGGAGGCCGTGACCCCGCGTTCGGCGGCCAAGGCGGCGATCTGGGCCGATGCCCCATGCACCAACACGAGGCGGATGTTCAGCGACCGCAACACCGCGAGGTCGAGCAACAGGTTCGGGAAGTTGTCGTCGGTGACCACCACGCCATCTAGGGCGACGACAAATGTCTTTTCCCGGAAGCGGGGAATGTAGCGGAGAATCCCGCGGAGATCGGTTGGTTTCACTGCGTAACTAAAGGCAACGGCCGCAGTGGAAGGGCAGACCGCCGGGGATTCAACGCGGAAAACACAAGCCCGCCCCCAGTTCGCCCGCCGAACGCTCAGCGGTTCGCCGACTGGATGCCCAGATTCGGGTGTCGCCTGACCGGCTTCCCGGCGTAGCCTGCGCCCGCTTCTGCGAACATGAGTCTCACCGCATTTTCGTTTCCCACCCGCACCCTCTTCGGCGCCGGCTCGCTCAAACAGCTACCCGCCCACCTGACCCAGCTCGGGATCAAGCGCCCGCTCGTCGTCACCGACGGCGGTTTCGCCCAGACCGACGCCTTTCAGTTGCTCGCCGCCGTGCTCGGCGCCGCGGACCAAGGCAAAACGTGGTTCCTCTACGCCGGCGTGCATCCGAACCCGATCGAAGCCGACGTCACGGAGCCCGCCGCGCTGATCCGCGAACACGGCTGCGACGGCGTGATTGCCATCGGCGGCGGCAGCCCGCTCGACGCCGGCAAAGCCGCCCGCCTGCTCGCCAAACATCCCGGCTTCCCGCTCGCCAAATTCTACGCGCAACCCGCCGACTGGTCCGGCCTACTGCCGTTCATCGCCATTCCCACCACCGCCGGCACCGGCAGCGAAGTCGGCCGCAGCTCCGTCATCACCCTCGATGGCACGAAACGCAAAGCCGTGCTTTTCCACCCGGAACTGCTCGCCAAACTCGTCATCCTCGACCCGGAACTCACCGTCGGCCTGCCCGCCAAGCTGACCGCCGCCACCGGCGCCGATGCGCTCACCCACTGCATCGAGAGCTACACCTGCCCGCAGTTTCACCCGCTGTGCGACGGCCTTGCCCTTGAAGGCATCCACCTGATCGTCGACGCCCTGCCGCGAGCCGTCCGCGACGGCAAAGACTTGGATGCCCGCGGCAAAATGCTCGTGGCCGCGGCGATGGGCGCGATCGCGTTCCAAAAGGATCTGGGCGTCGTGCACTCGCTGGCGCATCCACTCTCGACGCTCTGCGGCATGCACCATGGCCTCGCCAACGCCCTCTGCCTCGTCGCCGGCATGAAGTTCTGCGCCGCCCGCAAACCCGGCCTCTACCGGCGCGTGGGTATCGCGTGCGGCCTGGCTGTGCAGTCGTGCAGCGACGCCGAGGCCGATTCCCAGACGATTACCTTCGTCCGGGAATTCCTCGCTGGCTTAGGCCTGAACACCAAGCTCAGCGCCCACGGGGCCAAACCGGAACTGCTCGACGCCTTGGTAGCGCAAGCCGTGGACGATCCGTGCCACCAGACCAACGCCGTGCCCGTGACCGCCGCCGACTTCCGCGCGCTCTACCTGGAGTGCCTGTAAACGAAGGCAGAGGCGGTTACCTTGATGAACGCTGCGCGTGGGCTTGCGCGGGTGTTCGGGTTTCAGAGCGGCGACTTTCGAGTCGCCGGGATTGGGCGGCTGGAAAGCCGCCCCTCCGGGAACGTGGTTTCAGCGCCGGAGGTGGGAAAGAAAGCAGCCCACGGCGTGAGCTGTGGGGCGGCAGAAGGTCAGTTCTGTCGCCCCATCCGGGGCTCGTAATTTTGGGATCAGGGAACCCACAGCTCACGCTGTGGGCTACGGTCTATCGCCGCTCCGCGGCTGACGGACAACTGCTTTCATGGTGCCAAGACCACGCGGTAAAACCGGGTTTCCGTCTCCCGCGCGCTGAAGGTCTTCTTCCAGACTTTGCCGTCGCCAGGAATAGGCCCCTCGAAGTTGGTCCAAGAGGCGAGCTCGGCTGACGATTCGATGACGTATTGCTTGCCGGTCTGCGTGAAGAATTCCAGTTCGATGGCGGGGAAGACGTTCAGGGTGGCCGCAGGATGGCTGCTGGCGTCGCGCGGATCTTTGCCGGCAAAGATTTCCGTCGAGTCGGTGTAGCCATCGCCGTCGCTGTCAGCCTTGAGCGGGTTGGTGCGATGGACTTTGACCTCAACGCCGTCGTTCAGTCCATCGTCGTCCGTGTCCGCATCGGTCGGCGAAGTGTTGTAGGTGAAGGATTCGTCGTCGTCCGACAAGCCGTCGCGGTCTTGGTCTGGGATTGCGGTGGGTAATTCAGTTCTGAAAAGGGCGGCTACCTCCAGATTACTCAGCGCCCGGTTGTAAACCCGGAACTCGTCAAATGCAGCGGGGCGCAGCGCATCACCACCGATAATTGCAAAATCAGAATTGCCGGAGAAACCGTAAGCGGCCGCCTGCGTGGCGATCCGCACGCCATTGCGGTAAATCGCCCTCTGTAGGGCGGCTTTGTCGAAAGTGAAGGCGACGTGCTCCCAGCCGGACTCGCCAAGCGGCGTGTCCATAACGTCGAAATCGTCATACCAGAAGGAATAGCGCAGAAGCTTGTCTGCGTAATCGAAACCAATATGCAGTCGGGTGCCGGCTACATCCTGACTGCCACTGCCCAGCCCGAAGCCCCCACCATAGACGGGCAGATTGGGGCGAGACGTGAAATCGCGGCGATACCAGAAGCCGATTGTGTGCGACGAGTTGGCCATCTGAATCCCTGTGCCAGAAATCCTCGTGTCCCCCGCCATCTTCACCGCCTTGCCCTGCACACCGGAAACGAATTCATGGCCGGTTCCTTGAAAGGTTCCATGCGCACCCTTACCGCTTTCGTCTTGGGTGCTGTCACTGAACGGGTAGTAGGCGACGAGGCCGTTAGTGAGGAACCCGGAGGAAGGGACGGCATCAAAGGCATACAACGCTTCAATTTCTCCCGCGCTCAGCGTCCGCTGGTAGAGGCGCAGATTGTCCACGGTCGCAGACATCCGAGCGGATGAGGAGCTTCCACCGTTCCACCAATGGCGCCCCATAGCCGCTACCGAAACCGGAAAGAGCTCAAACACCGCTGCCGCCTCGCCTACCTGCTTTCCATCCAAGTAGGCGCGGACCGAGCCCGCACCATAGGTCAGGGCGAAGTGTTTCCAGCGATTGGGTTGGAAATATTCGGCTTCATTCAGCAACGGCGCGATTTGAAATCCGCCTCCGGAGCCGTTGCTCCCGCTGAACATGAGCGGGTGATCGCGTTCCGACCGCAGCATGATGTTCATGTAGGCGGAAGACTCGTCTCCCAACGCTACATAAACTTCGTTGTCCACGCCGCGCACATCGTCTTTGACCCAGAGCGAAACTGAGAAGCCCGAGTTGGCGGAGGCCGGCAGTGACGGCAGCAGCATGTGGCCGCCGCCGGAATAGAAGATTGAGCCGTCTCCCGTAATTTTGAGCGCCTGTCCTTGAAGACCCGTCGCGGAGAAGCTGTGGGTTCCTCCCAGAGTTCCGTGATTCCCGTTGCCGCTTTGGTCCTCAGCGGTTCCTTCAAACCTGTAGAACGCAAACAACTCGTCTGAAAATTGGTCCTGTGGTGGCTCAGCAGCCCGAAGCCCGACACACAAGGACGCGATGGTTGCAGCAGCGAGGGTTCGGAGTGGTGAATTCACAATGACGGTTTACCGCGGATTATTGAATGCAGCAAGCGACTCAAGGGTGGCTGGCAGCGCCTGCAGGGACGCGGGAAACGGGCAGCTTCGTCCTCCTTGGGTATGTTGGCGCGGGCTCGAAATCGATAAACCAAGGACTCGCCGAACCTTCGCTCAACCCGGCTGCCCGGACTCGACTTCGTAGAGCATCCGCCACAGACGGTCTGTCTCGCCGCGCTCGACAACTTGCAGCGGGGTGGAGCCGTCAAAGGCGGGATTGGGTGACTTGAGCCACGCACCTATCTGCGCGGGCTGCATCACGCGCGCAAGGCCGTCCAGCAGCCGGTCCATCTCCACGAGCGCCTTTTCCTGTTTGGGTAAGGGCGCCACACCTCCACTGCATTTGGCAAAGGCGCGGCCTGTGTTCTCGTGAAATCGGTTGTTTTGCATTGGTTACCGTTGGCCACGGAGGAGCGAGTCCCAACGGAGAACGGTCAAGGTTCAGGAACCTCCAACTGCCGGCAGATTCCGCGGGCGGTGAATTCCTTCAATTCCCGGTGCCGGGGAACGGCGGTTGTCCTGCGGTTGGCCGGGTTCCACCAGACGGAATGCTTGCCGCCTTCGCGGAACAGAGCACAACTGTGCGCGTGCAGATGCCGCTGGAGGTCGGCCAGCTTCACAGCGCCGCCAATTCGAGCGGTTCGCGGCGGGAATTGGCCGCTGGGTTCTGGCGGGCCAGTTCCCGGTTGCATTCCAGCAGCAGCCGCAGCGCATCAGCCAGGTTCTCACGGGCTTCATCCAAGGTTTCCCCTTCGGAGATGGCTCCGGGAATCTCTTCAACGTAAGCGGAATAACCGCCCTCCGGAACGGGAACGTAAACCGCAGTGACCTTCATGGCTTCAAACTAGGAAGCGTTGTTCGGTTTGGCAATCTGCCAAGCCGGCTCTCACCTAAACATCTTCGCCTTCGGATCGCCTGCGGACAGCAGGTAGGCTAGCAGGTCGAGGATTTCGTCCTGTTTCAGCGTGTTGATCAGACCTTCGGGCATCGGCGAGGTCTTGGAGGGTTCGGCACTGACCAGTTCACTGCGCTTCACGTTGGTGAAGTCGCCCGGAGCGCTCATGTCTTCCATGACCATGATGTCGTCGTTGTTCAGGTTCGCCACGCGGCCAATCACGGTGTTGCCATTTTTCAGGGTAAACACGGTCGGCGCATACTGGTCGCTGACCTCCTTGCTCGGGTCCACGATGGATTCCAGCAGGTCCTTGGCGTTGAAGCGGCCGGAGACGCCCGTGAGGTCGGGCCCGACGGCGCCGCCTTCGGTCGCGAACCGGTGGCAGGTGAAGCAGCCCACGGCGCCCGCGAGGTCACGGCCACGTTCGAAGTTACGGCCCTTGGCGAGGCCTTTTTCCAGCGCCGGGGCGAGGTCGGCCACGGTCCATTCCTGCACGACAGCCCGACCGGCGAGCAGGCTTTCGAGGGGCTTCAGCTTCTCGGGTTTGGCTTCGAGCAGGGCCGCCAACTCAGTCTTCTCGCTGGCGCTGAGCGTGGCCATGGCGTCGTTTTTGATGTCCCGCAGGAAGCCCGTGAGCGAGGCGCCGCCGCGGAAGCTGCCGGTCTTGAGGAACCAGCCGAAGTAGGCCTTGCGCTGGTCGAGCGTCCAGCCGGTCTTGAGGACGCGGGCGGTGCGGGCGAGGTCGAGCTGTTCCTCCTGCGTGGGCGAGGACAACAAGGCGGCGGTCAATTTGGCCGCGGCGCTGGGGGCTTCAAAGTAGACGAGCAAGGGCGCGAGTTCGGCGTTCAATTCGCGGGACTGGGTCGGATAGAGCGAATCGAACTTGGCGATGTAGCGCTGGCTGACCGGGCCAGCCGGCTGGCCGAGGCGGGTGAAGGCGAGGGCGTAGGCGCGCAGCAGTTCGAGGCGCTGACCGTCATTGAGTTGCCGCCACTGGATGCGGTCGAGCGCGGCCAGCACTTGGCTCTGCAAGGCGGGATCCACGGCCGGATCGGTGGGTTTGCGGTGGAATTGGTCCTTGGCGCTGGCCCGGACGAGCCCGATGAGGGCGGTGATGCTGGCCTGCGGGCGGGTTTCGGCGAGCGCCTGTTCGCGCCAGAGACCGACGGGCTGCCATTCCAAGGCGATGCGCGCCGCGTAACGAAGGTTGCGATCCTTGCTATTCAGGTGCGACCAAGCGGCCTTAATGGCGGCCGGATTCTGGGTGCCGTGGAAGGTTTCCAATTGCCGGCGCTGGGCCCGAGCCTTTTCTCCGCCGGCGAGGCCGGGTGCCGGCCGGGTGTTTTCGTTGCCCGCGTAGGTGACGCGGTAGAGCGCGGACTGCGTGCGCCGGCCACCGATGGCAAAATACAGGGCGCCATCCTTCGGGTTGACGACGAGGTCGGTCAGCGGCAACGGGGCGCCGGCGATAAATTCCTCCAACTGGCCCGTGTAGCCGGAGCCGTCGGGGCGCAGGTGGACGGCGTAGAGTTTGCCGTAGCTCCAGTCGGCAACGTAAAGAGCTTCCTGATACTTCATCGGAAACTTGGCGCCATAGCCGAAGGCGGTGCCGGTGGGGGAGCCGGGGCCGACATTCACGACCGCGCCTAGGCTGTCGGGATAATAGGCGGGCCACTTGCCGGCCCCGCTGCGCCAACCGTATTCGCCGCCGCTGACGACGTGGTTCACGCGCGTGGGCCGATACCACGGGGTGTTCATGTCCCACTCCATGTCGGCGTCGTAGGTGAACAAGTCGCCGTGGCGGTTGTAGGCGGCGTCGTATTCGTTGCGGAAGCCGGTGGCCAGCAGTTCCCACTTCTCACCGTTGGGATCGGTCTTGGCGATCCAACCGCCGGGCGCGAGCACGCCCTTCATGAAGCCATTGCCGTCCCAGAGGCGCGGGAGCAGGTGATCCTCGGACCAGTTCAAGGGGACGCGGGACGCGGCGAGTTCGGTCACCTTGGTCTGGTTGCCGGAAATGATCGTGAGGGTCTTACCATCGGGGGAAGGCAGGATGGCGTGGGGCCCATGTTCGCCGCCGCCATCGAGGCCGCGGAGCAGTTTCACGTCGTCGAACTTATCGTCGCCATTGGTATCGCGCACTCGGTAGAGCCCCCGGGGATACGGTTTATCGTTGGCGCACATGACGTAAAGGCTATCGAAGGCGTAGAGGAGGCCTTGCGCCATGCCGACGGGAATATCCAAGAGCTCAATGCCAAGCGCCGCCGTGGTGCCGAGGGCGGGGGGCGTGAGGCGGTAAAGCTTGCCGTATTGGTCCGAGACGATGAGCCGGCCCTTGGGATCGGTGCACATCGAAACCCAAGAACCTTGGTCACCTTTGGGGACCGTGTAGAGCAGTTCGACCTTGAAGTCCGGAGCCACCTTGAGGGCTGCGACCGGCGTGGCTTGGTCCTTGATCTGACCGTAAACAGCAGTGGCGGCGGCGAACCCAAGGCACAGCCCCAGCGGGAGCGAAAAGCGGCTTGTCATGCCCGCGAGCTTGCAGGGCAGCAGCGCAAGCGCTCAAGCCTAACGGCAGGTTGGACGAAACATTTTCCATGAATACGGCGAGGCCAGCCTCCGTGCGCCGGCACGCCGTTTGACTCGCCGGTCAAAGCGAGTTAGCGAAGGGTTGATGCGTGCGCTTGCGTTGCTCCTCGGCGGACTGGTGCTAGCCGGCGCCAGTCGCGCCGCCACTCCGGCCACCAACCTGACGGTCGACGCTGTGCTCACCCGCTTCATCGAGCGCTCCCGTTCCGCCTCCAACCGGCTGGCCCACACCCGGCTCGTTTACCTACGCCGCACGACCACGGAACAGTTTGACCCCCAAGGCAAACTGACTGAACGCAAGAGCAAGGAGCAGCGGGTCGAACTACGCGGCCAAGAACAACAGGTGCGCCTCGTGCAACTCAACGGCCGCGCGCCCAGTCCGGCGGAAGCCGCCCGGGAAACGGAGGAGGAAGGCGGCCACCGAAAACGCTACACCGCCCGCAGCGGGCGCGGTCGGCGGGGAAATGTCGATTACCTCGACGAAAAACTCATCCGCCGGTTCAGCTACACCTTCGACGGCCTCGAAGACGTGGCGGGCCGCCCCACCTTCCGGCTTCGTTTCGAGCCGGGGCCAACGCCGGAAAGCCAAGAACTAGCGGACCGCGTCCTCGGGTTGCTGCACGGCCGAATTTGGATTGATGCGGAAGATTTCGAACTCGTGAACGTCGAGGCCCAGCTCAGTCGCGAATTCTCCTTTTGGGGCGGCGTGGTGGGTTCCTTGGACCGGCTCGATTTCGCGCTCCGCCGCCAGCGCCTACCGGACGGCACTTGGGTGAACCTGCTCTTGGCCAGCGAAGCCAGCGGCCGGAAGGTGTTTTCCCGTTTCTCCGGCCGGATGCGCGTCGAGCAGGAAGATTTCCAACCCTTGCTCGCCCCAGCCGGGCCCTGAACCGCCTCGGGCTTGTCTCGCCGAATAGCGCCGTTAGCGTTTCGGTATGAAAGCCCGTTGGATTTTCCTCCTTGGCGTCGCTTGGGCGTTGGTCGGCTGCGGCAAATCGGACCCAGCCAAGCCGGCGCCGGCCGAATCCGCGCTGTCTGGCCCTCCAGCCCTCGCCCCGCTCGACTATTTGGCGGCTCAAGGCAAGGCGAAGAAGTTTGCGGAGAAGACCCTGACCGCCGCCGAGCTCACATCGGCGATCCAGAAATTTAACGCGCTGGAAGATCGCTTCCCCCGGGACCTGCACGAACTCGTCCAGCAGCACTACCTGGCCGCTCCGCCGGCGGCGCCCCCGGGTCGGCGGTGGGATTACGCCCCCCAGTCCGGCGTCGTGCGCTTGGTCACCGCCCCCAACCCGTCTGCCCAAGGCACGAATTAAGCGGGCGTCCGCAACGCCGCTTGGAGGCGAGCCACAATCCGGCGCTCGCCCCGCCGGGTAAGATCGTGCTCCCAGAAACGCACGACTCGCCAACCCGCCCGGCGCAGGGTGCGATTCACCAAACGATCCCGCGCCCGATTGACGGCCAATTTCCGCCGCCAGAATTCGGCGTTGTGCTGGGGCTGGGTCGCGTGACGGGGACATGCGTGCCAGAAACAGCCATCCACAAACACCGCGACCCGGCGCTGGGGAAAGACGAAATCCGGCCGCCCAAAGACGGGTCGGTGTCGGCGCCAGCCCTTGAGGTGGTGCGCCCGCAACACCCGGATCAGGGCGAGTTCAGTGCGCTGGTTGCCGTGGCTGCGGATGCGCGCCATGAGGCGCGAACGCTCGGTCGGGGAAAAGATGTCCGCCATGGCTCGGAGTAAGGTTTGCCACCACCCAGCCAGAAAAAATCAGCGCTAATTCTTCAGCGCCGCCAGCAGGAAATACGCACCGCCCACCGCGATGAGCCCGGAACCCCAACGCCGCGCCAGTTCGCCAAACTTCTCGCCCAATTCCGCCCGGCCAGCCCGGATCACCGACCAGAACGGCAGGCCCACGACGAGGTGCCCCAGTTCCACGCCGAGGCAGAAAGCGAGGATCGCCAGCGCCAGCCCGCCGCCGCCCACCGCGCCGAGGCTTTCGTTCAGGCCACCGGCAAAACCCAGCCCGTGCACCAACCCAAAGCCAAACGCGACCGCCAGCCGGCTGGGCGCCCGGGCCGCTTGGGGCGCGAAGAGATTCTGCGCCGCCACGAACACGATGCTGCCCGCGATGACCGGCTCCACCAGCCACGGCGGTAACCGCACCCAGTTCAGCGCGGAAAACGTGATGGTCAGGGAATGCGCCACCGTGAAGATCCCGATGAGTTTGAAGAGCTCCACGAGCCGCCGTGCGGCCAACGCCAAGGCGGCAAGAAACAACAGGTGATCCCAGCCGCTGAGGATATGGTGCAGCCCTAACTTGAGGTAGGCGGCAAAGGGGGGAGCGCCCGTCACCGGGCCGAATTCTGTCCGGCGTTTGGCGGGCGAACTGGGCGGCGGGACGGCGGGGGCGGGATTGGTGCCCGGCGCGGCCACCTCAGGCAACGCCAACGCAAATGGCAAATCCATGCGGACGAGGCCGGCGGCGAGCTCCTGGCGATCGGCCCCTTTTACGAGCAGGGCGTAGGTGACATCCCAGGGCACGCCGGGGGCGTAGTTTTGCCCCTGAAGGGTCGCGTGACCGAGGGTGATCTCCCGCGGCGGCCCATTCGTAGTGAAACGAAATTCCAAATCAAAGGCGGCGTGCGCCTGATCCAAGTAGAGGGCCGCGTCGGTCGGGCTGCTTTCGGCCCCGTCCGTCACCAATTGGGAGTCCAAGACTTCGCCCGCCAGCGGCTGGCCATCGCCCTGCACCTGGAGCGCTTGGAGCAGGTAATCGCCATGTTTTTCCAGCGCCCCGGTGAGGACGTCGAGCGCCGGGGCCCGGTTCGTGTCGAGGTGCTGCACGACCGCCAGTTCGCGAAGCGTGGCACTCACCCGCATCGCCAAGCGGTTGGTCTCCACCAGCACCCACCAGGAGTTCTGAAGAAACGGATGGGCCGTGCCTCGCGGAATTCCGACCGCGAGGAACAGCCACACGAACAGCCAAGGACGGAGGGTCGGCACGGGCCAAGTCTGACGCTGGGATTCGCCAAAGAAAAGCCGCGGCACCACCGCTAATCCGCTGGTTGATTTTCCGTTCCGCTCCGCGCCACCGGGCAACCCGGTTCCGCGCCGGCGGCGCACCCGTGCGGAGCGCCTTAAGCTGGCGGGCGGTCGATCCGATAGCCCGCTCGGCCGTAATCGGGCGGCCGACAGAAAGTAACCATGTTTGGCATCTGGGCGGGTAAGCGGAAAACCAGTTTAACTTTGGCTTGTTATGACAAACGCAACGAGCAGCTCGATGAACCAGTATCTGATGGCGTCAGCATTGCCCCGCCGCCAAGCCGGGAAATCGGCCGGCTGGGTTCGGGGCGCGCTCGTGATCGGCGTCATGACGCTGTTGGTTCTCGGGATGAATCCGGACGGCGGACGGCACACCCGAGTCAGCGACTTGGAAAGCAATGCGAAGCTGGTTTTGGCAGTTGGCATTGGCATGGTCACTGCCGGCCGCTTTGTGACTCGCTCCCCGCGGACGATCGAGGCCTGACGGGCATTGTTGTCCCAAACGGCAGCGGCACTGGGCTTCAGCGGGGAACTCCTCCCCCACCCATCTATTCGAGTGCCCCCCCGAGGTTTTCTTTTCCCTCGCGCTGGGGCTGGGCTATAAATCTCTGAGATCAAGCTCTTGCAGCAATGCCCAAGGCGCCTGAAATCTTTTTATACCGCATGGATAACCCGCAGAAATCTAGCTTGCTGCACTTGAGCGACCTCTCCATCGCCATCGTGGATGACGACCCCATGATCTGCGAGATGGTGAGCAGTTTTTTTACGGAGAAAGGTCGGTTTGCCCATGTTTTGACCTTCCAAGACGCAAAATCCGCCTTTGGACCCTTGGCTCGCCGGCATGTCGATGTGGCTTTGATCGACTTGTATTTGCAGGGTGACTCTGGTCTTCACTGCATCCGGCGCCTCGCCAAGAGTCGCAATGCCAGCCTCATCATCGCCTACACCAGCAGTGAAGAGTCGAAGATGATCGAGCGAGCCCTGCAAGAAGGCGCCCACGGCTACTTGCTCAAGTCGGAGAAACTTCCGTTCGTGCTCGACCGCATCCAACGAGCCATGGCGGGCGAACCGGCCTTATCGGCGGCGGTCACGCGCACCCTGATCGGCCGGGTGCAATCGCAAGGCCCCAACCGGGCGCGGTTGGAAAAACTGACGGCCCAGGAAAATCGGGTGCTGGCCTTGACCGCCGACGGGTTGGCCTGCAAGGCCGTCGCGGAAAAACTCGGGCTCAGCATCAATACGGTTTACCTCTACAACAAACGCATCCTCAAGAAGCTCGACGTCGAGACCCGCCTCGCCGCCGTGCAGATATTTCGCGAAGCCCAGTCCGCCACGTCGGAAGGCTGATTCCGGCCCACCGCCACTTGTCGGAAATCCCCATCATGTTGCACCCCGAAGACCGCTCCGCTTTGGAGACGCTGGTGGGGGATTTGGGTCGCTCCACCGTCACTCGCGCCCTGCAAATGCTGATTCGCGACCTACCGGCGCAATTGGCGGAGCTCCGCACCCAAGCCACCGCCAACGAACCGGCGACGTTCAAACGCCTCGCCCACAATCTGAAGGGCCGTTGTGGGATGCTGGGACTCAAGGTGTTACGGGAAAGCGTTTACCGCTTGGAACAGGCCAGCTTTGAACCCACGCCGGCCCGCCGGTTGGCGTTGCTGCACGAACTCGACGTGTTGGCCGAGGAATTGATTCCCAATCTGTCAAATTTCCTTAAGGAATTGGCTACCCTTGCCGACTGAGTTTGGGTGCGAGTCAAACGGCCCCAAACCAGCCTCGGGAAAACTTCTGGCGAGTTCCTACAGCTCTTGAAATCGCAATGATTCAGGCCTGTAAGCGCCTTTGATCAGTCTTCGCCCGCCCGCCCCAAGCGTCGCTTTAGCCCCTTTTCATCCACCTATGGTTATTAGGTAGTTCCCCCACCCGTATAACCATCCTTGGCATCTGGCTGATGTGTCTTCCCGAGAGAAGACTTTAATCGCTATGAAGAACAAGGAATCGGGGAAACCCACCACAGGCTGGTCGCGAACCCTCGCCGCGGCGCTGACCCTCTCGCAACTCGCCGCCACCGCCCAAACCCCGCTGGATGTTTCTCCGGATGTGCGCACCACACTTTCCGCGACCACCCCGGTCATCACGCTGAATTGGCCCGCCGTGACGGGCATCGCCGAGGGCGTGACTCTCACCCGGACGGAAATCCTCGCCACGGGGCGGGGCTCAGCGAAGCAATTCTCTTTGGCGACGAATGCCACGACGTATGCCGACACCACGGCCTTGAGCGGCAAAAATTACGAATACCAATTTTCGCACTACTACCGCTTAGCGAGCGGCACCAAGGTTCAACGGTTTGCCCTGCTCAACGCGGGCACTGAACTCCCCCTCGTCGAAAATCGGGGCCGGGTGCTCCTGCTTGTGGATGCCAGCGTGGCCACCTCGCTCCAAGCGGAACTGGCCGACTACGCCGATGACCTGACGCTCGACGGTTGGGTGGTCATCCGCCGCGACATCGCCCGCATGGCTGTGGCTCCGGACAACCTGACCGCCGGGGCCGGGGCCGCCCGCACCGCGGAGTTGGTGGCCGCCAAGAAAGTGGTCGCCGACTTCTACAATGCCGACAAGGTCAACAGCCGGGCCGTCGTGCTGATCGGTCGGGTGCCGGTGCCCTACAGCGGCAAGATCATGCCGGATGGCCACACGGATCACCAAGGTGCTTGGCCCGCCGATATGTATTATGCCGACGTGACCGGAACCTGGACCGACTCGGCGCTGAACTGGACCGGCTCCACCGCCCGTTTGAACAACACGGTGGGTGACGGAAAATTTGACCAATCCCAAGCGCCCACGGCCTTGGAACTCGAAGTCGGCCGCATCGATTTCGCCGGGATCGCCAGTGGCGGCAAATCCGAGGTCGAGTTGCTGCGGCAATATCTGGTCCGCAATCACGCTTATCGCAACAACCTCGCGCCCTTCAATGAAGTGCGCCGGGAGGTGGTGGTGGATGATAACTTTGGTTATTTCGGCGGCGAAGCCTTCGCCCGGGTCGGCTGGAATATCGGCACCGCGGTAGTTGGTAGATCGAATGCCAAAGCCGGCGACTGGTTCCCCCCCGTGGGCACCGCACCCCTGCTATTCGGCTTCGGCTGTGGCGGCGGCGGTTACAGCAGCGCTTCCGGCGTGGCTACCAGTGACGACTTTTCGAGCAAAACCAACCGGGTCGTATTCAACGCCCTCTTCGGCAGCTACTTCGGCGACTGGAACATGAACAACGGACTCCTCCGCTCCGCGCTCGGCGGGCCGGCCGACTCCACGGGCCTCGCTTCTTTCTGGGTGAACCGGCCCTTCTGGAATTTTAGCGGCACCGCCCTCGGCGGCACCCTCGGTTCCACCCTTCGCACCAGCTCCGACCGCAGCGTGCATCGCGCCCTCTTGGGCGACTCCACCCTCCGGGTGCAGCATCGTCCCGCCGTCAGCAATCTGCGCACCACGACCACGACCGACGGCCTGCTAGTCCAATGGAACGCCCTGAACCTCGGTGAAACTGGCTACCACGTTTACCGGACCGACCTCGACACCGGCACCACGATCCGGGTGACCGGCGACGCCGTGAGCGCCAGTGCCCCGGACGGCCGTCCGACCACGGCTACCGAGTTCCTAAGCAGCGGGGTAGCCGCCGGTGCCCGCCTGTCCTTCACCGTCAAACCAGTTTTCAAAGAAACCACCCCGGGCGGCACCTACTACGATCTCGGCCTCGGCACGTTCATCGAAGCCACCCAGCCCGGAACTCCGATCGAAGTTGTCTCAGCGGTAAGTCGTCGCCTCACCCGCTCGGGCGCCGTGGATATCGATCTGGACGGGGTGCGGACCGAACCCCGGGCTCTGGACGGTAAATTGACTGTGGTGATCCGCTTCAACCAAGAGTTGGCCACCGCGACCGCCAGCGTCACTGGCTCGGCGACTCTAGTTTCCCAAAGCCGCACGGGCTCAGAGCTAACCGTCAACCTCGCCAACGTCGCCAACCTCCAAACTCTTGGTCTCACGGTCGACAACTTGACCTCCGCAACTTGGAGCGAAGCTCAAACAGTCACCTTCCCGATCCGTTTGCTCCAAGGGGACATTGACCAAAATGGCGTGGTCGAAAATCGCGACATCACCTACGGCGCCCTCATCAGCCGGACCTACCGGGGTGTCCCCACCGGCAGCACCCGGGTCTGCGATCTCACTGGAGACGGATTACTCACCGCGCAAGATCTCGTCCTGATCGTCAATAAACGGGGCACCCGACTTAACTGAGTCGCCCCACTGAGAGCGACGACAGACCGCCCGTCGTCGCTTTCTCTGCCCCTCGCCGAAGACGCTGCTGGACCGAGGGTGCCCACAATCAAACATTGAAATTCCACCGCCATGTCACACCAAATCTCCTTTGCGCTGACCGTCACGCAATCCAGTCCCAGGACGATCAACAGTTTTCAGTCCGTTCAGTCCATCTTACCGGAACACAACCCCGTCGCTCTCCGAACCGGTTCCTCCAACATGTCCCTCCTGCTTCAGCCCCATGATCTGACCGCCCTGGTGATCAGTCTGCTCGGCCGGCTCAAAGCAGCGCTCGGCGAACGGGTCACCTTTGAACTCGATATCGAGCCCGAACTGCCCCCAGCCGCAGTCGATCCCGCCACGCTGGCTGAGCTGATCCTTTTCGTCGCGCAATCGCTGGTGGGCTCCAAGGTCGAGCAGCCAACCGTCCTGACCCTGGGTTTGGGCCTGCGGAATTTCGACGCCTCCACGCTGGCTGGCAACCGCACCCAATGCCGCCTGACTCCAGGCCGTCACTTAACATTCCAATTGGACTGCCACCTCGAACCCGGCTCCGGCGTGAACGAGGCTCCAATCGCCCCCACCCTAATGCCGGCGTTGCCCAGCCTCGAACTGCACGGGGCCGGACTCCTGGTGACCGAGCTACCCGGCCGCGACCTGAGCGTGCGCATCCTCTTTCCGATCGCGAACCAACTCGCCACCACGCAGGCGCATTCCGCCCTCTTGGCGACGCCCGAATGCCGCCGGGTGCTGTTGGCTGATGACGACGAAGCCGTCCGCCTCATCGCCGCCCGCGTGCTGCAAATGCTCAAGTTCGAGGTCACGGTCGCGACGGATGGCGAAGAAGCCTTGCGCCTGTTTGAGGATGCCACGGAACCGTTTCGCGCCGTAATGCTCGACATCGCCATGCCAAATCTCGACGGCATCAGCGCGGCCAAAGAAATCCGCAAACTGAGTCCCGGCCAAGCGATTGTATTCATCTCCGGCGATTCCTCCGAAGACGTCGTCCGCCGGCTGCCCTCGGGCCTGGCCGCGGGTGTTATCCAAAAACCATTTAGTGCCGCGGGGATCAAGACGACGTTGGAGCAGTGCGTAACCCAAAGTTGATCCGCCGCTCCATCAACTTACCGTTAATTGGGTCGCGGTTCCGTTGAGCCCATTCCCAGCCTCTGGCCCGAAGGGCGCCGCGCTTTTGCCCCGCCCGAGGCGCCCGCCGGCCATCGCACCAGTCGATGTTCACATTGGAATAACCTCCGTTGTCAGCGGCCCGACCGCAGCGCAATTTGGTCGCGAACCCACACTGGTTCCGACCATGACAACCCTCCTCTTCTTAGCCTTGGTAGGTCTCGTCGCTGGGTGGCTTAACCGGGAACGCGCGCTCCGCCGGGCCCTCGCCGAACTGCAACAGCGACAAACCCGCCTCGAAGTCGCCCTAAGCCAGCTCCAGACTTCCCCGACCATCGCCCCCGCCCAGTCGCCCGGGGCGCCAGTCAGCCCGCCCCCACCCGTCCCGCCCCGGCTGCCGGATCAGCCCCAAGTAGTCCCTCAACCACTGCCACCGCCCGGCCCCTTACTGCCCCAACTGGAAGCCTCCGCCGAACCGGAGCGAGCTCCTTCCCCGCCGCCCTTGGCCACCGCGGCCACCGCCTTCGATTGGGAACAGTTTGTGGGCGTCAAACTGGTCGCCTGGTTGGCTGGGCTCGCCCTTTTTCTCGCGGCTGCCTTGGGTCTCAAATACTCGTTTGAACAGAACCTCATTCCCCCAGCCCTGCGTGCGGGGGCCGGATTTATCCTCGGCGGCGGGCTCTTGTTCGTGGGGGTCGTGCTCAAGCGCCGCGAATATGTCGTCACTGCCCAGACGCTGGCCGCGACCGGCGTCGTCATCCTCTATGCCGTCACTTTCGCCTGCCGGAGCCTGTATCATTTTGCCGCCTTCGGGCCCGCTTTGACCTTCAGCCTCATGGCCGGCGTGACCGCGGTCGCCTTTGGACTCGCCGTGCGGATGACGGCGCAGGTGATCGCCGTGCTGGGACTGTTGGGCGGCTTCCTGACGCCGATCCTCGTCGGCACCGGCGAAGACAATCCCGGCGGCCTCTTCGGTTACCTCGCCATCCTCGACCTCGGGTTGCTCGCGGTGGTTTGGCGCATGCGTTGGAACTACCTGTCGCTCTGCGCAGCGCTCGGCACGATCGCCCTGCAGGGCGGCTGGTTCATGAAATTCTACACGCCCGAAAAACTCGGGGTGCTCCAACTCATTCTCCCGGGCTTTGCCGGCCTGTTTCTCGCCGCCTATGCGCTCTTCGGGCGGCGCGACGGCCTGAACCGCCTACAGCTCGCCGCCACCGCCCTCCTGCCCCTGACGACGCTGGGCATGAGTTTCGCGCTCGTCAGTTCGCCAGAACTCGCCGCCCTGCCAGGTCGCGTCTTCCTGATCGTGTTCGCCGCCGACTTGGCACTGCTGACGCTGGTCGCGCTCCAACCCGCGGTGCGGCTGTTGGAAACGCTCGGCGGCGGGGCCTTGTTCCTGCTTCTGGGAAGCTGGACGTCGATGCAGGTCCAATCCGCGCTTCTTCCCTGGGCCCTGGGGCTCACCTTCGGTTTCGCCCTGCTCCATACCGCCTTCCCGGTGCTGCTCCGGCGATTACGTCCGGGCGCCCCCGACCCCGAGCCGGTCTGGGCGCAGTTCTTTCCCGCGCTTGCCCTGTTGCTGGTGCTGATTCCCCTCGTGAAGGCACTGCCGTCGGGCCCGTGGTTCTGGACGGTCATCGTGCTGGTGGATGCACTCGCGGTCGGGGTCGCCCTGCTGTCGGGAGCCCTGCTGGGATTGATCGCCGTCATCGTGCTGACGTTTGCCCTCGCCGGGGTGTGGCTCAACTCCAGCGTCCACGAACTCGCCGACACGATGGAATCGCTTGGAGTCATCGGGGGCTTCGGCATTTTTCTCGCCGCCGCGGGGGCGTTCACAGCGCGCCGACTGGGCTTCACCGCGCCCGGCACCAGCCCAGCCGACCCGCGCCTGCGCGCCGCCGTCCCCGCCTTGTCCGCCTCGCTGCCGTTTCTGCTGCTGATCATGCTGGTTCAACGCCTGCACCCCGCCAATCCCACCGCCATCTTCGCGGTCGCGGCCGGACTGGGTGTAGGGCTGCTCGCCTTGGCGCGCGGGACGGGATTCACCTCGCTCGCAGCCATTGGCCTGGGCGCTGTGGGCCTGCTGCAATGGGTGTGGCTCGTCACGGCCTTCCGCCCGGAACTCGGCGCGGCCGGACCGCTGAGTTGGCACGCGGGTTTCGCTGCGCTCTTCACCGTCTTCCCGTTTATGTTCACCCGGCACTTTGCGGAACGCCGGCTGCCGTGGGCCGTGGCCGCCCTCGCGGGCGTGGTGCATTTCCCGTTCGCGTATCTCGTGGTCAAACAGACGCTCCCCACCGTGCCGCTGGGCTTGGTGCCCGCCGTGTTTGCGCTGCCGGCCGGCGCCGGTCTGGTGTGGCTGGCGCGGCGGTTGCCCCAAGCTTCGCCCGGCCGCCTTACACCTTTGGCGTGGTTCGCCGGCGTGGGTTTGTTTTTTGTCACGTTGATCTTCCCGGTCCAGTTCGACCGTCAATGGATCACTCTCGGCTGGGCGCTGGAAGGCTGGGCGCTGTGCTGGCTGTTCCACCGACTCCCGCATCCCGGCCTACGCGCAACCGGGGTTGGCCTTTTGCTGGCGGCCTTCGCCCGCCTCGCCTTCAACCCGGCGGTGCTCGGCTACCACCCGCATTCGGCCACTCCGATCTTCAATTGGTATCTCTACACCTACGGGCTCGTCACGGTGGCTTTGTTTGGGGCCGCGCGCCTGCTGGCGCCGCCGCGGGAAAAGGTCCTCGGAAGCAATGTGTTGCCGCTGCTTTACACCCTCGGGACGGCGCTGGCCTTCTGGCTCGTGAATCTCGAAATCGCGGATTACTTCGCCACCGGCGACACCCTGGTTTTGGAGTTTTCCGGCAACTTCGCCCGGGACTTGACCTACACGATTGCTTGGTCGCTTTTCGCCCTCGGATTGATCTTCGCCGGGGTCGCAAAGCGGGTTAAGTCCGTGCGTTACGCGGGCCTCGCGCTGCTCGGGGTGGTGGTGCTCAAACTGTTCTTCCACGACCTCGCGCGCTTGAGCCAACTCTACCGCATCATCGCGTTCGCCGCCGTCGCCGTCATCGCGCTGGCTGCCTCGCTCCTTTATCAGCGGTTTCTCGCGGACACTGCGGACCGCGGTCCCGAACGCCCGTCTTGACGCCCAGCCACCAGTTCAAAGCGGCCGGACTTTCGGCCATTCCAGCTCCAAACCGCGCTGCCGCAGGACCTGTTGGAAGTCGGCCAAGCGTTGGGAGTCCTTCCGGATCTGGCGCGGCGGCTCCTTCGTGGCCACCGCTTGCGCCGCCAGCAAGCCAGCCGCTTCGCCGATGTTCCATTCGACGGGATGCAGTCGGTAGCAACCGTTCGAAAGGTGCGTCGTGCCGATGTTTTTGTTGGCCGCGAGCACGTTTTCCATGCGGCGCGGAAGCAGCGCCCCCCAGCGGGATCTGGAAAGGTAGTGAGCTGATGTCGATGTAATTGTCGCCACTGGTGCTCGGGTGGAGGTCGATGCGATACGCACCCACACCGACTGAATCGGTAAACGTCGCGGCGGTGACCGCCTCCCGCGCTAGGCCGGTTGCCTGCATCCGGGCGGCGGTGCCGATGTGGTTTTCAGTGACCGTGAATTCGGCCAAAATTCGGCGCGCTTCCCGGACGTAAACCGACTTCGCCAAACCGTCCGTGGTGCCCACCACATCCTCGCGCAACCGTAGCCCTTTCCAACCCGTGCCACCGTCCGGCCGGGGCGCTTCGGTCTGCATCCAGTAGAGCAGCGAAAGGCTGACCTGCTTCCCACGCGCCAGATGGCGGGCGGCCTCCTCGGGACTGACGCCAAGGAGGGGGCCCAGCCAATAGTCATTCTGCGGCCAGTTGATGAGTGAGAGGCCGCTGCGATACGTGCCGGCCACGAAATTGGCCGGGTCGGCCAAGCGCCGGTAGTTGAACAGATTGAGTCCGCCCGCCCCGGGGCCGGTGGGATCGAAGGAGACTTGGCGCGGCGTGAGCTTGATCGGATCGGTCATCGCCCAGCTCAGCAGCTTACCCGCCCAAGCCGGTTGCATTGTGGGCACGTAATCGCGCCAGAATCCGTATTCCGCGGGTCGCTCGATCGTGTGGTCTTCCCCCGCGAGATGATCGACGGCAAAACACCAGGTGAAGGCCTGCTGGTTCAACGGCTGGGCCGTCGCCGCCGCCCGGGGTTCGCCCGTGTCCTTTTGCGCCTCGGCCCCGATGACGAACTCCGTTTGCGTGAGCGGCAGCAGGTCACCGAGTTCCGTCGCGTCGATGAAGTAGGGCGCCGTCACCGTGACGGTCCGGCCGCTGCGCGCCCGCAGCGTCACGGCGCGCACGCGGTCGCCATCCACTGCGGCGCTCACCGGCACGTGGTCTAACAGGACGCGGAGCTGCCGGCCGCTGACGAACGGCGCGAGCATCTGTTGCAGGACGGCGAGCGCCACGCGCGGTTCGTGGCACAGCCGCGAAACCAGCCCGTTGCCGGGATTCAGCCGGGGATTGGCCCGCGCCTCGACCGTCAGGGGATAGTGCTCGCGGTAATAGGCACGCACGCCGTCGCGAAATTGCCGGTAACCGCGGGTGCAACCGAAACTCTCAATCCACGGATGCTCATCCGGCGGCACGGCTTGAGCGGTGAGCTGGCCGCCGATCCAATCGGTCTCCTCGGTCAGGATGACCCGCAGTCCCGCCCGACACGCCGCCCAAGCTGCCGCACAGCCACCCACGCCGGCCCCGACGATGATCACGTCCGCCGCCCCTTCGTGGGCGCGTTCCAATCCTTGCGCCAGCAACAGCGGTTCCCACGCGAGCAGCGGCGCCACCGAAGCGGCGGACTTCAGGAACGAACGACGGGAAAAATTCATCGTGCGGCCAGCATGGAACGCCGCCCGGCTCTTGCCCAGCGGGGAAGCAGCCAGCGCGCCGGCGCCGGCCCGCTCAGAGCAGGTGTCCCATCCGCTCGCGTTTGGTCTTGAGGTAGTTGGCGTTGTGCGGATTCGCCTTCACCCGAATCGGCAGTTGTTCGATGACTTCGAGGCCGTAGCCTTGCAACCCGACCAGCTTCTTCGGGTTGTTGGTCAGGAGCCGAATCTTCTTCAACCCAAGGTCGCAGAGCATCTGGGCCCCCACGCCGTAGTCGCGCAGGTCCATGGGGAAGCCGAGTTTCAGGTTTGCCTCGACCGTATCGAGGCCGCGTTCCTGAAGTTTGTAGGCTTGGACCTTGGCGGGCAGACCAATGCCCCGACCTTCCTGTCGCATGTAGAGAATGACCCCGGCCCCGGCCTGTTCGATCTGCTTCATCGCCGCCTGCAACTGCGGGCCACAATCGCAGCGGCGGGAACCAAATACATCGCCAGTCAGGCATTCACTGTGCACTCGCACCAAGACGCCTTCCTGCCCACGCACGTCGCCCTTCACGAGCGCGAGGTGGTGGTTGCCATCCACCTTGGACTGATAGAGGTGCAGGATGAAGTCCCCGTAGTCGGTCGGCATCTGGATGGACTCGATGCGTTCAACCAACTTCTCCGAGGCCCGCCGGAACGCGATGAGCTGCTCGATGGAACAGAGTTTGAGGTGGTGCTTTTTGGCGAAGCGACGCAACTCCGGCAACCGGGCCATGGAGCCGTCGTCGTTCATGATCTCGCAGATCACGCCCACGGGCCGGCAACCGGCGAGCCGGGCCAAGTCCACCCCAGCCTCGGTGTGCCCCGCGCGCTGAAGCACTCCCCCGGCCTTGGCCCGCAGCGGAAAGATGTGGCCCGGTTTCTTCAGGTCATCGGCCGAGGACCGCGGATCCGCCATGATCTGGATGGTCTTGGCGCGGTCGGCGGCGCTGATGCCGGTGGTGATGCCATGGGCGGCATCCACGGTGACCTGAAAGGCGGTCTGAAAGGATTCCCGGTTCTGTGAAACCATTTCCTCGACCCCGAGCTGGCGCAGACGCTCGTCGGTCGTCGGCACGCAGATCAGGCCGCGCCCAAATTTGGCCATAAAGTTCACGGCTTCGGGCGTGATCTTGTCGGCAGCCATCACTAGGTCGCCTTCGTTTTCGCGGTCGGCGTCGTCCACCACGATCACCATGCGCCCGTTGCGCAAGTCAGCGAGGACGGCGGGAAGTTCATCGAACAATTGCTTCATCCAGCGGCGAAGCTACCGCCGAGGCCGGCGGCGAGCAACGGTGACCCAAGCCCAAGGTTGAAGTGGCGCGCCGCCCCCGAGCGGGCAAAGCTTCGCCCCATGGTTCACCCGCCTGCCCGGCGAAATGCCCCCGCGGGCTTTACCCTGATCGAACTGCTGGTCGTCATCGCCATCATCGCCGTGTTGGCCGGCCTGCTGTTGCCCGCCCTGGGCAAAGCCCGCGACAAGGCCCGAGCCACCGCCTGCCAGAGCAACCTGCGCCAACTGATCACGGCGACGATCATGTATGACGACGAACAGAAGACGCTGCCCATCGGCTGGCCCGACGCGGCTTGGGTCACCCAAGCCCAGGCGCGGGGCGAACCAGCGCCGATTTGGTATCGGCAGTTGCAACCGTATCTCGGACGCACCGCGAAGACCGCGGGCCAAGGGGTATTTATTTGTCCCGCCAGCGTGCAGAAGGCGAAACCCGACGAGAAACTGGGCGCCGCGCTCCGGGCCGGGGGCTTTTGGGGGTATCTCGCCTACGGCCAAAACGGACTGCTCAACAACGGTCGCCGCGACCTGTCCCTGCGGCACTTGGAAGACCCGGTCGGCACCGTTCTCTTTGGCGACACCGACGGTTGGGACGCATGCCTCTACCCGGATACCAAGGAGGCCGTCTTGGTGAACGGCACCGGCAACGTCTGCTACCGCCATAGCGGCGGGTCTGAGAAAAGTTCCGAAGCGGCCGAGCAGCATGGCGTCACCACCGGCATCAAACGGGGAAAATTCCGCGCCAACTTGGCGTTCGCCGACAGTCACGTCGAGTTGCGCCGCACCGCCCCCCATTCGATCTTCACCCCGGCCCGGGACTGACGGCCACCGCGGACCGCGTCACGCCAGCATTCGGTCCTGCAACCGTTTCACCACCACGGGCCACGAAAACTCTCGCTCGTGCTGCGCCTTGCCGGCGGCGGCCAGGGTGTTCCGCTTTTCGTCGAGGTGGACGAGTTCCTGCATCAGCCGGATGTAGCCGTTGCGATCCGCGACGTGGACTTGGGCCAACCAATCCGCCTGGGCCAGCGCTTTGCCAGTGTTGTGCCCCGTCGTCGTGGCGACCGCGACGCCGTGATCCAGGGCGGCCATCACCGTGGTGCGCCGTTCGCTCACGCCGTCAATGAACGGCAAGGCCACAACGTCGGCGGCGTGTAACGCGCGGGAGACTTCATGGGCTTTGACGTAGCCGAGCGGCCGGTAAAGCGCGCGCAGATCCGAAGCCAGCGGCAATTCGGGCGCCGCGCCGATGAGGGTGAAGGCCACCGGTTGATTCGGCCGGAGCGAATACCGCCAGCCGTCGATCACCCACGGAATGCCCTTGGCCGCGCTGTAGGTGCCGAAGTAGGCGATCACCTTGGCGTTCTCTGGCAAGCGCTGTTCGCGCCGCCATTGCAGCCGGTCCGACGCCGGCAACACCACACGTGGGATGCTGGAAGGCGAGGGCAGGGTGAAAAACTTCTTGGCCACGGCCGGCCGCCGGACCGACCAGTCTTCCACCCAACGACTGGTGGAGATGGGAATCACGTCGGCGAAACGCAGGATCTTGTTCCACTGCCGCCGATGATTCCAAGCAAACCAGAAGTGTCCCGGGTGCCACGAGTAATCCGCGGCGATTTCGTGGGCTAAAACCACCTGCCGGCGCCCCATGCGATGGAGCCAGCCCATGAAGTTGGGCAACTGCGAGTTCACCCCGCCGTGCCCATACATGTGGGGCACGTATTGCCAGAGCAGGATGGCGTCGGCGGGAATCGCGGAAAGTTCAGCCGCCAGCAGCGCGACGTCCCGCCAATCGTCCATGACCGGGCGAACCGTGTAAGCCGCGTTGCCCCCGACTCCGACGGAACAGATGACCGTGACCTGATGCCCCGCTTCGTGCAGATGCGTCGCGAGTGCGGCCGTGTGGTCGGCGAGCCCGCCTCGCTTGGGCGGAAGCAAATCCGAGAAAATCACTACTGGCGGCAGCATAACGGGTCACGATGGAAGCGGACTCACTTCCCAGCACAAGTGCGAATCCCGAAAAACCACAACCCCTCGGGCGAATTTCAGCCGCACTGTCTTCAAAGTCCGCCCTCCCCAGCCCGCAGCGATAGCAGGTAGGCCACCAATTCCCAACGCTGCGCTTCGGTCGTTGATTCCAGGAAACTCGGCATCGGGGTGCCGTTCAACCCGGTGACCAGCACGCGATAAAGATCGCGTGGTTCCGGCCCACTCTTGGTCGAAGGCCGACTGAGATCGGCCGGCAACGCGGGTTGTCCCCAGTCATCCTCCAAATTTTCGGCGGCGGGCCCGTGCCCACGCCCCTCTGAGCCATGACAGGGCGCGCAGTTGGCGAGAAAAACGAGCCGTCCCGCCCGCGCGTGCTGAGGCCGGGCCGCCGCGTCGCTCAGCCACGCCGGCGGTTGCGGCAGGGACAGCGGCGCCGCGTAATTCTCCGGGGCGGTCCATTTCCGGGAAAACGTCTTCACGTATTCAATGACCGCCTTCACCTCCCGGTCCGACAGGTGCTGAAAGGTCGGCATCGAGGTCCCGAACAGCCCGCCACGAATGGTGCGGGCCAGATCGGTGTCGGTCGGCAGCGAACCCGACGGCGTGGACCGAAACTTGAAGGTGCCCGCCGTGAATTTACGCGGCCGAGGCACCATGCCCGTGGCCATCTCACCGCGGCCATCGCCCCATTTGCCGTGGCATACGAGGCAATTGCGTTCAAAAACAAACCGCCCCTCCGGCACCAGCGCGTCATCTGGTCCGACCCGCGCGGGCATGGCCGGGCGCGGCGCCGGGGACAGGTCACCCGCCAAAACCAAGCCGGCGACCAATCCCAAAATGGCGCGGAGCCCTTTCACCGTCGACCCGCCGAGACGGGTAGCGACTCCACGAGCATCTGGGCCGCGAGGGCGTTGCTCAGGGCCAAGCGCACCTTGCCGACTTGGCAAATCAGGCGGGCGGATTTCGCCACCACCCGGACCCACGAGTCTTCCCTGAAGCCGAGTTCCCGCCAGCGCTGGCGGCCGATGGGAGCCGCCACCAACCGGCGAATCCGGACGGTCGTCCCGACGCGCACCTGATCCCCAAAGCTACCCGCACCCGGCGCCGCCGGCGCGGTAGTGGAAGAAAGTGATTGGTCAACCATGGCCCCGCCATGGCACCCGCTAGCAGCCGCTACCGCCACCCAAAGATTGGCCACGACACGCCCACAATTGGTGCGGACCGGGTTGGCTAGGTCGGCCGCAGTTGCCGGCTTGCTTTGTCTGGGCCGGAGCGGCTTTCTCCCGCGCCGTGCTGTCACTGAACCGTTACCGTTTGGTGGATTTCGCCACCCAGGGTTACCTGCTGTTCGTGGCGTGCGTGGTGCTGCTTGGGCGCGGCAATCACGGGTGGCTTTGGGCCGGACTGCACGCCCTCGCGCTCGGCCTAGTGCATGCCCTGATCCACTTCAATTCCGCGCCCACGACGCCGCGCGGGCGGCAGTGGGTCCGGGATTTTTATCCCATCCTGCTCTTCGGTGCTTTCTACATGGAAATCCTGCCGATCAACCGAATGCTCGGATTCCCGCGCCTCGATCCGTGGCTCATGCGCGCCGATCAGGCCCTCTTCGGCCGGCAAGTGGCGGAAGCCTTTTTGCCCACCTTCCCCTCGCTGGTCGTGAGCGAAGTGCTGCACCTATCGTATCTGAGCTTTTACCTGATGATCGGCGGGGTCGGCTGCTGGTTGGCTCTGCGGGATCGGCGCGCCTTCGGTCACTTCGTCACGGTGGTCGCGCTGGTGTTCTACGTTTGCTACGCCACCTACCTTTTTGTGCCGGCCGCCGGGCCCCGCCTTTTCTATGCGGATACGGCGGAGCGCGGGCTGTTCTTTGAACTATATGGCCGCGCTCCCCGGCCGGTGCCGCCAGGCGTCGAGGGTGGCTGGTGCTACCGCGCCCTCGACCTGATCGAACGGCACGTGGAAATTCCTGGCGCCGCTTTTCCCAGCAGTCATGTGGCCCTGGCGCTGATTACGGCTTGGTTTTCGTGGCGTTATGTCCCGGCGATCCGCTGGCTACATCTGGGGTTGGCCCTGTTGATCTGTGGGTCCACGGTTTACACCCGCGCCCACTACGGGGTGGACGTGCTGGCCGGTTGGGTGACGGCCGCCGTCCTCTTCCCACTCGCCAACGCGGCGTATCATCGGTGGGGGTGGCGGGAAATCGGCTCGGCGCCGAGCGCAAACGCCCCGTGAAGGGCGACCGACCGCCGCCTTCGCCCGTCTGCTTTCCCGGCGCCGATCAGTTCAACGCCCGGGCATAAATCCGGTAGGTCTTGTAAGCGCGCGCGGAAAAAGCGCCGAGCAGCCGGATTACCGGTTCGTTGTCTTCGAGAATCCAAGAGGCTTCACACCCCACGAACCCCAGTTGGCGCGCCTTCCGCAAAGTCTCGGCAAACATCATCGCCTCCAAGCCGCGTTGGCGAAATTCCACCCGGGTGCCCAAGGCCATCAACCGAAACAGCCGTGGCTGCCGCCAGCCGAGCAGATACGGCAGGGCGCGCCCGAGGCCCGGCGAGAGCAGGCGCCCGCGCAGGGGGTGAAGCACTTCGTTCGCGTCGGGCAACGCGAGGAGAAAACCGGCCACCTCGCCGCCTTGTTCGGCAAGCCAGACCAACCCGTCCACCAAGAGGGGCTTCAGGCGCTCCGCCAGCAGGTTGATTTCACCCTCCGAGAGCGGCACGGCCCCCCAGTTTCGTTCCCACGCTTCGTTGTAAATGCGCTTGAGTTGGGGCACATCGGCCCGGAGTGAAGCCTTCGTAATCGGGCGCACGGTGAGCCGGGGTTGCCGCCGCCGAAAACCGGCGGCGAGGCGGTCCAACCGTTCTTGGGGCGCCGCGGCCAAGTCGATGTGGAAGGCGAGCAGGTCCTTTTCCTTGGTGAAACCCGCCGCCTCGACCAAGGCCGGCAAATAGGGCGGATTGTAGGTCATCATCAGGACCGGCGGCCGGTCAAACCCGGCGACCAGCAGCCCGCATTCGTCATTGATCGACGGGTTCATCGGGCCCACGACCCGATTCATGCCGGCGGCCTTGGCCCACGCCAACGCCGCTTGGAATAGGGCGCCCGTGATGGCCGAATCCGCCTCGCTTTCGAGAAAGCCAAAGTGCGCCGTCCGTGCGCCTTGAACGGTGTTGTGCGCCGCGTCCACAAACGCGGCGATCCGCCCCACGTCCCGCCCCGCCCGGGAGGCCACCCACAATTGGGTCCGGGCGTGCTGGAAAAACGGATTCGCCGGCCCGAGCACGCGGTGCAGCTCGGAATCGAGGGGCGCCACCCAGTGGGCGTCGTGCCGGTAAAGCACCTTGGCCACGCTCAAAAAACGCCGCCGATCTGGCAGCCGCGTGTGGTCCAGCCGCGACAGGGAAACAGGGCCTGACATGTAAACCGCGGCACGGTGGCCCAAGCCGGCGGGAAAAAGCGAGCTTCCGCCCCCCTCGCCGCCACCTTTTTGCCCGTCCCGGCGAAGAATGCTTTTCGTGCGGAAAACCTTCGGTAACGTCCCGCCCGCGAACAAGTTTCGCCCCGGACATGCGGTTTCTCTACAACATCCTCTTCAACCTCGGCTTCGTGCTGAGCGCGCCGTATTATTTCTTGCGGATGCAGCGCCGCGGGCAATGGCGCACCGGCTTCAACGAGCGGTTCGGCCAATACGACGGCCGGTTGAAAATGGCGCTGACGAATCGCCAGGTCATCTGGGTGCACGCCGTCAGCGTCGGCGAAGTCGGCTTGGCCGCGGAATTGGTCCGGGCGCTCGAAGCCCGGCTGCCCGACCACAAACTGGTGGTCTCGACCACCACCACGACCGGCCGGGCGGAGCTGGAAAGGCGGTTACCCGCCCACGTCAGCAAGATTTACTACCCGATCGACCGACGGAAATGCGTGCAGCGGGCCGTGGGCTCGATCCATCCGCAGGTGATGATCTTTGTCGAGGCAGAGCTGTGGCCGAACATGCTGTGGACGCTGCAAAAGCGGAGAATCCCCACCTTCTTGATCAATGCCCGGATTTCCGAACGGTCTTTCCGCGGCTATCGGCGGGCCGGCTTTATCTTTCGCCAATTGTTCGCCGGCTTCACCGGAGTGGGCGTGCAGAACGACACCGACGCCCGGCGCATGGCGGAACTCGGGGTGCGCCCCGAGGCGATCGAAGTCATGGGCAGCCTGAAATTCGACACCGCCCAAGCCCAGGGCCCCGCCCGACTCGACGTGGCCGCCATCCTCCGGCAAGTGGGCGTGGGTCCCAATGCCCTAGTGTTGGTCGGCGGCAGCACGCACGCCGGTGAGGAATTGATCCTCGCCCAACTGACCCGCCGGCTGCGGGTCCGGTTTCCCAACCTGTTCACCGTGATCGTTCCCCGGCACCAGGAACGCGGTCGCGAAATCGGCCGCGAACTCACCGCGCACGGCGTCAACTTCATGTTCCGCAGTGAATTGACCCAAAACCTGCAGCGGGAACCGGGCGAACTGGAATGCCTCGTGGTCAATACCACCGGCGAACTGCGCTTCTTCTACGAACGGGCCGACGTCGTGTTCATCGGCAAATCCCTCACCGCCGAAGGGGGCCAAAATCCGATCGAACCCGCAGCGCTGGGCAAGCCGGTGGTATTTGGCCCCCACATGGAGAATTTTCCCCAAATCGTGCCCCAATTTCTGGCCCAGCACGGCGCCCGCCAAGTAGGCGACGAGGCGGAATTGGGCCGGGTGGTGGAGGAATTGCTCGCCGATCCCGCCGCCCGCGCCGCCCTGGGCCAACGGGGCCAAGCCGTGGTGCGGCAAAATCAAGGGAGTCTCGAAAAGACCGTCGAACTGATCGTTAGGTCGCTCCCCTAACCAAGGATCGGTAGGGTTCCCCAGTGACGACGGGTGAAATCCAGTCCAGCCTCCGACCTCGCTTTTCCTCCATGCCGCTGATTTCCGTCATCGTCTCCAATTTCAACGGCGCCCGGTTTCTGCCGCGGTTGCTAGAGACGCTTCTGGCGCAACGCGCGGTGACGACGGAAATCATCGTCGTCGATCGCCACAGCACCGATGCCTCCGCGGCGATCCTCGCGGGCTTCCCCGCCGTGAAGGTGATCAGCGAACCACCCGAGACCGGCTTGGTGGCGGGCTATCACGCCGGCAGCCAAGTGGCGGCCGGAGAACTTTATTTCTTCTGCAACGAGGACATGTGGTTCGACCCAGACTGCCTGCGGTTGCTGGCGAGCCACCTCGATTTAGACCGCCGGATCGGCTCGGCCGACCCGTGGCAATGGACCTATGACGGCGCGGAATGGATCCACGGCGGCACCCAGTTTCGGCCCACCTGCTGGGCGATCAATTCCCCTCACCCACGCTTCGCCGCCGACTTTGCCGTCCCCTTGCCGGCCGGCGCCCTAGTGCCCTTCCCGTGTGCCGGGGCGTTGCTGATCCACCGGGAGGTGTATCGCGAATTAGGCGGGTGGGACGGAAGTTTCTTCCTCGACCACGAGGACATCGACCTCTTCCTGCGGGCTTGGCAGCGCGGCTGGAAAACCGTCCAGGTTCCCGGGGCCAAGGTTTACCACGCGGTCAACGCCTCCAACGCCCAGACGTTGACGCGCCTGAACATCTCCGTTAGTCGGCGGCGCTACGTCTCCCAGCGGGCGAATCTAACGGCGATCGCGCTGAAGTATTTTTCGTGGTGGGCGATTCCCGCTGCCCTTTTGGCTTGGCCGGCGGTCTTGCTCAACAACGTGGCCAAGGGCCGCTGGCGCTTCGTGCTCGGCGACTTTGCGGCGCTGCGGGAACTGGCCCGTCGCTGGCCGGCAATTTGGAATTTTCGCCGAGCGCACTCCGCCTACATCCATTACCGGCCGGGGCAACGGTTTTTCAGCGCGCCGGAACACCGCTTGGCGGCCCTGAACCCGCCCCCAGCCGACGCCGGTGGCGAACTGCCGGTCCCGGTTTGTCCCCGACAGGCCAACCCCGCCTAATTTCCCCTCCCCAAGTGGCCGACGGTTCGTAACACTCCGTCCGTCGCTTATGCCGAACCGCAAGTCCGCTCCCCCGGTTGCTCCCGAATCACCCGCCCGCCGCGAGTTCAAGAAGCTCATGGCCGCGAACCGTTCCGAGATCGCGGTTCGCATCTTCCGCGCCGGCACTGAACTCGGCCTGCGCACCGTGGCCGTCTTCGCCCAGGAAGACCGCTTTTGCATCCACCGCTTCAAGGCGGACGAGTCCTACCTGATCGGCCAAGGCAAGGGACCGGTCGCCGCCTACCTCGACATCGAGAGCATCGTCGCCACCGCCAAGGAGAAGGGCGTGGACGCGATTCACCCCGGCTACGGCTTCTTGAGCGAGAATCCCGAATTTGCCCGCGCTTGCGCCCGCGCCGGCATTGTCTTCGTGGGGCCGCGCCCGGAGATCCTCGACATGATGGGGGACAAGACGGCGGCGCGCGCCGTCGCCCAGCGCATTGGCGTGCCCACCCTGCCCGGCACGGATGACCCCATCGCCGACCGCGACGCGGCGCTGAAGGCGGCCAAGGCCATCGGCTTCCCGCTGATCATCAAGGCGGCCTTCGGCGGCGGCGGCCGGGGCATGCGCGTGGTGCGGCGGGAAAGTGAGCTGGCCACGTTGCTCGACGAAGCTCAGGGCGAAGCCGGGCGCGCTTTTGGCAATCCGGCGGTGTTCCTCGAAAAATACATTCCGCACGCCAAACACATCGAGGTGCAGATCCTCGGCGACCAGCACGGCAACGTCATTCACCTCTACGAGCGCGATTGCTCCGTGCAGCGCCGGCACCAAAAAGTGGTCGAGGTCGCGCCTTCTTTCGGCCTGCCGGAGCACGTCATCAAGGAACTCTGCGACGCCGCCGCCCGACTCGCCCGGGAGATCCGTTACGACAACGCCGGCACGGTGGAATTCCTCTACGACCTGGAGGCCCACGCTTGGTTCTTCATCGAGATGAACCCGCGCATCCAGGTCGAACACACGGTCACCGAAGTGATCACCGGGCTCGACCTCGTGCGGGCGCAAGTGCTCATCGCCCAAGGGCACGCCCTCCACTCCAAGGAGGTCGGCATGCCCGTGCAAAACCAAGTGCCGCGCAACGGCTACGCGATCCAGTGCCGCGTGACGACGGAGGATCCGGAAAACAAGTTCACGCCCGACTACGGCAAAATCTTGGCCTACCGCTCGCCCGGCGGCTTCGGCATCCGGCTCGACGGCGGCATGGGTTACTCCGGTTCCGTCATCACGCCCTTCTACGATTCGATGCTCGTGAAGGTCATCGCCTCGGGCCAGACCTACGAGATCGCCATGGACCGGATGGATCGGGCCCTGCGCGAGTTCCGCATCCGCGGTGTAAAGACGAACATCCCGTTCCTCGAAAACGTCATCCGCCACGAGCAGTTCCAAGCTGGCCAAGCGACCACCACGCTGATCGACACGTCGCCCGAGTTGTTCACGTTCAAGACGCGCAAAGATCGCGCGACCAAGCTGCTGAACTTCCTCGGCAACGTGATTGTGAACGGCAACCCACACGCCAAAGGCTACAAGCCGGCTAAGGCGTTTGAGCCACCCGTGGTGCCCGGCTTTGACGCCACCCCCTTGGCGGCCCCGTTGCCGACCGGCACCCGTGACCTGCTGCTCGAACTCGGGCCGAAGAAATTTGCCGAGTGGACGCTCAAGCAAAAGCGCCTGCTGATCACGGACACGACCTTTCGCGACGCGCACCAATCCCTCATGGCCACCCGCGTGCGCAGCTACGACATGTTGGCCTGTGCCGACACCCTGGCCCGCCGGCTCGGCGACGCCAAGACGGGGCTCTTTTCACTCGAAATGTGGGGCGGCGCCACCTTCGACACCGCGATGCGTTTCCTTAGCGAAGATCCGTGGGAACGCCTCCACCAACTCCGCACCAAAATCCCCAACATCTGCTTTCAGATGCTCTTCCGCGGCTCGAATGCCGTCGGTTACTCCAATTATCCGGACAACGTGGTCGCCGGCTTCGTCAAACACGCTGCGGCGTCGGGCATGGACATTTTCCGCATCTTCGACTCGCTCAATTACCTGCCGAATCTGCGGGCCGCGATGGAGGCTGTGCAGGAAACCCACGCCCTCTGCGAAGGCACGCTCTGCTACACCGGCGACATCCTCGACGAGCGCCGCGACAAGTTCTCGCTGAAGTATTACGTGAAGCTCGCCCAGGAGCTGGAACGCATGGGGGCACACCTCCTCGCCATCAAGGACATGGCCGGCCTCTGTCGCCCCTACGCCGCGCAGAAGCTGGTGAAGGCGCTCAAGGACGAAATCGGCATCCCGGTGCATTTCCACACCCACGATACCAGCGGCATCAATTCCGCCAGCGTCCTGCGCGCCAGTGACGGCGGCGTGGACATCGTGGATCTCGCCCTCGCCAGCATGAGCGGCAGCACCTCTCAGCCAAACCTCAATTCCATCGTCGCGGCGCTCCAGCACACCCCGCGCGATACCAAGCTCGACCTTGAGGCGCTGAACGAATTTTCCGACTACTGGGAAAAGGTCCGCGAGTTCTACGCCCCGTTCGATACCGCGCCCAAAACCGGTTCCGCCGAAGTGTATCTCCACGAGATGCCGGGCGGCCAATACACCAACCTCAAGGAGCAGGCCAACTCCATGGGCGTCGCCCATCGCTG
>CAIJLV010000104.1 GCA_903821635.1 uncultured Verrucomicrobiota bacterium | reverse complement strand
GTCCCATCAAGGCGAAGAGTTCACCTGAAGTTGCCGCTCCACTCAGATTGACGAGCACCGGGGCTATATTTTTCAGTTTATTACTGACAGAAAAGTTTACTTGATCCCAAACAAGCCGGATTCTTGGGGTTGCTGTTCCGCATGGAAGTGAATCCTTCATTCTCGTTGGAAAAAATCTGGTCGCGAAAAGCGTTTATCACAACAACACGCTTTTCACACTCAGGCCTCAACTCACTTTTTCTTCCTTTTCAATCATGTCAGCTTGGATTTCTAGAATTTCTAAATTTAAGCTATACATCCAGATGAGCGAAATGCTTGGAAATAATTTCCGGATGTGAAATCTTTGGGTATTAGTGGCGGAGATATTAATGAGAAATTAGTGGCCAGGGTTTTAGGAAATTGGCAGGCAATTCCTTGGGGCAGGATTTTGGTTTGGCGCAGGCGCGGTTTGAATCAGGCGCTGGCGTTGGCGGTGGCCAGCGTCAGTCGGTGTAAGTCCACCAGCTTCCTCCGGGACATTTTCCCACCGGTGTAGCCCCCGGCCATCGTGTAGGCGATGGGGGTTCCCCGTTCCTTGCACCATTGGAAAACCATCTCTTCGCGGAGCGTGAGGATGAACTCATCCATGCCCTCCAAGCCGCCAATCTGGCAGTCCTGATGCACGTCCATGCCGGCGTTGTAGAGGCAGAGCGAAAACAAGGGCCATTCCGCTTCCGCCTGCTGCAGGCAGCTCCAAGTGGAGCGCAGATACTGCCTCGCCTCGCGGACGACCTTAAACTGGCAGCGGTCCCCGGGGTTGTATTCGTCATAACGATCCACGCTGACGTCAATCTGCCACAGGAGGGGGTGATCTTTGATGAGCCCATGCGTGCCGCCGCCGCAATGGGCGTCCAGATCCAAGATCAGGACGTGCTTACGGGTTTGCTCGGCCAGAACCCGGGCCGCGATCGCCAACCCGTTGAGCGTGCAGAAGCCTTGCCCGCGGTCGCGTTTGGCGTGGTGGAAGCCACTGGCGAGGCAGCCAGCGACCCCCAGCTTCAGGGCCCGCTCTCCGGCGCCTACCATTCCGCCACACGTGCTCAGGGCGCGGGCCAAGGTGTCCTGATCCCAAGCCAGTTCGGGGGACAGGGCCAACTCCGTCGGGGTTCCGGTTTCCAGCGCGTCGAGATAGGTCGTTGAATGGACCTTGGCGGCGTCCTTCAAGGGCAAGGGCAAGGGCTCGGTCACCTCAAGGCCCGGGATGGGAGTTTGGGCCAGCGACTGCGCAATCCACGCCGCCTTGCGAGTGGTGTCGCAGCTCCCTTTCGACTTAACGAACGAGCTGCTGTAGCAGGCGACATGACCCATCTCTACGAACCGTATCCAAGTCGATCCCAAACTGTCAAATTGACCGGGTCACTGGGCGGCCACCGCGCTGGAACTGCGATGCGGGTCCCGACGAATTATTGCGGGGCCAACGGGTCGTCCGCAGGGTGACTCGGGAAAGAATCACCAAGGCCCGGAGGGGGCTGCGTGGCTGTGACCTCAGCGAAAAACTCGATCCAGTGAATCGCCGGTTCGTCGACGCAGAAAGACCCAGCCCAACCGGCGCTCTCATTTTGAGTCACAGCGGTTTGAAATCGGGAATGATCGTTGGGCGGGATGCAGTTTGCTTCGGATGGAGGCGGCGGTTAAGGCTGACCCATGACCCTGGCGCTCGCGGTAGATCTTCGTTGCTCAAGGGCAACCCGAACCTGCGAGCGCGCACGCCGGCCAGCGTCCGGCACCTTTCTGGGCGAGCGGATCCTGATACTCATGTGGTGCCTCGCGGCCGGTCTGCTCTTAACCCGGGTCGGGGCAGCCACCTCGAAAGACTACAACGTCTTCGTCGAGGCGACCGTAACGGAGAGCCCGCCCGCCATCGTGCTGTCCTGGCCGGCTGAGGCAAAGGCCACGGGCTACCACATTTCGCGCAAGGTCCGCACGGAGACCGGCTGGGGACCGGCTGTCGCCGTCGCGCGCACGGCCACAACCTGGACGGACACCGCCGTTTCGGTGGGGACAAAATACGAATACCAAGTCCGTCGGACTTCGACGATCGCCGCCGCGGCCAGCGCCGCCCTGACCAGTTACGGCTATCTTTGCGCGGGCATCCGCCTTCCGCCCGCTGAGCATCGGGGAACGGTGATGCTCGTGGTGGACAGCTCCCAGGCGTTGGCGCTGGAGGCTGAACTGGCCCGACTCCATGACGACCTAGTTGGCGATGGTTGGACGGTCATCCGGCACGACGTGGCCCGCACCGCGGCGGTGACGGCGGTCAAGGCGCTGATCCGGGCCAACTACGAGGCCGCTCCCGACGAGGTTCGCACGGTGCTGCTGTTTGGCCATGTGCCGGTGGCGCGGTCGGGCGAAATCGCGGCCGGCGGCCACCCGGATGTTCACCGGGGAGCTTTCCCGGCCGACCTTTACTACGGCGAAATGGACGGGCGTTGGACCGACACCACCGTTAACAACCGGACGGCAGCTAGCAGCTTGTCGGACTGCTGGAATGTTCCCGGCGACGGCAAATTCGACGCGAGCTACGTGCCCGGCCTCACGGCCGACTTTCTGCCGGGTGGGGCCGTGGAGCTGGAGGTGGGCCGGGTTGACCTGTGGGGCATGCCTTCGTTCCTGCCCCTGACGGAAACCGAGCTGCTCCGGCGTTATCTGGACAAGGATCACGCGCACCGGCACGCCGTCCGCGTGCTGCCCCGGCGGGCGTTGATCACGGACAACGTTGGCGAATTCGACGGCAAGGCCTACGCGCAGGGAGGCTGGCGTTCTTGGGGTTCCCTGTTCGGCGTCGCGAACGTGAGCTCGGGCACCTTGGACACACTGAAGACCAACGCCTACTTCGGCCACTACATGAACGGGGCCGGGGATAACAACTGGTGTGAGCCAACCCATACGGTGGACTTCGCCCGGGTGGACCCGCAGACCGCGTTTGTGATGCTGTATGGCAGCCACTTCAGCGACTGGAACAAGGCCGACAATATCCTGCGGGCGCCGCTGTGCACCACCGCTGGGCTGGCGTCCGTCTATTCCGGGATTCCCCACTGGTTCCTGCACCCCCTGTCGTTGGGCGGAACGTTCGGTGAAGCCGCCCGGTTGGTGCAGAACAACTTCTACACGGCCGGCGCTCCGGACTGGCCGCTCACCTATCAACCCGCGTCCTCGTTCGTCGGCGGGATCCATCTGTCGCTGCACGGGGATCCGACGTTGCGCCTGCTGGCGGTGGCTCCCCCCACGGCGTTGAACCTAGCCCCCAACGGCGGCGGCCACCCGGAGTTGTCGTGGGTCGCCTCGCCCGGGGCCTCCTTGGGTTACCACCTCTACCGGGCGAACCAACGCGGAGGCCCGTTCAGCCGGTTGACGCCCGAGCCCATTACCCAGACGACCTTCCTCGACTCTAGCGTGTCGTCCGGCACCTGCTTCTACCAGGTCAAGGCTGCCCGCTTGGAGACCACCGTCGGCGGAACCTTCGTCAACACCAGCCAGGCACTCTCCGGAACCATCGAACTGGGCGAACCCATCCGACCGGCTCTCGCCATCCGCCTCGTTGACGGAATGCTCCGCCTGACTTGGCCCACCTCCGCCGTCGGATACGAACTGCAAGCTGCTGCCGAATGGAATGAGCCCGGAAGGTGGACTCCAGTAACCGGAAGTCCGGCTCAGGAAGAGGGCCGCCAAGCCATGACCTTGCTGCCCGCCGAGACCACTCGGTATTTCCGCTTGGCCCGGCCGTAAAGCGAAGGCGTGGCGGGTTCGCGGGGCCGCCTCGTCAAGGCCCGTCCGCCGTCACGGGCCGACCACCGGGTCCACGTCACCCCGGTCACCGTGAAGTGGGCTGCACCCGGGTTGCTGGACCACCTTGGAAACGCAATTTTCTGCCCTCGTCTTTGAACGCACGCGCCGAGCCCCCAAGCCAGCTCTGGGCAACGCCCGGGGGAAACTTCGTTGCTGCCGGTGGAACCGATTCCCGGGGTCACTCCTGCTTCCGCGTCGGCACATGGGTGTCCCAGGTGCGGCCGGATTCGGGCGAGATGTGGGTGAAACCGCTGCCCGCTGGCGGGTTGGGAATGCGGATCAGGTGCTGGCAGCCGGGGCACTGGATTTGCCGGCCGGCGAAGCGCACCTCGCACTTCAGTGGCTGGTCGCAGTGGTTGCAGTAGAACTTGAACTCGGGGGTAAGCGTATCGCTCATCAGTCAGCTCATGCGTTGGCCGGGCTCAAAACGGATCACCGGAAGTTAAAAATATTCCGCCACGCCATGATCCCTTTTTGCCCTGCCCCGCGCATGGGGATGCGGTATGACACCTCCATCACCCCCCGCCATGCCCGACGAACCCGGCTCCGACGAGACCCTCTTTGCCGCCGCGCTCCAGTGGGAGACGCCCGCTCAGCGCGCCGCCTATCTGGACGAAGCCTGCGCCGGTCAGCCGGCTTTGCGCGCCCGCGTTGAGGCCCTACTCCAAGCCAGCGGCGAGGCGCAGACCTTTCTGGAACGACCCGTCGGCGGGCCCCGACTGGCCCCGGGCGGAATGGCGGCGACGGTGAAATTGGGGTTTAGCGAGCTACTGCCGGCAGCCGAAGGTCCCGGCACAAAGATCGGCCGTTACAAACTGCTTCAGCAGATCGGCGAAGGTGGCTGCGGCACGGTGTTCATGGCGGAGCAGGAGGAACCGGTCCGCCGCCGGGTCGCGCTCAAGGTCATCAAGCTGGGCATGGACACCAAGTCTGTGGTCGC
>CAIJLV010000103.1 GCA_903821635.1 uncultured Verrucomicrobiota bacterium | reverse complement strand
CGTCGGCTCCGGCGGCACCAAAAACCTCGCCCTGCGCCGCTGGCCCCTAGAGCACTACCTTGAACTCATCGGCCTGATCCACGCTTCGCACCCCGACTTGCCCCTCGTCTTCTTCGGCGGCCCCGAGGAAGCCGAAGCCCACGCCGAACTGTTCCAGCGCCTGCGCCGCGGCCCGATCTTCTTTCCCCAATCACCCAGCCTCCGCCACGCCACCGCATTGTTGGGCCAAGCCCACTGGTTTTTAAGCGTGGACACCGTGTTTATGCACCTAGCCACCGCGGTGAACGTGCCCCACCAGTTCGTCATCGAAACGCCCACTGTGAATCCGCCTATCCTGCCGCTCCGAACCGACTGGCAGCTCATTCCGAACGCCGCCATCGCCGGCCGGCACCTCGACTTCTACCGGTATGACGGCCAACCCATTCGCGGCACCCCCACCGAGCTGAAGGCGATCATGGCGTCAGTTACACCGCAGGAAGTCTGGCGGCAGCTTGAATTGTAATTCGCCCTCCGCGGCGCCCTTCTTGCCTGTCTGCCCGGCAGGTTGAGTGCACCGCGCTCATTGGGCAGGTGCCGACGGCGGCTCAGTCGCAACTTCTCCCAGGTTGATTTCTCCAACGGCCGGGTCCGCGGGGACCGTCAGTTCGGCCTTCCCACTCAAGAGCGTGGTCATCGGCTGGACACCATTGGCCTGGGCCTTGGGAGGCGGCGGCAACAGAGCCACCCTCAGCCGGTAGTCGCCGGCACTCACCGATTCCGCGACAAAGGATCCGTCTGGCAGCATGCCGACCGGGGCCTGCTTGACGCGGCGGGCCAAGGCCTGGATCTCCGGAGACTGGAACCACTGCTGCAGCGCGGCCTGGTCGTTGCGAATTTCAGCCGGCGGTTCGGGAAATGGGGTGCTGAGCTGCGCGAACCAGTGGGCGCCCGGCGGCATCGTGAATCCTGCCGGCAAACGCAGGCGCCCAGTGACCCGGTAACCGCCGCCGTCCAGGATCACACGAGAAACTTCGCCCGGCAGCACCGTCGTCTCGGCGGACGGGCCCGGATAGGAACTCGTGGAGCCGTTGCCGTGGTCGGTGACGATCAGTTGGCTGACGCGGATTTTTCCAGGCGGCACCTGAGACAACGTGAAACGGCCCTTATCATCCGTGGTGGTGGAGATGCCGAAATCAAGTTCCCGGTGAGACTGTTCCCACGGTGAAATCGACACCACCTTGCCGGCAACGAATCCGGCGGAACCCAAGAACTCACCCTCAATCCGGCCCCATGGTTGCAGACGGATGACCGGATCGGCGGCCAACGCCGCAAAGCCGGTTTCCAGATAGCCCGCCGGATTCGCCACGACGATTCGCGTCACCTGCGGATCGTTCACAAGCTTGAGCTTTCCCTTTCCGTCGGTCCGCTTCAGGGCGCCCGTCCGGTCATAGAGATCCATCGTCAGGTGGCCACCGCTCAGCTTTAGGCCGGCCCCAGGAAACACCAACCCCACGTCAGCCCCCGCGGCAGGCCGGCCCGCCGGATCGACGACCGTCACTTCCAATTCGGACGCGGGCTCCAAAGCCATGTCCAAGGTGACCACTCCCTCGTCGTAGCGCAGCGGGCGCGAAAGCTGCGGCAGATAACCTTCCGCCTCGAACTTCAGCACACAGCGCGGATCGTTGCCCCCGCTGAGGATTTCCTCCTCGAGGGAATGCCGGTAGGTGCCACCGGTGAAATCGAGCCAGAAACGTTCGATGGGGCTGAACTGCGCGTTGGTTCGTTGGCTAAAGGGATCGAAGCTGGGCCAGCCCAGCACGACCCGGAACTTGGGCACCGGCTGCCCCGTGGCGGAGTCGGTCACGCGGCCTTGAACGACCAACGCCGGCGCCAGCGTGAGGACGTGCTCCTGGCCATCGGCAGGAATGGCGACGTGATTGGTTCGCAGGTAGCCTTGGGCTTGGATGTCAAAGTGATGTTCGCCGGCCGGGGCCTCGTTCCAGGCCACGCGGCCCTCGTCATCGGACCGTCCCTCGAACCCAGCCTGCAGCAGCAGCGGCGCTTCGGTCCCGACCAGCCGGGGTTCGTGCTCCATGGTGTTCAGCCACACGTAGGCCTTGGGCACCGGCTTGCCCGCCCGGTTCACCAGACGCAAACGCAACGGTGTTCCGCGACCAAGGACCAGCCGCACGGAGTCGTTCGTCTGGGCCAGTTTTAGTTGGATGGTTTTGGCCGCGTAGCCCTCCGCCTGGGCTGTGATGGGCGTCGGCCCGAGCGTAACGCCACGAATTTCAAACGTTCCGTCGGCGATGGTCTTGACCTCACGACTGCCGGTAAAACCGCGCTGTCCCGCGAGGACCTCGGCGCCGCCAATCGGCTCCCCGGCCTCATTCAACACCAACCCCTGAAGCACGGCGGCGTGTTTCAACCGAAAGACATGCGTCTGGTCGCGGAGTTTGCGTCCCGCCTCGGGGTGCTCGGCGAGGTCGAAATGCTCCGACGGCTGAAAGTCGGGATGCGAGGCGCCACCAGACGCCCGGCCCAGCATAGTCTCCGCAATCCGGTTGATCCGCCACCGGCCTTCCGCGTCGGTTTCCACTTCAAGCCAACCGAATTCCAAACTTTCGACCCCGCTCCGTTCCGAACCGTCTTCGTTGTGTCCCCAGCCCACTTTGGCGCCGGCAACGGTCCGACCTTCTGGGTCAACGACCGTGCCCCCAATCAACACCGCCCGCTCCAACCGCACCACGTAGTTCGTCGGGATCGTGTCGCCCCGTTCCGGCACCCACCGCAGGCGAGTGTCCGCGAAACCTTCGACGACGCTGGTCAGGTCAACCCTAGTGGTGCCCGGTGCAAAACGGACGGTCGCCTCTCCGGCGCGCGTGCTCGCGAAGCTGCGTTTGGTGAAGTGGGGGCCTTCCCAGCCCCGGTAGTTGATGGTCACCCCGGGCACCGGCCGACCGGAATCCTTGGTCACAAAGATCAGCTTCAACGCCGGCTCTTCCGAGCCGGCCACGGGATTTATGGAAACGGAAGCGGAGTCCGTCGTCGCTGCGGTCGGCGTGGGGCCCGCTCCTGAGCGGTCCACGCTGCCGGCGTTGGCGGCTCCAGTTCCACCGGGAGCCTCAGCAACGACGGACCCACGATCCGAATCCGAATTGGAGGCGCCGCTCCAACCAGTTCGGCTCGTCCACATCAGCGCGCCGATCCCGAGCAACAGGGCCAGGACGGTCAGCACCAAATTGCCCGACAGCGCTCCTCCCACGGTTACGCCGCCGCCCGTCAGGGCCGCCGCCCCGATGCGTTCGACGATGCCCGCCGGGGCCGCCGCCACCGCGTGCGCGCCCAAGGCCAGGCCCAATGCGGCGGCGGTGGAGGTGACCCCGCGTTTGGCCAACGCGGCGTGGAGCTGGTCGAGGGCGCGTTCCACCCGCATGCGGGCGGTGTTTTCCGACAGCCCGAGCCGCACGCCGATCTCGGCATACGGCCGTTTCTCAAAGTGACGCAGAAGCACGGCTTCGCGATCGGCTTCGTTCAGGTCGTGCATCGCCTCATCCAGCACGAGACGGAGCTGGTTCCAGTCGGGTTCGGGGGCGTCGGAAGAAAGCAGTTGGGACATGGCATGGGCGGCGGTTTCGCGGGCAAGTCGGCGGGCTTCAGTGCGGCGATGCTGGGTCGCCGCGAGCCGTGTGCTGGTGTAGAGCCAGCCCGTGAGCGAGGAATGCCCCTGGAGCTTTCCCGCCTTGCGCGCCAGATCGGTGAAAACCGTCTGCGCCACGTCTTCGGCGGCCTGGGCGTCGGGGCCGACTTGGCGGATTGCCGCCGAATAGACAAGGTCCACATGCCGGCGAAGCAGTTCGCTGAAGGCCTCTTCCGAGCCGTCCCGGACGAAGCGGTGGATGAGTTCTGTGTCGGATATGTGCATCTCACTGACCAACTGCCGCCGCGGCGAAAACCGCACAAAGTTTGGTGCATTTCACGGCTTCAGCAAACGGGCCAAGGGGCCCCGGACGCGGCGCCGCCTGGCGTCTGAAACAAAACGGGCCGCCCATGGGCGGCCCGTTTTAGCGTAGAGCTTGCGTTGTGCCGTCTACCACCGCATGTCCGCCACCGTGCGGCCAGCCGGGATGAACGGCAGAACGTGCTCGGTGTAGGGCGTGACCACGTCGAGCACGTAGGCGGTCTTGGAATCGAGCATTCGCTGAATCGCAGGGCGCAGGTCCTTACGATAGACGACCCGTTCGCAGGGCACGCCGAAGCTCTTGCAGACCTCGACGTAGTCCGGATAGATGCCGGAACGGTTGTCGGGATTGCCGAGGTAGGTGTGGCCGCGGTTGCCGCCGTAGAAGTTGTCTTCCCACTGCACCACCATGCCGAGGTGCTGGTTGTTCAGGATGATGGCCTTGGCGGCGATCTTCTCGATGTAGGCGGTGGCGAGTTCCTGGATGTTCATCAGAAACGAGCCGTCGCCGTCGATGTCGATGACCTGCTTGTCCGGTCGGGCGACCTTGGCCCCAAGCGCGGCCGGGAAGCCGTAGCCCATGGAGCCGAGTCCGCCGGAGGTGATAAAGGTGCGGGGATGGCTGTATTTGAACCATTGGCCGGCCCACATCTGGTGCTGGCCGACGCCGGTGGTGATGATCGCGTCGCCCTTGGTGAGGTTCCACAGCTCCTCGATGACCATCTGCTGGACGATGTATTCCTCGCCCTCCTTTTTGAAGGGCTGCATGTGGTCGGAATCCACAATCTCCGCGCGAGTCGTGTAGCGGAACGGCGCCTTTTCCTTCCACTCGGCGATCTGGGTGTGCCAGGCGGGATAGGTCTTCTTGATGCCACCGCGCTTGGCGATGAGAGCATTCAACCGGGCCAAGGCATCGCGAATATCGCCGTGCACCGTCAAATGAGCGCGCTTGTTCTTGTTGTGCTCCGAGGCGTCGATGTCGATGTGAACGATGGTCGCCGCCTTGGCGAACTCGCTGAAGGCGCCCGTAACGCGATCATCGAAGCGCACACCAAAGGCGAGCAACAAATCTGCGCCATCTTTGAGTTTCACGGCGGGCTCAGCAGGGTCGAGGCGCTGTTTGTATTCACCATTGACCGCCCAGTTAGCGACGGCCGAACCGTGCATGCCCAACCACCGCATGGAGAGCGGGTGGGTTTCGGGGAAACCGCCGATGCCCATGAGGGTTGAGGTGGTCGGAATCTGGGCCGACTCGGCGAACTTCAGCAGTTCAGGCGCCGCGCCGGCGGTGATGATACCGCCGCCACAATAGATCACCGGGCGTTCTGCTTTTTCGAGCAAGCCGATGATTTCGTTGAGGGCAACCTCGTCGGCGCTGATGTCGGGATTGTAGCCCCGGAGTCCCTTTTTAATTTCGTCGAGCGTGGGCCAGACCGGTTGGGCCTTCTGCTGCTGGATGTTCTTCGGGAAATCGAGAACCACCGGCCCAGGGCGACCGGATTCGGCAATGTAGAACGCCTCCGCGACGATGCGGGGGATGTCCTTGATGTCGGTAATGAGGTAGCTGTGCTTCACGATGGGCAACGTGACGCCAACCATGTCCGTCTCTTGAAACGCACCGCGACCGATCATCGACTGCGTCACCTGCCCCGTGATCGCGATCAGCGGGCACGAGTCCATGAAGGCATCCGCAATGGCCGTAACAAGGTTCGTGGCGCCCGGACCGGAAGTAGCCATGCATACGCCCGCCTTGCCTGTAGCTCGGGCATAACCCTCAGCGGCAAAGCTGCCGCCCTGCTCATGGCGTGGCAGGATGGTGCGAATCTTGGACTTCGTGAGCGACTGGTGGATCTCCATGCTCGCACCGCCCGGATAGGCGAAGATCACTTCGACCCCAGCGCGTTCGAGCGCCTCGACAAAGATGTCGCGCCCGAACATCAGCGGGCCAACTTCGTGGCCGGCGGCATTCAAGGTCGTGGTCTGGGATTCTGTTTTAGTGGCTTGGCTCATGGTTGCTACTGCGAGTTGGGCCGGAACGGCGTCGGTGTTTTGGAACAAAAAACCCACGACCGTCGCCAGCCGTGGGTTTTTGTCGAAAGTGTTTCAAGCACGACAAGAGCCCTCGGCGGCGTGGCCGCCTACGACGAGGACTACTACCTTTGTCATGCAAATGTGCATCGAAGGGACATTAGAGCGACGGAGCCCGCCGCGGGTCAAGGCCGCTTTCAGTAACGCACCAATGACCGACGCCCCACCCAGCCCCACCCAGCAACCCCACCTTAGCCCAAACGCTAGAGCGATGACAAAATACTGAGACTCGGACATCAAGAGTCAGGCCCAGTCATGAATAGAAGCGCACGAAACTTCGACCGAAATAGACTTAGCGCCGGCGAGGCTCTGGTTTCATTATCCAGCCAGAAGAAATAAACCAGATGTCGTCTATTCTCCGTCCCCTGCCGAAACGTCGCCTCGATCAATTGATGTCCTCCTGCGGCTATTGCAGCCGGGGTGAATCCCGTGGCTGGGTCAAGCGCGGAAGGGTCACGATCGCAGGGAAGCCCGCCACCCGGAGCGACGAAAAGGTTTTCGCCAGCGACGTGTGCGTCGATGGTGAACCCATTGAGCAGCCCGAAGGGTTGCTCGCTGTGTTTCACAAGCCGATGGGTTGCGTCTGTTCGCGCGATGAACGCGAAGGCACGAGCGTTTACGACCTGCTCCCAGAGCGATGGTCGCACCGAAATCCACCTGTGAGTTCCGTTGGTCGCCTCGACAAGGAGACGACTGGAGTGCTGCTGATCACCGATCAGGGCGATTTAGTCCATCGCTGGACTTCTCCTCGACACAAAATCCCAAAAGTTTACGAAGTCACCATCGCGGGTGGATTAAAGCCGGAGTTGGTCAGCCTGTTCGCTTCGGGCACGCTCTGGCTCGAGGGTGAAAACGACCCCTGCCTGCCCGCTAAGCTAGAACTTCTTGGCCCCGAGCAGGCCCGACTCGAGCTCATTGAAGGGCGTTTTCATCAAGTGCGACGCATGTTCGCAAGTCAGAATCTGCTCGTGACGCAGTTGCACCGCTCGCGTTTTGGCGACTTCACAGCCGATGACCTAGCGCCCGGCACTTGGCGCTTTTTGCCTCTGCCGACGGAGTAACTGGCAATCAAGCCTCGCGGGCAAACGTCTCCAGTCTGGCAACCAAGCTAGGGCGATCGGGCAACGAAGCTTGGGTTCCATCCGCCAGCAAGAGTCCAAAGCCCGGGCCATAAGCCGCGCCATTTACCACACACGCAAGGGTTCCAGCCGTTTGCAACTGGTCCCGGGCCGCCTGCAAGGCTGCCGCACGGTCTCCATCCATTTCGTATTTCCAACCCACAATCCGACCCTTTGGAAACCATCTGGGTAGCTGGGGAAGAATTTTCGGTGTGGGAGACAACTCGACCCAAAGTGGGCCCGTTCGGGTAGACAATTTCCCTGCCCGAACCGGATCTAGGGTGCCCGTCGAATCACGCGACCAGACGCCGCCGCAAAAGAAATCACCCACCGCAGCGGCGTGAAAAACCACGACGGGATCCTCCGTTGCCAACTGCTGCAAAGCAGCTCCCAACGAGGCCGCCGTTGAGAAACTCTGGACGTTGACAGCCGCCAACGGGCTATTCCAAACGGCAGTTTCGCTTAACAACAGGGTTACAGAATGGCCGGCGAGAACGAGGCGGTTGGCCAGTTCACCACCGAGCGAACCCGTAGAAAAATTGGTCAAGCGGCGCACCCCATCCAGGGGTTCCCAAGTGGGGCCAGCGGTCACGATACAACGCATTGAGGCAGGGTAGTGAACGCTCGTGTTACCGCCAACGGACAGTGAGTCCTTTCGAGCTAACGAAAAAACAGCGGAGTCCGAAGACTCCGCTGTTTGGAAAATCCAGAATTCCAGCCGCCTTTACTTGGCGACTGCTTCGCGCTCTTCAACCGCCATCGCACCTTTGCCCACGCGGTTGCGAAGGTAGGTGAGTTTGGCGCGACGAACTTTACCGTGGCGTTCGATCTCGACCTTGTCGACGCGGGGTGAATGGAACGGGAAAATCCGTTCGACACCTTCGCCGTAGCTAATACGACGAACGGTGAAGGTCTTGTTCAAGGCATGCCCACGCATCCCAATCACCACGCCGGCGAACACCTGCACGCGCTCTTTGTCGCCTTCGACGACCTTGGTGTGAACGCGGACCGAGTCACCCACGTTGAACTTCAGCGGTTCCTTACGGAATTGCTCGCCCTCGATTTTGTCAAACAGCGCACCTTTGTTCAGCTTCATGTTAATAACCTCAGTAAATTGTCACTTGCTCGGGTTCGAATTACTTCGATCCCACCGCTTTTCTTCCCACAAATCCGGTCGACGCTTGGCGGTCTGCTTCATCGCCTGCGCCCGCCGCCATCGCTCGATGGCGGCGTGGTTTCCGGAGGTCAAAATTTCTGGCACCCGCCAACCTCTAAATTCTAACGGCCGGGTGTAATGCGGATACTCGAGCAACCCGTGGCTGAACGATTCTTCCACGCTGCTGTCGTCATCACCCAAAGCGCCCGGCAACAGCCTCGTCACTGCATCAATGATCACCATGGCGGGTAAATTGCCGTTGGTAAGAACAAAATCACCGATGCTTAAATCGTCATCCACTAAGTGCTCACGCACCCGTTCGTCGTAACCCTCATAGTTTCCACAAAGGAACAGCAGGCTATCGATTTTCGCTAATTCACGGGCAACTGCTTGATCAAATCGACGGCCGCTGGGCGAAGTAAGAATCACCTTCACCGCTCTCCCCTGCTCAGCCTTGAGGGCTTCGACTGCTTCAAAGATCGGCTCGGGTTTCAGGACCATTCCGGGCCCTCCACCGTAAGGACTATCATCTACCGTCCGATGACGATCGTGAGTCCAATCCCGCAAGTTGTGAATCCTGAGATCTAGGATTCCCGCCCGACGGGCCCGTTTAATGATGCTTTCATCAAGCGGCCCCGAAAAAACCTCAGGAAACAGGGTTAGAACGTCAATTTTCATCGGCTATTCGCGCAGCCCTGAATTTCCGCGCGCGGCCGCAGGCTTAGTCGTCGATCAAATCCACTACGCAACGGACACCTTTTTTCTGGGCGCCCAATTGCACAAGGGAACGTAACGCTTGAATCGTGCTACCGCGACGACCGATGATTTTACCCGCATCACCCGGAGCAACGCGCAACTCGTAGGACGTCAAACCACTTTTCTCCACTGCTGTGACCTGCACCACGTCGGGCTGATCAACCAACCCTTTAACCACAAATTCTAGGAACGCTTGCATGGTCTCAGAAAATGAACGCCTAAGCGGCTGGAGTCGCGACGGCTGCCTTGCGAGCTTTTTTGATCATGCTGGCAACCGTCTCGGACGGCTGAGCACCCACCTTCAGCCAGTATTCCGCACGCTCCAGCTTAAGGGTGAAATTCATTTCGCCAGCCTGCAACGGATGATAGGTGCCAAGCTCTTCAATGAACTTACCATCACGAGGATTCCGATGGTCGGTAGCGACCACACGGAAGACCGGTTTATTCTTTGCGCCGACGCGCTTCAGACGGAGTCTAACCATAGAAATTTTTTCGTGCTGCTAGGACGTGTCCCAGCGATTGCCTTCAAAGGAGCGCGGAAAATGACGAGCCGGCGCTCTTCGTGCAAGCCCTGTTTTAAGTTCACTTGAATACTGTGAGTCCCAACACGGCTATGATGACGCCCCAAACAACCCCGCTGACGGAGGCCAAACGGAGTCGCCCTTCCGAGGCGGTGGCCCAAGCCAACCAGTCCCGCAAGCGCCAAGGCGAGACGGACAACCACAAGCCGCCGATTACCCACACGTAGGCCCAGGCACTGATCGCCCAACGAAAATCGCTTTTGTGCCAGCGGGCTTTTTCACACATCAGCCAAGCGAGCATCAGCATAAAGACGGTCAACCCTCGGACCGAAAGGAAGTCGCGGACAAAGATGCAACAGCCGATTCCGACCACGCCAAAACCGATCAGCATGAGATTTTTGTAAGCTGCGATGTCCTGCAATTGTTCTTGGTAGAGGTTCCATTCGAACCACGCCGTGCCCAGCAACATCAGCAAAACGCCCAAGGCATGCTGGCGATGAAAATTTCGCAGCCACGTGGCCGCCACCCGCGGTTGGAGCAGGACCCACCCATGCGTGAGAATCATAACCGCCCCTAAGACTAGGCAGAGCTGGGAGAGTGTAACCTTCATTGGTGTTTTTCGGCGGAAACTAAATTCAATTCAGGAGTCGGCGGTTCGAGGGGCGTTTTGTCGTCGTCGACGTCATCCATGCCGATCACCGCCGGATCGCCATAGAGCGTGAATGAGCCCGTCCGCTCAATCCGCAACTCGAGCAATTGACCGCGATGCCGTTCGCCCCCCGGGAATACCACAATCTTGTTCGAGCGAGTGCGGCCTTCGTAGCGGGCTGGGTTTCGCCGACTGGGTCCTTCTACCAAAATCTCCACAGTCGAGCCGATGAGGGCATCGTATTTGCGACCGGCCAATTCGTTGACGAGCGTTAGCAAGCGCAGGTGCCGCTCTTCGATGACCTCCGCGGACACCTGCCCGTCCATCGCAGCCGCCGGGGTGTCTTTGCGGGGAGAGTATTTGAAAACGTATGCCTGATCGAATTCGACCTGCCGACAAAGCGAGAGCGTCTCTTCAAAGTCGGCCTCGGTCTCGCCCGGAAAGCCAACGATAATGTCGGTGCTCACCCCCATCTCCGGCTTCACGCGCCGCAGTTTTTCAATGATGGTTAAGTAACGTTCTCGCGTGTAACCGCGATGCATCAGCTTAAGCAAGCGATCCGCGCCACTTTGCAACGGAAGGTGGGCCGCTTCGACCAATTTGGGCAACCGACCAAACGCTTCGATCAGGTCGTCGCCGTAACCCTTGGGGTGGGGCGAGGTAAACCGAATGCGCTCCAGTCCCTCGATTTCATGCACGGCCTCGATCAGTTGCACGAAGGCCGATTTGCCCTCCTTGAGCGGGTAGTCGCGCTTGCCATAACTCGTCACAATTTGACCGAGCAAGGTGACTTCTCGCAGACCGCGCCCGACCAATTCCCGACACTCGGTGACGACGTCGGGAATGGTCCGACTGCGTTCTTCGCCCCGAGTGGCCGGCACGATGCAAAAAGTGCAATGTTGGTTGCAGCCCTGCATGATGCTTACGAAAGCCGTCACGGATTTCTTGCCCGCCCCGCCGCTAAGAAGGTGCTCACGGATCGTCGCCTGCGACCCCGCTTCCGCATCGGTATCCACGATTTTTTTCCGCCGCCCCGCCAACAATTCGTCCAAATATTCGGCTGCCCGATGAAATTTTTGGGTGCCCAACACCAGATCCACGTCGGGTAGAGTCTCGACCAACTGCTGGCCACGACTCTGGGCCATGCAACCCATGAAACCCAACACGGGCTGGCGCCCCGCTTTGCGCGCTAAGCCAGCTAGGGCGCTCATTTTCCACAGCGCCTTTTGCTCGGCCAGATCGCGCACCGAACAGGTGTTGAGCAGCACGACATCGGCGACGTTTTCATCGGGTGCCAGCGAATAGCCTTTGGCCAGGAGTTGAGCCGCGACCGCCTCGCTGTCGCGCTCGTTCATCTGGCACCCATACGTCTTGATAAAAACACTTGGCATTCCTGCGAAATTCGCGCGAACCGTAGGCAAACGATCCGACCAACGCCACCGGGTTTTTAAGATTCAGAAAGCGCACCGTTTTGGGCTTTGAACTTTGCGCTGGGCACCCCGACCCTCGGCCGCCGCTGAAATGACTGATCTTGTTGTCCAAGGCCCCCTTTTATCGCCCCTCGCCGCCGCGGAGTTGCAACTCCTGACGGGCAGCACCGGGCTGACCAACCCCTGCCCGGGCGCTTGGCGGCTCACCGACGTGCAGACGCAGGCCGGCGTCGCCGAGTTTTGCTCGGGGCTCAGATTGGATTTCGCCTTCCTCGAATTTCGCCGACGGTTGACGGACTTCCGCGTGCTCGCCTTGGACATGGACTCGACGCTCATCACGATCGAGTGCATCGACGAGATCGCCGACATGGTCGGGGTGAAACCGCAGGTGGCCGCCATCACCGAGGCCGCCATGCGAGGGGACCTCGATTTCCCCGGGGCACTCCGGCGCCGCGTGGCCCTGCTGGCGGGCTTGGAAGAAACGGCGCTGCAACGGGTTTACGAAGAACGCCTGCGGCTCTCGCCAGGGGCTGAAACCTTGTTGGCAGCCGCCCAAGCGGCGGGGCTGAAGACGGTGCTCGTTTCGGGTGGGTTCACCTATTTCACTGAGCGGCTCCAAGCGCGACTTGGCCTCGACTACACCTTGGCCAACGTGCTGGAAGTGGAGCATGGCCGACTGACCGGCCACGTCGTCGGCCCCATCGTCGATGCCGACGCCAAGGCGGAAAAAGTGGCCGCAGTGTGTGCTGAACTGGGGTGCAATACCGACCGCGCCATTGTGTTGGGCGACGGAGCAAATGACCTCAAGATGATGAAGTTGGCCGGTTTGAGTGTCGCCTACCGGGCCAAGCCCGTCGTGCAACGGCAAGCCACAGTGGCGTTTAACCACGTCGGCCTTGATGGCGTGCTCGCCTTGCTTAGTTGAGCCACCCCGCGGCCCGCGGCCACACTACGGAACCACCACGCTGCTTCGCAGTCGGCCGACGGTTTCACCGGACAACCGGGGATCCAGCGAGCCGATTTCCGCTCGTTCCAAGCCGACGTGCCCATCAGTGAACCACACTTGCGCCGCTCGCCGATGGCGAAAGTGAACCGTCGCGCTGAACGTATTGGTGTCGAAGTAATAAAACTCCTCCAACATGGGGTGATCGGGCGACGCGGGCGGTTGAAAATCATTGATTTGGCCGCCGTCGGTAAAGGCAGCCAGTTCACTGGGGCGCCGGAAAGCAGCGGGCGGCAGTCCAACTCCTCCGCGGGGGCCAAGTAACAGGTTATAGGCGTAACCGTAGGCGGCACCGTGGGCCTTGGCCTTGAAGCGGGCCGCACAACGATCCAGCGCCGGGCAGGTCTCAATTCCCTTGCTCCGCAGATACGGCCAGAGCGGGCCCTGCGTCAGATCGAATTCGCGCCGGCCTTCCGCGCCATCGGCCAGCCAGCCAAACCAGTAGCGCCACCCGCCGTTGGTGCGAACGGTGCGTTCGCTGAAGGCGCGTCCGTGATCGTCCCAATAGAGCTGCGTAGCGAACCCCAATTGCCGTAGATTTGAGCCACACCGCGACGTGTTCGCCGCCGTCCGGGCCTGCCCCAACGCCGGCAGGAGGAGCCCGGCGAGCACCCCCAAGAGGGCAATTACCACCAGCAGTTCAAGCAACGTGAAGCCGGCTCTCGGCTCCTTCGGCCCGCAGCCTTTGCCGCTTGGAATGGCCCCGAACCGATGCGGGCGGTTTCGGCAGCCGACCCCGCTGCAAACTCCGCTTCCAAGGTTCATTGGCGTTCGGCCTTCACGCGGTAGAATTGTTCCCGAAACACCGCGTCGCGCGGGTCCAGAAAGGACAGCACCTCGCCGGTGCCGGAGGCAATCCACACCGCCGACCATTCGCGCAAATCGCCGCTGGCTTCGAGCGTGTAACGCCACCCCTTCAGGGTGCCACATTCCACTTGCCCCAACCCCAGCCAAGTCACGCGACCGATGGGTGCCGGCGGCAATTCGAGCACCACATTATCAACGGCTCCGTGAGCCAACAGGGAGTCGTTCAACGACGTGGCTTCGTTCCAAACCAGCACCGCAAAGGTGTCGAACTCGAACTCCCCCAACGTGGTGGGCAACTGAAGTGGATTCAACGGAATCGGTTCCCCGTCGGCGAGTAGGCTGGGGGTAAGCGTGCGCGGGCCGGCACGGTATTCGAGACGAACTCGAAACGTCGTGTTTACAGCCGGTTCAACCGGAAAGGTAAAGCTGGCCGCGACCCTGCCGCCGGAGTCCCACGTAATTGGCGATACCGTGGGTTCCACGACTCCAAAACCCGGGATTTCGCCAGTGGGAAACCAGGTGAATTCCAACGTGTCCCGGGCCCGCCCCGCCCCGCGCAGATAGTTGTTTGCCAACGCGCGCTCGAGGTTAAGAAACCCGAGTGAAAGCGGCATCGCGCCCGGCCGGTTGGCGCGCACCCCGCCCTGCACGGACGTCAGCGTCAGATCGAAGGTCACGGAGAAATCGTCCCCGGCGGCGAGACTCACCCCCAGCGGCCGAGCGAAGTAGCTGTGCGGATTCGCCGTGTCCCACGTCACTTCGAGGCGCTGCTCGCCGGCATTCCACCGGAACAAATTGGTATTGCCGTGGGCCCGCCAACCCCGAGCCAGCGGGTCGGTGGAAAAATCGTCGGTGAACGTCTCCGCCCCCGCCGGCCAGACGCCCCACTGAGCCACGGCGAGCAGCGCCATCATGATCACCGCCGGGCCGAGGCTAGCCCCAGCGGAGACAGCCTTCGCCTCAGCCGCTGGTAAAGGCGTTGAAGCCTTCTCGCGGCTCGACTCGTCGCCGGGGTTAGGCCACGGACAGTGGCGGCAACCGGACCCACAGCAGTAACCGCGGCGGCGATGATACTGCGCGGTGAAAACTACAAATCCCGTGGTGGGGGCGTGATAATAGTCCCCGGGGCCGGGCCGCAGCGGCGGACGCTGCCGCAGGGCTGCTAACACACAACCACGGCAAAGGCAGGCGCGGTTGCGGGCCGCAGCCGGAACGCGAGCCAGCAGCTCCTCCGGAAACGGCAACTGCGCGCACCAGCACGGGTCTGTGCTGGTGGTGCTGAGGCAGCGTTGACAGTCGTTGGGCACCCCGCAAAGCGGACAACGCGATGCCTCAGCCGACGCCTGGCCAGTGCCGCAGTCGCGGATGGGCACGGCGTGGCCGGGGCTCATGGCTACGGGAGGCTGGCTGGCGGAAGGAAGGTTCATGGGCAAGGACCCCACCAACGGCTTAGCGGGGGAGGTTCTCCGAACGCTGCCGGCGCCCGCACAAGAGCAGCCCAAAGCCCAAGCCAAGCAGCGCCCACGGCGCGGGTTCAGGCACGGAGGCGACCGCGCTCAAGCCATCGATTTCGGCCCTGCCCGAAAGCACATCGAGGCGCACGAAGCTAATCTCCGACAGGGTCACGCTTTGCCCCTTGTCATCTTGAGCCCAAGCCAAGTCATAACCGACGCCACCACCGCTGCCGGCATACAGGGCGCGGATTTCCGCCAGCGATTTGCCGGCGAAACTGAAACCGGTCAACGCAGGGTCCACCGGCACGCCGAATTGGCCTTGGCCATCGCTGGGGTAAAAGCCTTCCAGATTCGGCGCAAAACCCGGGTTGAGAGTGTAATACGTCAGGCCATCAGCGCTGACAGACACCCGCGTGCTGCCGGTCTGGGCACCGAACAGGGAACCATCCGTGGCCGGCGTGCCAATGAAATTGAAGTCGGCGTCAAAGTCGTTGGTGACGATGAATCCGGCCCCGCCGAACACTTGAAAATCGAGTCCGAAGGGATTGGCGGCAGCGTTCCGGATGGGCGCCGCAAAACTGACCGTGAGCGAACCGCCGATGCCGATCGAAAGCAACTGGTCGCGCGTGTAGGGCGGTGCAAACGGATCCACTGGGCCACCGAAATCGCCGGGCACGAACCGACTGGGCTCGCCGAGCACCGCCGAGGTCTGGTTGTAGAGCAAACCGGTGCCAAATTCGGCGGCGATACCGGTGCCTGGGGTGTAATTGACGAGGCCGGTGGCGTATTGGGCACGGGCCAAGGGGGCGCCGATCACGAGCGCAGTCGCCAGCGCGAGGACGCGCAGGAGGGTGAGTTTCATGTGAGGTCTCTGGTGGCCGTGCGCGTTCCAAACGCACAACCGGGTGGTGTCCAAGAGACCAGGGTGGGGAAAACCATCGGCCGGAATGGGCACACCCATCGCCGTCCAACGTCTTCCTCCAAACAGAACCGGGAATGAAGGCGTATCGCATTCACAAGTCCGGCGCGCAGACAGGCGCACCGGCTGGCCTCATCCTTCGCTTGTCGGCGAAGCAGAAGGGGGCGACCCGACCGACCCGGCCGGCGACCCCTTCCTGACGAGCACTGCCGGCGCGATGTCCGGACTCCGGGTTTCTTGCCTCGCTCCCGCCTTCCCAACCTTTCGGCCAGTGGCTGTCTTATCCGACCAGGGAGTCTGTAACCCGATACCGTGGCGCAACCGTCCCCGTCTCTCACGGGGTTCCCGCACCTCCGACAGTGTTTGAATTCTTGCCTGCTTCTTACGAAGCGGGCGCTTCAAGGAACGGCGCCGATATGGGGGGGCCGAGGGGTGGTTTTCAAACCCGAAATTTTGCTATTTAACCCCCCGCCCGAGTCGGAGCGTCAAATCTCGACCTGCATCCCCAATTCGACCACGCGGTTGGGCGGCAGTCGAAAGAAGGCCGTCGCCGGGTGGGCGTTGCGAGACATGAGAGCAAAGAGCCGTTCCCGCCAGATCGGCATGCCGCGCTTCTTGGACGGGATGATCGTCTCCCGACTCACAAAGAACGAAGTCTCGTGCTCGCGGCATTTGAGTCCGAGTTCCCCGCACCGGCGCAGCACGTCGGGAATGTTTGGTTCCTCCATGAATCCATACCGCGCCAACACGCGCCAGAAGCCTTCGCCCAATTCCTCCACGGACATGCGGGTCTCGTCGTCCACCCGGGGCGATTCTTCGACCGACACGGTCAGGAACAGCACGCGTTCGTGGAGCACCTTATTGTGTTTGAGATTGTGCAGGAGGGCGATGGGCACGCCCTCGGGATTGCCGGCGAGGTAGATGGCTGTGCCCTTCACCCGGGGAATTTCTCGGCGGCTGACGCTAGCTAGGAACTGGTCCACCGGCAGGGCAGCCTGACGCATCCGTTCCCAGAGCAACGTGCGGCCCTTGCGCCACGTCGTCATCAAGGTGAAGAGCAGCGCCCCGACCACCAACGGGAACCAGCCGCCGTGAGCAATCTTCAGCGCGTTGGCCCCGAAGAAGGATATTTCGATGGCGAGGAAGACCAGCGCGAGCCCGCCAGCCGCCGCGAAGGACCAATTCCACAGGCGCCGGGCGGCAAAGTAGAACAAAACCGTGTCGATGATCATCGTGAGTGTGACGCCCACACCGTAGGCCGCGGTCAAGTTGGACGAGGAGCGGAACGCCAGCACCAGCGCCAGACAGGCCAGCATCAAAGCCCAATTGACGTGCGGAATGTAGATTTGGCCCCGTTCCTTCTCACTGGTGTGTTCGATGGCCAGCCGGGGCAGGAAGCCCAGTTGAATGCCTTGCATGGTGAGCGAATACACACCGCTGATCAGCGCCTGGGACGCGATCACCGCCGCCGCCGTAGCCAAGCCGACCAACGGCAACAACGCCCACTTGGGAGCCAGATTGTAGAAGGGGTTGATGGCGGTCTCCGGGTGCTCGATCAGCAGTGCTCCCTGACCAAAATAGTTTAACAAAAGCGCGGGCAGCACGAGTCCGAACCAAGCCCGGCGGATGGGCCGCGCGCCGAAGTGCCCCATGTCCGCGTAAAGCGCCTCACCCCCCGTGGCGACCAAGAAGACCGCCCCTAGGACCACGAAAGCTTCACCCCGGTTTTGGAGGAAAAATTGCACTGCAAAATGGGGACTAACCGCGCCTAAGACGGTGGGATGCAGCACGATGCCTTTGATCCCCAGCGCGGCGATCGTCACAAACCAAACGATCATCACTGGACCGAAAACATTGCCGATGGCACCGGTGCCCGCGCGCTGGACACTGAACAAACCGACCAAGATCACGAGCGTCAGCGGAACGACAAACGGCTTGAGCTTCGTGGTCACCACTTCCAACCCTTCGACCGCCCCCAAAACCGTGACGGGGGGCGTGATCATCCCATCGCCATAAAGTAACGCGGCGCCGAAAACCCCGAGCAACGTCATGATGATGGTCTTTCGCCCCGTGCTCGCGGCCGAGCGGCGGTCAGGAAACGCCAGTGCCAGCAGCGCGAGGATGCCGCCTTCACCCTTATTGTCCGCACGGAGCACGAAGACCAGATACTTGATCGAAACCACCAAGATCAGCGACCAGATGATTAACGAAAGGACGCCGTAAACGTTGTCCGGAGTGGGTTGGACCCCGTGTTCGCCGTTGAAGCACTCGCGCAGGGCGTAAAGCGGGCTGGTGCCGATGTCGCCGTAAACAACACCCAAGGCCGCCAACGAAAGGGCCGCCATTCGACTGCGGTGAGGAGATTCCGTGTGCATGAAAATGAGTCAGTCGAAGCGGGCTGCCAGTTCGCGGGCGGAGTGCCGGTTCATCGGTTCGGCGAATCCCAGCGAGCGAGCGAAAACCTCCAGAGCCTTCCCGACAACCGTCCGGACAGCTCTGAACGCCAGCAGAAACCTGCTGGCCTCGGTCAGCCAAAACCAGCGGCCAACCCACTGTGCCTGAGAATAACTCTTCATCGCGATTTTCGTCCCGAACGCTCCACTTGAAGGACAAGGGCGTCGTCCAGTCGCGTCTAAAAAGAAGCGGGACGTCCCTTCCAACTGCCTGCGGAGTTAGCTGACGGGCTGGAGCTTGGAAGTGCCCCCGGACCACCGGTTACCCGGTGCCGCTCGCCCCGGCCGGAACATTTTGCCCCGGCTAATGGTTTCCCCGCGCCCGGTTATTGGAATTCGCCGGGCTTCGGCTGTCACCGAAGTAGTGCAAACTCAGCCCCCGGTGTCAAATGACCCGACAGGCGCCACCTCATCCAATCCGGCCTCCAACCTCCCTATGGTAGGCCAGTTTGCTCCCGCCGTTCCCGCTAAAGTCAGTCCACACGGCGCCCGACTCCGAACCGTTACGCCCCACCCAACCGGACGGGTCGCAACGGCCCCGGGCCACACTTTGACCGGCGTTACTTGGACAGGAACCAGTGGATGAAACCGCACTGGTCGCAGACCAAACAGTAGGCCTGCCGGTCCACCCAGTCGGGATTCATCGTCGTCGTGAGCGCCGTATCGAGATGCGAACGGCGCTGGTGAAACGACTCATGCTGGCACATCAGGCATTTGAGCCGCTGCCCGGCGATTTCCACAGGGGCGGCGTCCGTCTTTAAGGTAATTAAGGGCATGGTAAACGGAGGGATCAGGCTTACGGGGCAAGGAAAACGGCGGCGCCGGCCGCATGGGACCGGAAAGAGAGTAACCTGCGGAGCGCGCACGCTTTCACTTTCATGGGGAACCCAACCATCCAGCCACGGGTAGCCGGGTAAAGAAAAGCCTTTCGGCGGCCGCTTGCTGCTGTCGCCAAGCTTTGACACCGTCGCGTGACCCGACATGAAGCTCCGTAAAGCCGTCATCACCGCCGCCGGGAAGAACCAGCGCACCCTGCCGCTCCAGTCCCTCGTGGACCGCGACGGCACGACCAAAACCGCCCTCGCCATCATCATTGAGGAGGCGCTGGCCGCGGGCGTCGACGAAATCGGCATCGTCGTCAGCCCGGGCGACCAAGTCCCCTACACCGTGGCGGCCGGCAGTCACGCCGCGCGACTGCGCTTCATTGAGCAGGCCCAACCGCTGGGTTACGGCCATGCCGTTTGGTGCGCTCGCGATTTTACCGGGGAGGCCCCATTTCTCCTGCTCGTCGGCGACCACCTCTACGTCAGCACCCAACCCGCGGGTTGCGCGCAGCAACTGGTCGCCGCCGCTGCCGCCAGCGACTGCGCCGTCTCAGCCGTGCAGGCGACGCACGAAAGCAAACTACCCTACTACGGAGCCGTCGGCGGAAAACTAGTCCCCGGGCAAGTCGGTCGGCACGAAATCAGTGACGTGCTGGAAAAACCCACGCCCACCGAGGCGGAACAACGCCTAGTCGTGCCCGGCCTTCGCGCCGGGCATTACCTCTGTTTTTTCGGGATGCATGTGCTCACCCCTTCTGTGATGCAGCTTTTGGGCTCCCTCGTGGCGACCAATGCCGGCGCGGGCGGCATCCACCTGTCCACCGCGCTCGCCCAATTGGCGCGGCGCGAGCGTTACCACGCCTTCGAAGCACAGGGCCGCCGTTTCGATCTGGGGGCCAAATATGGCCTGCTCACCGCCCAACTCGCTTTGGCCCTAGAAGGTGGCGACCGCAATGAAGTCCTCTCCGGACTTGTGGAATTGCTGGCCCAGCGTGCGCGCTAAAGTCTCGACCTGTGCTCCCAAAAACGCCGTGACCTACGCGGACGCACTCGCCTACCTGCACTCGCTGCGGATGTTTGGTTTCCAACCCGGCTTGGAAACCACCCAGCGACTCGCCGTCGCCGCCGGCAGCCCGCACGCCCGCTTACAGTTCATCCACGTCGCCGGCACCAATGGCAAGGGCTCCGTCTGCGCACTGCTCGAAAGCGTTTATCGCACCGCCGGGTATCGCGTGGGCCTCTACACTTCGCCCCACTTGGTGCGGTTCGGCGAACGGATCCAGGTCAATCGCGCCCCCATCTCCGAGGCCGACTTGGCCCGCCACGTCGCGGCGCTGAAGGCCGTGGCTGACACCCTGCCCGGACTGGATCCCACGTTCTTCGAATTCACCACGGTGCTGGCCCTCCGGTATTTCGCCGAAAAAGGTGTCAACCTCGTGCTTTGGGAAGCCGGGCTGGGCGGGCGGCTGGACGCGACGAACATCGTCACCCCGCTGGCCAGCGTGATCACGCAGATCGGTTGGGATCACCAAAAGGTGCTGGGCAACACCTTGGCCGCCATCGCGGCGGAAAAAGCCGGCATTATCAAACCCGGCGTCCCGGCCCTCACCGCCACCACGGATTCCGAGGCCCGGGCCGTCATCACTTGGAAGGCGCGCGAGCTCGACGCGCCCCTGCTCACGATCGGCCCGGGCGAACTCGCGAACTTCCGCCTCGAAGTCGGCTTGCTGGGCGAACATCAGCGCAGCAATGGCGCGTTGGCCGCGGCCACCGTTCGCCTGCTCCGGGCGTTCCTGCCGGTCAGCGATGCCCAACTGGCCGAAGGGCTCCGCACGGTCAACTGGCCCGGCCGGCTCCAAGTCGTGCAACGGGGCTCCCAAACGCTACTCCTCGACGGCGCGCACAACCGCGACGGCGTGGTAACCTTGGCCGCCGCATTGCGACAACACTTCGCCGGAATGCGGCCCACGCTCATCCTCGGCATGCTGGCCGACAAGGATTGGTCCGTCATGGTTCAAACCTTGGTTCCCCTATCCGGCCGGGTGCTCACAGCGCCCGTGGCCAGCGCGCGCACCGTGAGCGCGGAAGACCTTCGGGCCGCCTGCGTCGCCACGGGGGCAGGGCGACCGGTCAAAGCAGCCCAGTCGGTTGCCGAGGCCTTGAAGCTGTCCGCAGCCGACCCTTTCGTCGTGGTGACGGGTTCGCTCTATTTCATCGGCGAAGCCTTGGAACGGCTCGGTCTGAGCGCCGGTTCGGACGAAGAAGAACGGGCGTTGAACGAGTGGTCACCGCCAACCTGACAGCGGGCCGGGGTGAGCGGGAGTTGACCGCCCGACCAAGCCACCCCGGAGGCCTAGCGAGCCGCTCGCTCAACGCCCGCGTTTATGGGCCAACTCCCGACGCAATTCGGCCAGCGGCAGGGTGTTGATGACGTCGGCTTTCGTCAGCCAGCCTTTGCGGGCCACACCGGTGCCGAGCCGCAGCCAGTTCGCATGCTCCAACTTGTGCGCGTCGCAATTGAGCACGCATTTCACGCCCTTGGATTTGGCGTATTGCCAGAGCCGCCAGTCGAGGTCGAAGCGGTAGGGCGAGGCGTTGAGCTCAATCCAAGTGCCAGTCTCGGCGCAGGCGTCGATGACCGCCTGCTGGTTGAGCTTATAGGCGTCGCGCTCCAGCAACAGGCGGCCGCTCAGGTGGCCGAGCATGTGGACCAACGGATTTTCCGCCGCCCGAATGAACCGCTTCGTGTTCTCGGCTTCGTCGCTCGCCGGCACGTGCAGGCTGGCGACGACGACTTCGAGTTCGGCCAACAGGTCGTCCTCGAAGTCGAGCCCGTCCTTGAGGATGTCCACTTCCGTGCCCGTGAGCAGACGGAACTCGGTGCCTTCGTCGGCCAAACGACGGTTCACTTCGCCCACTTCGACCAATTGCTGGCGGACGCGCTGCGGGGTTAACCCGTTGGCTTGGAAACTGGCCCGTGAATGATCCGTGATCGCCCAATAGGCGAGTCCGAGCTCGTTCATGTGCGTCGCAATTTCGAGGAGGGGATTGCGCCCGTCGGACCAGTCGGAGTGGTTGTGCAACGAGCCCTTCAGTTCGGTCCATTCGAGCAGACGTGGCAGTTGGTGTTGCTCGGCAGCCTTGAATTCGCCGTGATCCTCACGGAGTTCCGGGGGCACGTAATCGAGCTCCAGCGCCCGAAAGATGTCCGCTTCGTCGTGGCAGGGCAGGCGCAGCGCCGGGTCACGGGTTTCCTCGGTGCTCCGGAAGAGTCCGTATTCGTTGAGGCGCAGCCCGCGGGCGAGGGCGCGCTGACGCATGACGATGTTGTGCTCCTTGGAGCCGGTAAAATACGCCAACGCGGAGGGGAACTCGGCGTCGCTCACCACCCGCAAATCAGCCTGGATTCCGTCTCCGAGTATGACGCTAGCCTTGGTCTCGCCCTGGGCGAGCACGCTCTTCACCTCGGGTTGCTGGACAAAGTAGGCAATGACGTCCGCGGGCCGCTTGGATGAGACGAGGAAATCAATGTCGCCAATCACTTCCTTCCAGCGCCTCAGGCTCCCGGCGGTGGAACAGCGGATGACGTCGGGATGTTGCCGGAGCGATTCCAGAATCGGGTCCGCCGCGACCAGCGCATCCTTGAGCAGATGGCGCGAAGCGAACTGCCGTTTGAAGGCGATGGCGGCCAGAATCTTGGCCTGCGATTTTTCTCCGAAACCGTCGAGGGCCGCGACTTGGTTGGCTTGGCAGGCCGCTTCGAGTTTGGCCATCGAATCGACGCCCAACTCGTCGTAGAGCTTCTTCACCTTCTTGGGCCCGACACCCTGCAACCCGAGCAGATCCAGCAAGCCCGGGGGCAGCGACGCCTTGAGCTCCTCGTAGTAGGGCAACCGGCCGGTGGTCACGAGCGTGGTGACCTTGTCTTGGAGCGCCTCGCCGAACCCCTTGAGTTCCCCGAGCCGCTGCTCGGCGACGATTTTGGCCAAAGGTTCGGTCAACCCCTCCAGCACGCGCGCCGCGTTGGTGTAGGCGCGGGTCTTGAACGGGTTTTCGCCCTTTAATTCGAGCAGCGTGCCGATCTCGACGAGAATGGCCGCAACCTGGTCTTTATCCATGCGCGGCAGACTAGGGATTCCGCCGTCCAACTCAAAATTTCTCCGGCACACCCTCTTCCAACACGCGCAAATGGCGGCCCAACCGCTCTGCCTCGGTTAGTTCGCGCAGCCAACGCTCCGGCTCGTCCATCGCCTCGAAACTCAGCTTGAAGGTCCCGTAATGCATCGGCACCAACCAGTCGGCGCGCAGGTCGCGAAACGCCTTCACCGCTTCGTCGGGGCCCATGTGGACATGCCGAAACGAATCCGGAAAATAAGCCCCAATGGGCAGCAACGCGATCTCCGGCCGGAGCCGCTCACCGATCTCGGCAAACCCTTCGAAATAGGCGGAATCGCCGGCGTGATAGAGGCGCCGGCCTTGGTGCTCGATCAAGAAGCCGCCCCAGCCCCGGTGCGCGTCGCGCAGCGTGCGGGCTCCCCAGTGTTTGGCGGGCACGAGGGTCACCCGCCAATCCCCGGCGCCAAAACTTTCCCACCACTGCAATTCCACGATCCGCTCAAAGCCCAACCGCTTGGCCAGCGAACCACAGCCCCACGGCAGGACGGCGATCTTGGGCGACGGCGGCAACTTACGGAGCGAGGGCTTGTGGAAGTGGTCGAAGTGCGCGTGCGTGAGCAGGACCACGTCGATCGGCGGCAAATCCTCCGGGCGCAGTCCGGGACGCTTGAGCCGCTTCAGGAGGAAAAGCCAATTGGCGAAGTTGGGATCGATGATGAGGTTGAGATCCGAAAACTGGGCCAGAAACGAGGCGTGACCGATCCACGTGAGCGCCAGTTCGCCGGGCTTGAGCCGGGGAAATGCGGGCACCTTGGTGGAACCACTGCGGCGGGTGACAAACGCCTTCCAGACCATTTCACGAAAGAAGGTCCGCGGATTGAAATGGTTGCTGGGGGTCAACTCCTTGAAGGACCGCGGCAAACCCGGGCGCCGTTGACGGGCGTCCACCGGCTGCGGGCGATTGGCCTCGGCACTCATGGCTTCCGCAAGCTGGCGCAAACCGACCCCACAGGCAAAGACAGGATTGCTCAATCCAAACCGTCCCGCCACCTCAACGCACTTCCACAAACACGCCCTGACTCAGGTTGGTGAAAGAACCGGAACCCGTCACCTGTAGCCGGGCGGTGCGAATCTGGTAGAGCCCGGCACCACCGCCCGCCGAGTTGTCTTCGAAGACCGGTTGCGTCACGGGCACCGGGTTGAGCGGGCCGGCAAACCCAGCAAGCCCCGTGGCGCTGTAATAAACAAAATAACTACCATCGGCTTCGGGGGCCGGCTCCCACTCCAACCGCACCCCGGCGCTGGTGCGCCCGCCGCGGGGATTCGCCGGCGGGGAGACGCGGTGCAACCGCAACGTGGGGTCGCCCAAAATGCTTTGGAACCGCGGCACCCACGGTTGGCTCGCCCAAGCGTGGGTCATCGTCGCGGCCAGGGAGGCCCCGCCGCCCAGCGGCGAAAAGTCCCAGACCGGCCCGCCCAAAGTGGCCAGCCCGTAATTGGGCCAGCCCAGCGACGCCCGCAGCCAGTTGTCGTTTTCCCGCAGGCGATCAGCGGCGTCCAAACTGGCCCAGTCGCAGCCATAGGAAAACCAGACGTGGCGAAACGTCACCGGCAATTCCTGCGCCGGATCGGCGAAACTGGCGGCCAGGTGGGCGTTGCCGGTGAGCCCATCGACCACCCCCTGCCCCGCCTTGCCGCCGGCAAACTGGAAATGAACCCCCAAGTCGACGGGCACCGGATCGACCAGATTGTAGCCGTTGAACACGCGCGCCGGTTCAACCCCGAAGGCCGCCCCGGCAAAGCTCTGCGCGGCGTTTATGCCGAAGAGTTCGGAGGGATTGCCCAAGTGCACCGACACCCGACCGGCGGTGCGAATGCCGTTGGTTCGGTAGCGGTTATCCTTAGCCAAATACCGCCGGAGCAGGTCCAGTTCACTCACCCGGCCAAACACCGGCAACCGCGCAAAGTCCACGCGCCCCACGGCAAAGTCCGGCGGCCGCCCCACAGTGGTGTCGTTGGGGGTCATTTTTCCGACTAAGAAGTTGGGGTCGAACTTGCCGTCGCCGGGCAGGTTGGCGGGGCCGCCTTGCCCGGCTCGGAAGGTGCCGGAGTCAGCAAACAAGGTTTGGTTGGTGTAACCATAGTAGGCGTCGCAAACCCACGCGCCGCTGTGCTCCTGGTGATGCCCGTCGGCCGCAACCGTGCCGCTGTAGGGAATCGTCACGTGCCCGAGCAAAAAGACGACGTTGGTCGTGCCCGGGCGAGCCGCGTTCGCAAGGGCGGAGGCAAAGCGCGGGAGGTTCCGGGCGTTGACACTCCATTTGGAATCATCGTGCCGCGGCGCTTCGATCTGAGTCACCGTCCAACCGTCGCCCACGAGGTTGGTTCGGAGTTGCGCCAGTTCCGCTTTAAGCCGGGAAACCAGCGTCGTATCCACCGCGAGAATGACGTGGCCACGCTGGTGTTGCGGGGGCATCGCACTGCCGGCAAAGAAGTGACGGAAGACTGGCAGCGGAGCACTGCCCACCGCCCCGGCATAATCCAGCCGGGCCTTGTATTCGTAGGTGATGCCCGGCTCGGCGGCGTGATCGGTCCAGACTTCGTTCGTCCAACCATTGACCCGCGCCGCCCCCCAATCGTCCTGCCCCGGCAACCGCCGCCACAGGGTCAGCGGCCACGGGCGGGCGAGCCCGGAACCCACCGTCAAATCAGCGCCGCCGAAGGCCCGGACGAATTCCACTCGGGCCACGCCGTCATGAGGGGTGAGCCGCACTGTGAGCTGTTGGCGGGCGTAAAGTTCGGCTTTGCCCAGCGGGTAGTTGAATGTCTCAAAACTGTCGATGGCTCCCGCCAACCGCCCGTATTTACCAGTGGTATCGGAGCCTAAGGCAAACCCGTCCTCGACCGCGGTTCGGGTGGGCGGCAGGTGGTCCAGATCAATGCCCGAGCCGACGTAGGCGGGACTGTCCCCCACTCGCACGGAATGCACGGCCCCATTGTGCTGGAGGGCGGTGAACGCGGGATGATAGGCCAGCGTCAGTTCGTGCCAGTAAACGGTCGACCACTCGTAGGCGTGCAACGGCAGCCAGTAACGGGAGGTGACGTGGGGGCCGCTGTTCTGCGCCAATTCCAGCCGCCATTGAGCGGCGGGATCACCGGCGTGTTGCCGAAACACCCACGCCCACCAACCGGTGTTGGTGTTGCCGTAATTGCCGACTTCAAACAACCGCGGCGAGGTGGTGGGACGTTGGTCCCACGTCCAGTCGGGCCGAAACCACAGTCGCAGGGAGCCGTGATCTAGGCGAACGTTGAGCCGGCCATTGGGCTCCCGCACGGCGTAACGCAGGGGGCCATTGGGCTGCCCAGATACATGAAGGCCGCCCCCGAGGGTTCCGTTGGTGGGTGAGCCGCCGGCCGCCAACTGCCCCAAGGGAGCCTGGCCGCGATCGCCGAGTTTCCATTGGTCCGCAGCCCCATCCCACCACCACGCAGCCAGCCGCTTCGGAATCCAACTCCGGGGGCTGAGCGGATCGGTTCCGGCGGCGATTTCCTCGCCATCCAGAGCCCCGTCCTGATCGGTGTCGGCGTTTTGCCAGTCGGTCTCGGAGCCGTCGCGCCGACCATTCTGGTTGCGGTCTTCCAGCACGTCCGGCAGGCCATCCTCATCCCGGTCCGGCAAGGGCAGCGGGGCAGCGGCAAACATGGCGAGGGCGCAGGCCACCCCGCAGGCGAACCCGCCGAGACGGCGGCAAGGCAAAGTGAGGAAGCGCATGAGGAAAACCAATCAAGTCATCCGGCTGACAATGTCCTGCTTTGCATCTGGAAAACAGGAAGGCTGGAAAAAGTGTGCGCTTTCCTGCCTTCCAGAGATTAGGACCCTTCCGGCAGGGCGGCGGCGCCCCGGACTCAGAAGATGCGCCCGACGACCGTGCCAAGCACTTGGAGCGGGCCAGTGTCTTCGAGTCCTTCGGTGGCCTTGTCCACCTTCTGGAGCGTGAGTTTCACGTTCTTGAGGAAGGTGGGATCGTTGACCAATTGACCGATCGAGCCTTGGCCGCCGTTGATCTTCTGCATGATCTCCTTGAGCTGGGTCATCGCCGTCGCCGTCTCGGTGTAAAGTTTCTCGTCCGTCATCAAGCGGCCGAGCGTGCCTTTGCCTTCGCTCAAGCCGATGACCATTTTCTTGGCTTCAGCCACCGCGACGCGGGCATCGGTGGCCAGCGGTTCGAACTGCACGGCCGCCTTGTTCAGGTTGGTCATCATCGTGACCCCGGACAGGTAGAGCGTGTCGTCTTTCAGTAGTTTGCCCATCGTGCCCTGCCCTTCGGCCATCATCGTGGAGATGTTCTGCAGGTTCCCGAGAATGGCGTTCAGCTTGGGCTGGTTCTGCTTGAGGAAGTCGGTGAACGGTCCCAGCAGTTTGCTGAATTCTTCGCCGCTGAAGCTCTTGGTCATGTTCTGCACGCCATCGGCCACGCCGTCCAACTTGGCCATGATCTGCGAGAGATCGGGCTGGTCCTTGGATTCCAGCACGGTCTCCGCGGTCGCCAACGGGGCTTGCTCGGTGCCGAAGGTGAGCGCGACAAAATTCTGCCCGAGCAGGCCGGTGAACTGGATCGTGGCGGTGCTGTCGGTGTGGATCTCGGCGCCGGCATCGAGGTTCATGCTGACCTCGACCTTGCCGCCGGTGAGTTTGATCGCCTTGACCCGGCCGACTTGCACCCCAGCCAGTTTCACGGGATCGCCAACTTTGAGGTCCTTGGCGTTGGCGAACTGGGCTTTAACCAGTTTGCCGCGCGAGAACAGGACGCCACCGCCGATGAGGTCGAACAGGAGGAAGGCGCCTATCACGATGACGGCAAAGAACACGCCAAGACGAGTTTCGAGCGAATTTTTCATGGGCGACTTAATTCAGGGGAAACAAAGGGTGAAGGCGCGGAGACGGAGAAATGGAATCGGAAAAACCGGAAGGCGGGCAGGCAAGCCACGGGGCCCCGACCGGCCACTCCTGTTGGCCTGCGTTCCCAATGCATCGGCGGCCTCATCGGAATTCCGCCTTTAGAAACCGCTGGAGCAGCGGGTGGGGGTGAACGCGGATTTCTTCCGGCGTGCCCAGCGCGACGATTTCACCTTCAAGCAGGAAGCCGATCCGGTCGGCAATGCCAAAGGCCAGGTCGCGGTCATGCGTCACCAGCAGGGTCGTGGCGCCGATGCTGGCGTTGAGGTTCAGGATCTCGCGGCCAATCGTCAGCGCGACGAGCGGATCCAATTCACTCGTGGGTTCGTCAAAGAGGATCAACTGGGGTTCGATCACCAGCGCTCGGGCGATGGCCACCCGCTTTTTCATGCCGCCGGAGAGTTCTGCGGGATATTTCGCGGCGTCTTCCGGGCCGAGTTCCACCACGGCGAGTTTTTCGAGCACGATGCGCTCGATCTCCGCGGGGGACTTCAGCCGGTGTTCGCTGAGGTAGAGGCCGACATTTTCGGCCACGGTGAGCGAGTTGAGCAGGCCGCCGCTTTGAAAAACCATCGCCATGCGGATGCGATCACCAATGCCTTCGGCGGAAATCAGCTCGCCGCCGACCCGAATTTCGCCGGCGTCCGGGGTTTCGAGACCGATGAGGTGCCGGAGGAAGACGGACTTGCCCGAGCCGCTCGGCCCCATGAGGGCAAAGATTTCGCCCGCCTTGACGTCGAGGTCGAGCCCTTGGAGCACGGGTTCACCGCCGAAGGACTTGCGCAGTCCGCGGATGGAGACGGGGATGCCGGTGGTGGTAGCAGTGGCAGGCATGGAAGCTTCAGATTGCCCAACCGTTGTCGAACGGCAGCAGCAGGCGGGTGAGCACGTAATCCATGATCAGGATCAGCACGAAGGAATTGACCACCGCCTTGGTGACACTCCGACCGATGCCGCGCGGACCGCCGATGGTGGCGAGTCCCTGATGACAGGAAACCACCCCGATCGTGACCGCAAAAACGAACGATTTGATCAAGCCGTTGGCGATGTCGCCGAATTCCACCTGCTGCTGGAGGTCGGTAAAAAACGCGGTCCACGAAACCGCAATGCGATCATTGTGCAGGGCTACCAGCGCGCCGCCGAGCCAGCCCACGAGGTTTGAAAAGATGACGAGGCAGGGCAGCGCGATACTGATGGCGACCACCCGAGGCAGCACGAGGAAGTAGATGGGATTCAGGTTCAACGTCCGGAGGGCGTCGATTTCCTGATACACCCGCATGGAGCCGAGTTCCGCCGCCATGGCCGAACCGATGCGGCCGGCGATCAGCACCGACATCATCACCGGGGCGAGTTCCTTGCACATCGACAGCGCCACCAAGCCCCCCAAGGCCGAGCCCAAACCGCGTTCGACCAACACCGGGCCCACCTGCAGGGACAGCACTCCGCCGATGAACAGGGACAAAAGGCAGGCCATGAAGAGGCTAGCGTTGCCGATGTCGAAGAGCTGTTCAGCAACCTTGCGCCGCTCCTGCCAGACACGCGGCAACGCCCGCAGGGTGGCGGCAAACAGCAAAACTAATTCTCCGAGGTTGCGAAACATGCTTCAAAAGGCGACTCGCGCAGGCGGGAGTCTCACTAAAAGTTGAGTTTGGACAAGTTCCAGAAACCGAGCCCGAAAAGCACGGCACCCGAACTGCGATTAAGCCACTGCAGCTGCCGAACCCCGAACCGGGAGGCTAGGCGCCAGGCACCGACGCTGAGCACCAGCCACCAAGCGGCTGAACCCGCAAACACGCCGGTGACGAACAGCGTCACCGCGGACCACGAATTTTTCCCGCTTCCGAGGCCGAAGCTGGCGAATAGACCGGCGAAGGAGAGGATCGTCATGGGGTTCGTCAGCGTCAGCAACAGGGTGCTGCCAAACGCGCCAGCCCAGCTCGCCGCCTCGTTGCGGGCAGCGGTTTGCGCGGGTTGGCTCAGCCCGGTTTTCACCCCGAGATAACAGAGGAACAGTCCGCCCAAGAGGGCGAGCCAGACCTGCTGCCGCACCAACACGTCCGTCACCAGCGTCAGGCCCAAGGCCCCGATGGCGCCATAGATCGCGTCGGCCGTGGCCGCGCCCAGACCACAGAGGAAACCGACGAGGGCTCCCTCCGCGATGGACCGTCGCAGGCACAGCACCCCGATGGGGCCCACGGGAACGGCAATCGAAAAACCCAGCACGAGCCCTTGAAAAAACCCGTTCATACGGTCTTGGAAACGAATTTCAGCCCGACCACTCCGACCCCGATCAACGCTAAGCAACCCAAGCGCGCCGGTTCGCGCGATTCCCCCAGAAACAGCATGCCGAAGCCCGCCGTGCCGGCCGCGCCGATCCCGGTCCAGACAGCGTAAGCGGTGCCGATCGGCAGGGATTTAAGCGCGAGGGAAAGCAGGGCGAAGCTCGCCAACATGCCCACCACGGTCCACACGCTGGGCCAAAGCCGCGTGAAACCTTCCGTGTATTTGAGGCCGACGGCCCAAACTATTTCGAGCACACCCGCGAGCACCAACCAGAGCCAAGCCATGCGGGTAGGCTAACGGTTGGAAGGGGCTTGGGAAACTCACGGGTGGGCCGAGCATTGGCCGGGCTTGCCCGGGCGCCGGGGCTTATTTCGCCGCACTTTCGGCGGGCACGGCGGCCACTTCCCGGGGGCGACCCAGGCCGGGCCGAGGGCCGGCCAAAACGTCGCCGCGTTTCGACCCCCACACCGCCGTTGGCCCCGACCGGTTGGCTGGCGCCGAGGCGCTCGGCTGGGACGGGGCAGTGGGGAACGGGCGCCAAAAGAATCTCCAACTACGCCCGGTGGCATCCTGCCGGGTGCGGATCGCCCCAAACAGGCTCGACGTGGTGACGGCATTCGGCGCGACGTCGCGACGCCACAGATTCCACAGCAGCGATTGGCTGGCCAAACCACGCGCCGGGTTCTTGTCACTGCGATACACGGACCAAAACGGGCTGTAGAGATGGTCGATGGATTCGTTGTTCTTGAGCAGGGTTTCGAGCGGGGCAAGGGCTTGAAGTCGTTCGCGGCCTTCAAAATCACGCTGCCAATAGAATAGGGGCCAGAGGTCGCGGCGTTCACTGCGGGCGCCGGTCGTCAGGCTTTGGTCCACGTTGTGATCGTAGAGGAAGTAGAGGCTCCGCCAGCGGTCGCTCACCAAAGCGGGCTTGGTAATTTTACGGTGTTCAAAGAACGGCCAGCCAATCACCTCGCGAGACCGGCTGGGAGTGGTTTCAACCGTCCAGAGCGGCCAGATGCGCCGGGCGGTTTTGCCCTCGCCCTGAGCCCAACCGAGGAACGGCCACGGGGTGCCCCATTCCTCAAATCTCCCTTGGCGGTCGTCGGTGTGGGTGAAAAAAGGCCAGAGGACGGTGGTTTGGTCCCGGGCCGGCGAGCGCACGGAGGCAAAAAGCGGCAGGACGGTCCGCAGGGTGGTCGGGTTGGTGGTGCCCAAGCCGGTTTTTTCGGCAAAACCGAAGGGCCAGAGGACAAAGGACTTTTGATGGCCCGGGATGAGGTCCAACTCGTCCACGAGGTTGGTCTTCCAAGCGATCGCCTTGGTTTCGTGCCCGGCCAACGGCCAAAGCTGCCACCCGCTGACGCCGGCGCCCCGGCGCAGATGGAAGAACGGCGCCGGCACGTTGATCGTTTCGACGCCCGCCTTCTTCGTGGTGACCCAGAGGGGGAGGGCAACAAACCGGACTTCGTCGCGGAAGAAGTGGTTTTCCATCCGCCCATAGAAGGGCACGACAGCGAGGTAGTCATTGGTGCCCGAGGCGGACTTTTGCGAGAAAATGAACGGGAAGAAATTTCGCCGGGTCTTGGTGTCGCTGTGGTTGGTGTCCGCAATGGTTTGGCTGCCAGCCACGTTAAACCACTGGAAGAACTGCCAGCGGTATTCCGTCTCAAACCGGTCGTAGGTCAGCAACGGATAGAGGACATCGACGTGGACGCGGCCGAGGGCAGGATCTTGCAGGTCCCGCACCAGTGGGGACAGCGACCACCATTGCTGCGTGCCGGAAATTTCGCCGGATACCAGCGGGCCAAACGCCTCGTGCCGTTCGCCGGGCTGCCGCACCGCGGGGGCGGTCGTCGCCAGCGGGCCCAGCTCCACCGCCCCCGCCACCACGGGCACGGTAACGGCGAGCAACCGGAGCCAACTCACAAACTGGCCAAGCGAGACGATCATGCGGCAGGGCGGAGAATTCGGGGATAATGCCGCCGGACGCAAGTTTCCGGGTGAGCGCGGTTGCTGAATCGGGCCTGCGCGAGTGGCCCAGTCACCTCGGTTCAGCGGATGCAGGCTCAGAAACTGGGGCTCGGGAAAGAAGGGGACGGCCTCCCGCTTCAGCGCGTCCAAGCCCGATGGCAGGTGAGCACCCCGTGTCTCCCGTTTGGTATTTGCCGGCAGCTGTGCGACAATTAACAAATCCGCGTCGGGCGAGATTGTCTTCATGCCGTTCAGCCATGCACCAAAGCCATCAGCGTCGGGGCATTCGTGCCTCTACGAATGCCGCGTCGTGCACCAGCGCCTAGCGCCGAAACGGCACCATTTGGATTACCGCATCTTCATGGTGTGGTTGGACTTGGATGAATTGGACGAACTCACGGCTCGCCTGCGACTTTTCGGCCGCAACCGGTCCCGCCTCTACAACTTCCGCGACGCCGACCACTTGCAAGCCCCGACCGCGGCGGGCGAAACGCGTCCCGCTCGGGGAGTGAAGGCCGAAATCCGCAGTTGGCTCGCCGAACAAGGCGTCGCCACCGAGGAAGATTGCCGGATCGGTCTGCTCACACTGCCGCGCGTGTTGGGCTACGTGTTTAATCCGGTCAGCTTCTACTTCGTGCAAACCGCTGCGGGCGAACCCCTTTGCGCCGTGGCCGAGGTCGGCAACACCTTCGGCGAATTGAAGCCGTTTCTCGTCCCGCTCACCGGCCAAGACGGTTTGGAGCCCACCTTCCGCCGGGTCGTCCCCAAGCACTTCTACGTGTCACCCTTCAGCGATTTGGAGCTCAGCTTCGACTTCCGGCTGCGCCGGCCCGGGGACCAACTCCAAATCCACGTCCACGACTTGGCCCCCGACGGGCACCCGGTCTTGCTCAGCACGCTCACCGGTTCGCGCCGCCCCCTGACCGACGGCCAATTGCTCCGCCTGACCGCCCGCTATCCGCTGGTGACGCTGCACGTGATCGGACTGATTCACTGGCACGCGCTGAAACTCTGGTGGAAGCGCCTGCCCCTGTATCGCAAGGCCGAAAAGCCGGAGCTGCAACGCGGGGTTTACCGTCCGCACGCCAGCCTCCGCCCCCCGGCCACCACCCCAGCCAAATCCCCCTCTGCATGAACCCTCTGACTTCCCTTGCCTGCGCCTGGTCGGTGCTCGCGTCAACCGTGGCGGCCACCGACTGGCCTGCTTGGCGGGGCCCGGAGCGCAACGGCAGCAGTTCGGAAACCACTTGGTCCCACGACTGGCCAGCCGATGGGCCGAAACAACTTTGGAAGGCCAAAGTCGGGACCGGCTTCGCCTCGATGGTCGTCGCCGGGGGAAGACTCTTCACTCTGGGTTGGGCCGACGAGCAGGACTCCGTGTTCTGTTTGGATGCCGCCACCGGAAAAACCAACTGGACCTTTCGTTACGCCGAGAAGCTGGGCGACAAGATGTATGAAGGCGGCCCCAACTCGACCCCGCTGGTGGACGGCGGCCGCGTCTTCACCGCCAGCAAGACCGGCAACCTCCACTGCTTCGAGGTCGCCACCGGCAAGGTGCTCTGGAACCGCAACCTCAAGCAGGACATCGACGCCAAGATTGCCGACTGGGGGGTGTCCGGCGCGCCCGTGCTCGCGGATGCCCAGACGCTGCTCATCAACTACGGCCCGCACGGCGTCGCGGTTGATCCGGCGACCGGCAAGTTGCTGTGGCAATCCGGCACCAAGAAGGACATGAGCTTCACCGCGCCCGTGGTGACCCAGTTCGGTTCCGCGCCTGCCGCCCTCTTCCACATGTCCGAGGCCTTGGTTGCCGTGAATCCGCGCACCGGCGCCAAGCTGTGGGAATCCCCGTTCGGCCAAGGCTACCGCACGCACTGCTCGGACCCGGTCGTCAGCGGCGACCTCGTTTTCATCAGCTCCGGCGACGACGGCGGCGAACTTCTGCGCGTCACCGCAAAATCGGCGGAACGCGTCTGGAAGAACAAGAACCTGTCCACCTTCACCGGCACGGCGGTGCTGCTCGGCGGCCATCTCTACGGCCACGAAACCGGCGGCTACAAGGCGGCCAACCAGCAGTTGCGCTGCGTCGATTTCCAGACCGGCGAAGTGAAGTGGGGCGAAGGCGGTTTCGGTCAGGGCTCCCTCATCGCTGCCGGCGACCGGCTCATCGTGCTGAGTGAAAAAGGCGAACTCAGCATCGTGAAGGCAACACCCGCCCAATTTGAACTACTCGCCCGCACGCAGGCCATCGGCGGCAAATGCTGGACCGCCCCGGTCCTCGCCAACGGCCGGATCTACGTCCGCAACGCCAAGGGCGAACTCGTGTGCTTCGACGTGGGCGGGAAACCGACGGCCGCCCTCGCCCAGTAACCGCCATGCATCCGAACTGGAATCTTAGCGAAGATCGGCTGGTGGAACCCCTGTTCGAGCGGGAGCCGGACAGCGTCCCGGGTCCGTTCTACGTCATTAAAGACCGCTGCCTGATCTGCGCTCTGCCGGTCGAAACCGCCCCCGCAAATATCATTTGGAGAATGTGCGATGATTGTCCCGACTGCTGCCGGGTCGAGCGACAGCCCGAATCGGCTCCAGAACTGGAGGCGCTAATTGAAGTAGTCCGCGGATCCTGCGTAGACGCCTACCGCTACTGCGGCACCGATACTTACGTGTTGAACCGGCTCTCGGAGGTAGGCATGGGCAGGCTCTGCGATGCGTCGGTCCACGCCAATCCCACCTTACGCGAACAAATCAAGTGAACGAATTCGAATCCAATCCCCTCGCCTTCGCCACCGAAGGTGCCGGCTGCCAACCGCTCCCCGCATCGCTCACGGACCGCGCCTTTCAGGGGCTGTTGTTTCGCGCCTTGATGCCGCTATCCCGCGGCCGCCTCACGTTGCATCTGCCGGATGGTTCCAAGCGCGAGTTCGGCACGGGCGACGGGGGACCACTGGCCGCGGTTCATGTCCGTTCACCGCGCTTCTTCCGCCGCTGCGTCGTGGGTGGGGACATCGGCTTTGGCGAATCCTATCAGGCCGGCGAATGGAACACGCCCGACTTGTGCGCGGTCATCGGCTGGTTTTGCGCCAACGTCGAGCAGGCACCCACGCTCAGCGGCTCCCAAAACCGGGGCTGGTTCGCGACCGTCGGCCGGCTGGCCAACCGCCTGCGCCATGCCCTGAACCGCAATTCGCTCGCCGGCTCAAAGGCCAACATCCACGCCCATTACGACCTCGGGAACGCCTTTTACTCCCTCTGGCTCGACCCGACGATGACCTACTCGGCCGCGCTGTTTGAGTATCCCGACCAGACTCTCGCCGCCGCGCAGACCGCGAAGTATGACCGCCTCTGCCGCGAGCTGCGCTTGCAGCCATCCGACCACGTTTTGGAAATCGGTTCGGGCTGGGGTGGTTTCACCGAACACGCCGTCCGGAATTATGGCTGCCGCGTCACCACCGTCACCATCAGCGAGGCCCAACAGAAGTTCGCCGCCGAACGTTTCGCCAAGGCGGGCCTCGCGGACCGTGCGGAGGTGAAGTTGCAGGACTACCGGCTGCTCACGGGGCAATTCGACAAGATCGTCAGCATCGAGATGCTGGAAGCCGTGGGTGACCAATACTTGGAAACCTACTTCGGCAAGGTGCAGTCCCTGCTCGCGCCGCACGGGTTGTTTGCGGCGCAGTTCATTACTTGCCCCGACGCGCGCTACGCCGAACTCCGCCGCGGGGTGGATTGGATTCAAAAACACATCTTTCCCGGTTCGCTGCTCCTGTCGTTGAACCGCGTCGGCGAAGCCATCCAAAAGACCGGCCAGCTCTCGCTGCATAACCTGCACGATCTCGGGCTCGATTACGCCCAAACGCTCCGGCTCTGGCGCGCGCGCTTCAATGCCCAACCCGACGCCGTGCGCGCGTTGGGTTTCGATGCCCGCTTTGTCCGCACGTGGAATTACTACCTCGCCTACTGCGAAGCCGCCTTTGCCGCACGCAACATCAGCGTGGTGCAGGCGACGTGGACGGGGCCGAACAACCCGAGCTTGATGTAGCCCGATGATTAGCTTCCTCCGCCTTGCCTTCTCGCTCGTCTTCGTGGCGATGCTCGCCGTCACCTCCTGGGCCAGTTCCGTTGTCGCGCTGTGGAACACGCCCCGCGAAGTCGTCACCCATCCGTGGTTCATCGCCACGTTGTGCGACACTTACTTCGCCTTCCTCACCTTCTGGCTCTGGCTTGCGTGGAAGGAGCTCACTTGGCTGCCGCGGCTGGCTTGGCTCGTGGCCATCTTGCTGCTCGGTAACCTCGCCATGGCGGTTTACCTGCTGCTGCAACTCTTCCGCCTGCCGAAGACCGCGTCCCTGGAACAACTACTCACGACCAGGAACGCATGAATCCCTTTCTCCTGCTTGCTCTCACGGCGCTCGGGTTCGTCGTCCTGGAGATGACCGCGACGTTCCTAGCTGCCCGCCGGTGGCGAAACTTTGGGATCGTGGACGTGGTCTGGTCCTTCGGCTTCGCGCCCCTCGTCTGGCTTTACCTCAGCCTAGCCGCTGGGCGGACCTATGACGCCAAACTCGACGCGCATCCCGAGTGGAACTGGCCCGCCGCCATGACCCTCGCCGGGTTGGTCACCGCGTGGAGCCTGCGTCTCGGTGGCCACCTGTTCGTGCGGGTGAAATCCCATCACCCGGTCGAGGACGTGCGCTACGCCAAGCTGCGCCAGGAATGGGGCGCGCAAACCGACCGCAAGATGTTCGGCTTCTTCCTGCTGCAAGGCGCGCTTCAGGTCGTGCTCTCGCTGCCGTGGCTGCTCGTCATCCTCGACCCCGAACCGGCGCGCCAGTTTACGCTGAATCCGCTCGCTTGGCTGGGTGTCGGGATTTGGCTGGCCGGCTGGGTCGGCGAAGCCATCGCCGACCGACAACTCGCGACGTTTCGGGCGAACCCGGCGAACCAGGGCCAGGTGTGCCAACTCGGCCTGTGGAATTATTCGCGGCATCCGAACTACTTCTTCGAGTGGTTGGTTTGGGTTGGCTACGCGGCGTTCGCACTCAGCGCACCGTGGGGCTGGCTGGGCCTGCTCGCGCCCGCACTGATGTGGCACTTCCTGGTGAACGTGACCGGCATCCCGATGACCGAGGAGCTGTCCGTGAAGTCCAAGGGCGACGCCTACCGCGACTATCAGCGGACTACGAGCGCGTTCGTGCCGTGGTTCAAGCGGGTTCAGCCACCGCTGAACTCTGACAAACGCCGATGACGGCTCGCCTCCTTTCCCCGCTGCCTCGGTCGGTGTCAGCGGCGGATACGTAAAATCAACCATGCTCGACTCCCTCCTCACTCAAGACGTCTTCCCCGACTTCCTGCTCCGCTTCGGCATCCGCCGGCTGCTGCGCCAGCGGTTGCGCGAGGAGGATCAGGGCGGACTTGAACCGCAGCGCGCCCACCTGCTCGCGCTCGTCGAGGAACTGCGCCATTCACCTATTGCCATCGAGACCGCCGCGGCCAACGAGCAGCACTACGAAGTGCCCACGCGCTTCTACCAGCTCTGCCTCGGCCCGCGCCTGAAATACTCGTCCGGCTATTATCCGACCGGCCGCGAGACGCTCGCCCAAGCCGAGGAAATCATGCTTGCGCTCACCTGCGAACGCGCGCAGCTCGCCGATGGCCAGGAGATCCTCGAACTCGGTTGCGGCTGGGGCTCGCTCACGCTGTGGATGGCGGAAAAGTATCCGAATGCTCGCATCACCGGCGTCTCCAACTCCGCGACGCAGAAGCTGCACATCGACGCCGAATGCGCCCGCCGCGGACTAAAAAACGTGACCCTCATCACGTGCGACATGAACCGGTTTGAGCCGCCCGCCCGCCGTGATCGCGGTGCCGAGCCGGCGACGGAACTGTGCGTCGGCCGCTTCGACCGCGTGGTGTCGGTCGAGATGTTCGAGCACATGAAGAACTACGAGCGGCTGCTTGGGAACATTGCCCGTTGGCTCAAACCCGACGGCCGGCTCTTCGTCCACATCTTCACGCACAAGGACTACGCCTACCATTTCGTCGCCCGCGACGCGTCCGACTGGATGAGCCGTTACTTCTTCACCGGCGGCATCATGCCCAGCGACGACCTGCTGCTCTACTTCCAGCGCGACGTCGAGCTGGTGAACCACTGGAACGTCGGTGGCCGGCACTACGGCCAAACCGCGGAGCACTGGCTCCAGAACATGGACGCGAACGAACCCGAGATTCGCCGGATCTTCCGCGCCACCTACGGTGCCGGGAACGAAACCCGGTGGTGGGTTTACTGGCGGGTGTTCTACCTCGCGTGCGCCGAATTGTGGAATTTCCGCGGCGGCAACGAGTGGTTGGTGAGTCATTACCTATTCCGCCCCCGCCCGGTCCTGCCCCCAGCCTGAAGCGGCCGGCGAAACCTGACTCTGGCCTCCGCGCTTCGGCTTGGGCACGCTGGCCCGGATCTGCGAATCGACGCGCCATGCAGCCTCCCGACGAATTTCCTTCCGAGCCCGGCCGGCTTCAACGGCGGGCCCAGCGCGGCCGCACTCTGTTTTCACCCCTCTTTGCGGCCCTCGGCCGGGGAATCCTGTTTCTGCCGGTGCTGGCGAGCGGGATCTTCGCGGTCTGGGTCAGCCGGCGCCCCGAGCTCGACCCCGGCGTGACGCTGCGCAACACGGCCTTGGCCACCGGCCTCCACGCCGGGATGGTCTGGCTGCACTTTCTCCGCACGCACCACGGCCTGCGCTGGCTGGGGCTGGCCCAACTGCTGGTCACCTTCATCTCCGCCATCCTCGCGGCCCTGCGCGTGGTGACCGGCGGCAAAATCTCCCTGTGAACCCACCCGCTGCCAGCACGCCCCTGCCCCCTCGCTCAACTTGGTTTCCTCGCTCATGAACACTCCTTTTTTCGCCGGCGTCGTTGAAGGTTTCTACGGCCGCCCTTGGTCCACGGCCCAACGGCACCGGCTCTTCGGGTGGATGCAGCAATGGGGGCTCTCAACTTACTTCTATACCCCCAAGGACGACCTGAAACACCGCACCCGCTGGCGGCTGCGCTACACCGCCAAGGAAGCCGCCGGCCTGGGTAGCCTCATCGGCGACGCCCGCCGACACGGGGTGGATTTCATCTACGGCATCGGCCCCGGGCTCGACGTGGAACACAGTTCTCCGCGCGACGTGCGGGTGCTGCAACGCAAGGCCGAACAAATCCTCGACCTCGGGGGCCGCCACTTCGCCCTCCTGTTCGACGACATCGCCCCGAAACTCTCGGCCGCCGACACGGCGAAGTTCAGCTCCATCGCCGCGGCCCAAGCGTGGTTCACCAACCAATTCTACGAGTGGTTGAAACAAAGAGTCCCCGGCGCGCGCCTCTTCTTTTGCCCGACGCCGTATTGCGGCCGCATGTGCGAACCCTCCGTGCGCGAGTCCACTTACCTGCGCGACCTCGGCGCTCTCTTGGACCCCGGCATCGACGTCTTCTGGACCGGCCCCGAGATTATCTCCGAAACCATCAGCGTGGCTTCGATCCGTGAACTGTCGCGCCTGCTGCGCCGTCCGCCGGTGATTTGGGACAACCTGCACGCCAACGACTACGACCTGCGCCGGATCTACCTCGGGCCGTATGCGGGCCGGGCGGACGCCTTAAAATCGGTGACGCGCGGCGTGGTCACGAACCCGAATTGTGAATTCGAGCTGAACTTCATCCCGCTCCACACGCTCGCGCACTTTGCCCACGCAAAAACCTATTCGCCCGCCGCCGCCTGGACCCAAGCCATCGCCGCTTGGACGCCGGAATTCGCCACCCCGGCGCCGACGCGGATTAACGAAACCGACGTCCGGTTGCTGAGCGACAGCTTTCACCTGCCCTACGCCACCGGGCCGCTGTCCCGTCGCTGGCGGGCGGATTTTCACACCCTGCTCACCACGCCGCCCGCGCAATGGGGCAGCACCGAAACCCGTTTCCGGGCCCACGGGCAGGCGCTGCAACGCCTCTTCGACCAACTCACCGCGCTGACCCATCGCGACTTGCTCTACTCGCTGTATCGCCATCTCTGGGAGTTGAAGGAGGAGGTTATCCTGCTGCATCGCTATCTCGACTGGCTGAAGACGAATCCAGCGCCGGACGCGGCCTGCTTCTCGGCCGAACATCGGGCTGGGACGTATCGCGGCGGTTTGGTGGCCGAACTGCAACGCCAAGTGCCGATGCGGCGCGATGGCGGCTTCGGCCGGCCCACGTAGCCGGGCTCAGAGGAGCCACCCGGCCCAACTGCTCACCCAGCCCAAGGTCACGCACCCAGACAGGATTACCGGCAGCAGGTCGAACAGGGAGACGGTGCGTTTGACCCCGGAACGCGGGCGTTCCAAGCAGGCGACCAATCCCACGACGATGGCGATGACCGGGAAGAGCAGCGCCAAGACCACGTCGTCCGCCGCAAATTCCTGCCGGGGGACCGGCACCGACCGGCCGCGGATCAGCCACGCTGTGCCGAGACCCAGAACCGTCACCACCCAAGTGATAGCCGTCAGGGCCCTTTGATTTCTCCGCTCTGGATTCATGACCGCCGAGTGACTAGGCCAGCGGTGCACGCGCCCGATGCCACACCGTGCTCTGCTCATAGGCATGCGCCACGCGGAACATGGTTTCTTCGCCGAACGGTTTGCCGAGCACTTGCAGCCCGATAGGGAGCTGGGGTGACTTCGTAAAGCCGCACGGCAGGCTGATGCCGCAGATGCCCGCGAGATTGCAGGAGATTGTGAAGATATCGCTGAGATACATCTGCAACGGGTCGCCGGATTTTTCGCCGACCTTAAACGCCGGCGTCGGCGTCGTCGGCGAGAGGATGGCATCCACCTGCTCAAAGGCTTTGAGGAAGTCGTTGCGGATGAGGGTGCGGACTTTTTGGGCCCGCAGATAAAAGGCGTCGTAGTAACCGGAGCTCAGCACGTAGGTCCCGAGAATGATCCGGCGTTTCACCTCCGGTCCAAATCCAGCCCCGCGGGTCTTGGAATTCAGCTCCTCGGGATCGCGCCCATCCACCCGGGCGCCATAGCGGATCCCGTCAAACCGGGCGAGGTTCGCCGACGCCTCCGCCGGGGCGATAATGTAATACGTCGCCGCCGCGTAATCGCTGTGCGGCAGGGACACCTCGACGATTTCAGCGCCCAACGCTGCCATCTGTTTCACCGCGGCCTTCACCGCGGCATCGACCTCGGGATCGAGGCCGCCCACGTTGAATTCCTTCACGATGCCGAGGCGCAATCCTTTGAGGTTTCCCGTCAGCGCCCGCGCGTAGTCGGGCACGGCCTGCGGCACGCTGGTGGAGTCGCGCCGATCATGGCCCGCGATGGCTTGCAACACGGTGGCCGAATCGCGCACGTCCTTGGTAAACGGCCCAATCTGGTCCAGCGAACTGGCGAAGGCGACGAGACCGAAACGCGACACCAAACCGTAGGTGGGCTTCACTCCCACGATGCCGCAGAGGGCCGCCGGCTGGCGAATCGAGCCGCCGGTGTCCGAGCCGATGCTCGCAAAGCACTCACTGGCGGCCACGCTGGCGGCGCAACCACCGGAGGAGCCGCCCGGGATACGGGTCGTGTCCCAGGGGTTCAGCGTCGTCCAGAACGCCGAATTCTCGGTCGAACTGCCCATGGCAAATTCGTCCATATTCAGCCGTCCAAAGAGGACCGCGCCAGCCGCCTTCAACCGTTCCACCACCGTGGCATCATAGGGAGAAATGAACTGGCCCAGAATTTTGGAGGCGCAGTTCAGCGGTTGGCCGCGATGACAGAGCACGTCCTTGAGTGCAATCGGGACCCCGAGGAGCGGTTTTTGCGCGTGGGTCACGCCCGCGGCCAAGTCCCGGTCCGCCGCCGCCGCCTGCGCCTGGGCATCGGCGAGGTCGTAGCTGAGGAAGGCTTTCACCTGCGGATCCACCTGCGCGAGGTGGTCCACACAGGCTTGCAACGCGTCGCGGGCGGAACACTCGCGCCGGGCGAGGCGCCCGGTGAGTTCAGAGATGGTAAGCTGGCGGAGCATCGGACTCGCGAAGTGGAACAGCAAAGCCCGGGCGGAGCGAAGAATTTTGAACTTTGAAACCCGGTTCGTGCGCCGGCGTTTGACACTCCCAGCGCCCGCCTTCGGAAACCCCACTTGACTTCCAGCCGGACCTTTTTACCAACAAGCGGACGACTCCCCCCTAGCGTTCAGCTTCAGAGGTTTAACACCTGATCGATCCAACCTATGACCAAACGAGATTTGGTAGTGCGGATTGCGGAAGAGACCGGGCTCACCCAAGAGCAAGTCCTCGCCGTAGTCCAGAAGACCCTTGATCACATTTCCACCGCTCTCACCGAGGGCAAAACGATTGAGCTCAGAAACTTTGGTGTTTTTGAGGTCAAGATTCGCAAATCCCGGGTCGGCCGAAACCCCAATGCCCCGGAAAAGGATGTCCAAATCCCGGCCCGGGCCGTGGTGAAATTTAAGCCGGGCAAGGAAATGCGCGAAGCCGTGCTGGCGCTGACGCCGGCAGATTGACCCGCGCGCCGGCCACCCCATCCGGCGCGCCGGGGCGACAGGACTGGGCACCCGCCCCGCAAAGCCCCTTCCCCCTGCCGGCGGGATCGGCTTAGCCTGCGCCGACCATGATGGAGCGCCTGCCTGGCTTTCGCGATTTCTACCCTGAGCCTCTCCCGGCCAACGAGCCGTGGAGCTGCGACCTCCGCCAGCACATCTTTCGCTGCTGGCGCGAGACCGCCCGCCGCTACGGCTTCCGCGAATACGACGGCCCGCCGCTCGAACCACTCGAACTCTACACCAACAAGTCCGGGGCCGAGATCGTCGCGCAGCTCTTCAACTTCACGGACAAGGGTGAACGCGCCGTCTCGTTGCGGCCCGAGATGACCCCGACCGTCGCCCGCATGGTCGCCACGGCGGAACGCGCCTACAAGAAGCCCATCAAGTGGTTCTCGCTGCCCCAGCTCTTCCGCTACGAGAAGCAGCAGAAGGGCCGCCTCCGCGAACACTTCCAGCTCAACTGCGACCTCTTCGGCGAGGCCGACGTCAGCGCCGACGCCGAGATCGTGGCCCTGCTCATCGACGTGCTCCGTTCGCTCGGCCTGACCCGCGAGGACTTCGTCATCCGCCTCAGCAGCCGGCAGGCGTGGCAACGCTTCTTCGCCGCGCGTGGCGGTGACGCGGCGAAGGCCTACGAGTTCTACCAAGTCGTGGACAAGCTTGAGCGCGAGAAGCCCGAAGTCAGCGCGGAGAAGTTTGCCGCACTCGGCGTGAAGCTGGAGGAAGTCACCCAGTTCATCGCCGCCAGCGTGCCCGAGCCCGAACTCCAAGCCGTGCTCGACAACCTCGCCGCGCGCGGGCTCAGCGACTTCGTGAAGGTGGACTACGGCGTGATCCGCGGGCTCGCCTACTATACGGGCATCGTGTTCGAGGCGTTCGACCGCAAGGGCGAATTCCGCGCCATCGCCGGCGGCGGCCGTTACGACCAACTCGTGAAGCAGGTCAGCGAAGGCAAGGTGGACCTGCCCGCGCTCGGCTTCGGCATGGGCGACGTGGTGCTCGCCGAACTGCTCAAGGTGCGGAAGCTCGTCCCCTCCTTCGCCAGCACCGTGGATGTCGTGGTGCTCATCGAGGACGAAACCCTGCGCGCCGACTCGCTCAAGGTCGTCCAGCAGCTCCGCGAAGCCGGCAAGGCCGTGGACTACAGCCTCACGCCCGCGAAGGGCGACAAGCAGTTCAAGCGCGCCCTCGAACTCGGCGCCACCCACACCATCCGCCTCGAACGCGGCACGGACGGCGTAGTTGTGGCGAAGGTGAAGAACCTGAAGACGCGGGAGGAACGCACTATGGCGGCCGGCGAAGTGGCAAACGCTCCTCAGTCTTCGTAGCGTCGGTCTTGGCTCGGGGGACGGCGACGGTGACCGATCCCCCTGTTTCGCCTTTGGACCCCGGCGCACTGCGGGCCGGGTTCCGCTTATCCCGCTCCGCCTCGAACGGGTCGAGGACTGGGGTGCGGTGTCGAAACGATGGGCCGCCCTGAGGCCACGCCCGCCTGAACGCCGTCCGCAAGGACCTCATCAAGGCCGCCCTCGTGGACTGCATGGTCGCCCTCCCCGGCCGGCTCTTCTACCCCCCGCAGCTTCCCGTCTGTCTCTGGTTCCTTCGGGACAAGTATCACGCTCGATTCGGCGAACGATGCCCGTTTGTTCGATGGCGAAACGGAACTCAGGTTGGTAGCCTGATGCCATGAAACTCGCGGCCATAGAACCCCCCAGAAGTCGCCAGGAGGAACTCGGACAGTTCCTCACCGCAACACCTGTGGCTGACTTCATGGCCTCATTGAGCGGGTCACGTCGCGGTGCTACGCGCAGCACTCCAAGAGATCGTTGGGGAGTGCTGGTCAAAGCCATCGTTGAGGTGTTCTGCGAACGCTGGACTTCCGGTGCGGTAATCCTCGGCATCCGCGACACCAAGCGAAACGCTGTCCACCTCAATGCCAAAGCTTTAGCAAAACTCGGCGTGACCTTGGATTCTGCCGCCAAGATTCCCGACGTCATCGTTCACTACCGCGCCAAGAACTGGCTCCTGCTCATCGAAGCCGTCACCAGCGCCGGGCCGGTGGATGGCAAGCGCCGCAAGGAACTCAAAGACCTGTTCGCCGACTGCAACGCGGGCCTCGTTTTCGTCACCGCCTTCGAGACCCGGAAATCCATGCTTTCGTTCGGCAACCACATCGCGTGGGAGTCCGAAGTCTGGATCGCCGAAGACCCCGACCACATGATCCACTTCAATGGGGAACGGTTTCTCGGTCCGTATCCGGATGTGATGCCCAAGAACCGTTGAACACAGAAATCTCAAAAGATAACCTATGGAACTTGTCTCCTTTTCCGTCACCAACTACCGCAGCATCACAAAGGCATACAAACTCCCCATCCGACGATCGACAGTCCTAATTGGGCCGAATAACGAAGGGAAATCGAACATTCTTCGCGCGCTGGTCACAACCCTGGAAATGCTCAACCGAATCGGCGGATTTCGGATTCAGAGAGGTCGCTTGCGTTCATCTGAACGATTCTCGGCATTCTACGAGTGGCAACGAGACTTCCCTGTTTCACTCCAAAAAAAATCCCCGGATGGCGAGTCGGTGTTCAACTTGGAACTTCAACTTTCGGATGCAGAAATCAGTGATTTCGAGACGGAGGTGCAGAGTAAGCTTAATGGCACACTTCCGATCGAACTCACGCTTGGGCAAAAGCAGCCTGGGTTCAAAGTCCTCAAGAAAGGCCCGGGCGGACCGGCTCTGTCGAGGAAGGCCGAACAAATCGCGATGTTCATCTCCAAGCGTATCAACTTGAGTTACATCCCGGCAGTTCGCACTGCGAGTTCTGCTCACGAAATTGTCGGGGAACTGGTCGAGAGAGAACTAGCCGCAGTTGAAAGCGACGCGGCATACCAAGAGGCGTTGAAGGCAGTCGCCAAAATTCAACAACCCGTGCTGGACAGAATTTCTTCAAGCATCAAGGACACGCTCAAAGAATTTCTCCCAAATGTAAAAGAGGTTCGAGTATCTATTCCCGAGGAGGAGCGATTTCGGGCACTGCGGCGCGCGTGTGAGATAGTTGTCGATGACGGAACCCCCACGCAGTTGATTCGGAAGGGTGACGGCGTTCAAAGCCTCGCGGCACTCAGCTTGATGCGTCACGCATCCGAGAGCAGCGGGGCGGGGCGCAATCTGATTTTGGCGATTGAGGAACCGGAGTCGCACCTGCATCCGAACGCAGTCCATCAACTTAAGTCCGTCCTTACGGAGATTGCTCGAAAGCATCAAGTGATCATGACCACGCATTGTCCGCTCTTTGTTGACCGAGCCAGCATCAAGTCGAATATCCTCGTGCATAAAAACAAGGCGACTCCTGCAAAAGACGTGAGGCAAATCCGGGAGATTCTTGGAGTTCGGGCATCGGACAATTTACAGCACGCCGAGTTGATCCTCGTTGTGGAGGGCGAGGAAGATAGGCGAACTCTCGGTGCGCTCCTGAAGCAACACTCAAAGCCACTGGCTGCGGCCATGTCCCAGCAAGCCCTTGGAATCGAATCACTACAGGGCGGCACGAACCTGAGTTACAAACTAAGCCAAATTAGGGAAGCAATGTGCTCGGCGCACACGTTCCTCGACCACGACGACTGCGGTTTGAAATCCAGCCAACGAGCAGAACAGGAAGGGCTGCTGCTGCTCGCAGACGTTACGTTCACTACATGCAACGGCATGAAGGAATCTGAGATTGAAGACATGTTCGACGAGACGCTCTATTCCACGATGCTCCAGAACCGCTACGGCGTCTCAACACTTCATCCGAAGTTCAAGGGCAATGCCAAGTGGTCTGACCGGCTGGCAAGTGTTTTCAAGAATACAGGAAAACCTTGGTCAGATCAGATCGAAGCTAAAGTTAAAGCTGCGGTCGCAGAGTTGGTTGAGACAAATCCGTCCGCAGCTCTCAACGTCCATAAACGCAGTTCGTTCGATTCATTGATTACCGCCCTTGAAACCAAGTTGGACACAATCGCAGCGAGCAAACTTTGACATACCCCTGAGCACTCATTCGTGCGGCGCGCAACGCGCACGAAACGCTGCCGAACGCGGGCTTCATCAGCTTCACCGACACGCCCATCGAAAAAGACGAACGCGAACACGCGGGCGGTCTTCGGCGATTACATCAGCATCTACGACATTCAGCGGGCCGTCGCCGACCAAGCCACAGAGTGGAAAATGTCGAAGGACGAATTCGGAATGCCGAACTGACGACTCGACACCTCACCCCGGCCCGCTCCCCGGTCGAGGCGGAGAGGGTGGAGCGCCTTCGCAATTCGGACTTCTGCATTCGCACTTCGCCCCCTCCCCACCGGACCGGAGCACATCCTGCCCGAACGCCAACGGCGTTCCGTCATTCAGCCCAGCGGTTGCCGAGTCGGCGAGGCTACCCTGGGTTCCGGTGCGGCAATGGATCGCAACCCTGAAGGGGTTGCCTGCACACTCCCAGGGTCGGCGCTCAGGCTGCGCGCCGACCCTGGGCTGAGTGTTTCAACGCCGTTGGCGTTGGGGCGGGGGCGTGAGCAAGGCCATCACCACCGAAGGCTAGGGGACCGACGTGTGCACCACCGCCGGATTTGAGCGCCAACGGCGCGGCCCATGCCAGCCCAAGGCCACGCCCTGGGTTTGATCGGCAAAAAACGTCCCCAGCCCGAAAGGGGGCGACCCACTGGGCTGCCGATTCAGCTTCCTGCGTCATCCACGGCCGTGTGAGGACGGGATCGGGTGCAACCCGCCGTTGCCAAGTATCCGTTGGCTTCCCTAGGCTGCACGGACCCGGAACCCTTTCCGGAGCCAATGAGCGAATACCGCGTCCAGTTTGAGGTTTTTGAAGGTCCTCTCGACCTGTTGCTTCACCTCGTGAAGAAGCAGGAGGTCGACATTTACAAAGTCAACCTCACCCAGATCGCCACCGAGTTCGTCACCTACATTGATCAAATGCGGGAACTCGACTTGGAGGTAGCCGGGGAGTTTCTCGTGATGGCCGCGACGCTCATCTACATCAAAAGCCGGGAATTGCTGCCGGTTGAACAGCAGGCCAAACCGCTGGGCGACGACCCCGATGAAGACGATCCCCGCTTTGAACTCATCCGGCGCTTGGTTGAATACAAGAAGTTCAAGGACGCGGCGGCGCAGTTGCAGGTCCGAGAAGTGGAGATGGGCAACATCTACGAACGCCAGCCCGGCACTTTGGAATTCGCCGCCCGCGAGTCGAACCTCAAGCCGCGCGACGTTTCGATCTTCGAACTCGTCAATGCCGTCAGCCAGATCCTCAAGCGCTTCGGGGACCGGGCCGAGGTGCGCGAGATCAACGCCGACCCGCACACGGTCAGCGAAAAAATCGAATCGCTGCGTGTGCTTCTGCTCAGTCGCGCCCGGGTTCGGTTCAGCGAACTCTTTGAAATGGCCACGTCACGCGCCGAAGTTGTATGCATCTTTTTGGCGATGCTGGAACTCACCCGCATGAAGCAGATCGCCTTGGTTCAAAATGACGAATTTGGCGAGATCGACGTTGAGGCGGCGGCCCCGGCTGAAACGGGCCCCGAGGGGTCGTGGCCGCCCTCGACGCCCTTGATTTCCAGTTTGGATGAGACCCAACTGGCTTAAATGGCCCCCATTCGGCATTTCCGGGCAAGCGCCGTGAAAGCTGGAACCGGGGCGTGCGGAACGAAGGTCAGTGGGTAACTGCCGGACGGCAGGCCACAGGTTGAAAGTCGGGATCAAAAATATTTTGCGATGGTTCAGGAACTATTGTTCACCGAGTTGAAGTTTGTGATCGAGTCACTGTTGATGGCTTCACCGAAGCCCCTATCCGTGAGCGATCTACGCGATATCCTCACCCGGGCGGCGGACGAAGAGGGGGCCGTCGAGGCCGTCCGCAGCGGGCGAAAATTGCCCCCGGCAAAAATCGAGGAGGCGCTGGCGGAATTGGCCCGGGAGCACGCCGCGGCGGGGCGAAGCTATACGCTGCTGTGTGTGGCGGGTGCCTGGCAGTTTGTGACCAAGGCGGAATTCGGTCCGTGGTTACGCGCCTTTGCCGGCGCAAAAAGCCGGCCGCCAAAACTGTCCCAACCCGCGTTGGAAACCTTGGCCGTGGTGGCTTACCGGCAGCCGGTGACGCGCGCTGAAATCGAACAGATCCGCGGGGTGGCGGTGGACGCGGTGGTGGTGACGCTCAAGGAACGCGGCCTCATTTGCGAAGGCGGACGGGCGGAAGTCATCGGTCGCCCCATGCAATACGTGACCACTTCGGCGTTTCTGGAATACTTCGGTCTGGATTCCCTCGGCAGCCTACCCGCGGCGGACGAATTGCGGCGCATTCCCGCACAGCGGCCCGAGGCACTCCTGACGCTTGAGCCCGCCGCCCCCGGCGCGCCGGATGCAGCGGTTCCCAGTGAAACCGCCCCGGCGGAAGCGAGTCCGGCCGCCGCCCCCGAAGCCCCGACGGCTCCCGAGGCGGCGTAATCGCCGGGTGAATTCAGTTTCGGGAGTCCCCCCAAAAAAAGGGCGGTCCCTGGGGGCGCCCAAACGAACCGGAACCAAGTGGGGAAAGCGGGGATTTACCGCCTTACCCAGCGGGTTTTTCAGCCGGCACTACACGTTAAACTTGAAGACCAGCACGTCGCCATCCGCCACGACGTATTCCTTACCTTCCATGCGGTAGAGCCCCTTATCGCGGGCGGACGCAACCGACCCGCATTCCACGAGATCTTTGTAGGCGACCGTCTCGGCCTTGATGAAACCCCGCTCGAAATCGCTGTGGATGACGCCCGCCGCCTTGGGGGCCGTGTCGCCAACGTGAATAGTCCAGGCGCGGACTTCCTTCTCGCCGGCGGTGAAATAGGTCCGCAGACCGAGCAGATGATACGTCGCCCGAATCAGGCCACCGACGCCGGATTCCTGCACCCCGAGGGCATTGAGAAATTCCTTCGCCTCCTCCGGGGCCAAGTCCACGAGATCGCTTTCGATTTGGGCCGAGATGATGACGGCTTCGCAGGCGAGATGGCTCTGCACGTATTCGCGCACCTTGAGCACGTAGGGATTGGAGTCGGCCGTAGCCAAGTCGCCTTCCTTCACGTTGCAGGCGAAGATGGTGGGCTTGTCGGTCATCAGCCAAAAGGTCCGCGAGAGCGCCTTTTCCTCCGGGGTCAGTTCCAGCGTGATGGCCGGTTTAACCTCGTTCAGATGCGGCTGAAGTTTCTGCAACACGCTCTGCTCGGCCAACGCGGCCTTGTCGCCGCGTTTGGCGTCTTTGGCGACTTTTTCGAGGCGTTTGTTGACGGCTTCGAGGTCGGCGAGGACGAGTTCGGTGGTGATGATCTCGATGTCGCGCACCGGGTCCACGCTGCCCGCGACGTGATGAATGTCGGCATCCTCGAAGCACCGGACGACCTGCACGATCGCATCTACTTCGCGAATGTGGGTGAGGAACTTGTTCCCGAGACCTTCACCGGCGCTGGCCCCCTTCACCAGTCCGGCAATGTCGACGAACTCGATTGCCGCCGGGATCACGACACTGGTCTTGGCGATCTTTTGGAGCACCTCCAGGCGGTCATCGGGCACAGTCACGACGCCGACATTCGGGTCGATCGTGCAAAACGGGTAGTTTGCTGCCTGCGCCTTACGGGTGCGGGTTACAGCGTTAAAGAGAGTGGACTTGCCAACGTTCGGCAAACCAACGATGCCAGCCTTGAGCATATTAAGGGCCGGAGCATGCCGCCGGGACCGCGACTGACAAGGCCGAAGGCCCGCCGTGAACCGGCGGCGAACTTCCTGAAACCAAATCCACGTCCGGCACGTCACCACTTTGCCTGTGTGGCGGCTTGAGCATTGCCAGTCCCGCGGCGAACAGTTGGCCATGATTTTCCCCGCTTGCCCCCATCGCCTTGGCTTGGCCCTGCGCTGTGGACTTTGGCTCGGGATCGCGGTGGCGCTGGGCAGTCTCCGACTGGCGGCCGACTCCTTGGAGGAGGCGGAGACCCACTTTCGCGCCGGCCGTTACCCCGCCGCCCTCGAAGCGGCGGAAAGCGGCCTCGAAAAGCTGCCCAACGACGAAGACTGGTTGCACCTGCGCCTGCGGAGCTTGCTGACGCTCGGCCGTTATCCCGAGGCGCGCTCGGCCGCGACCAATGCCATTGCCCGCAACGGGCGCAGTGTCCGCCTCGTCTGGCAGGCCCGCGACGCGTTTCTTAGCCACGGAGACACCACCAACGCCGCCGAAATGCTGGAGCGGGTGAAATTTCTCGTCAGCAACCGCATGGGTTCGCGGGAGGCCAAGAGCCGGGTGGCCTTTGGACGGGCCGCGCTGCTATTGGGCGCCGATCCCAAGGAGGTGCTCGAAAAGATCTACTCACCCGTGCAACAGGCGGAACCGAAACTCCGCGACGTTTACCTCGCCCGCGGTGAGCTCGCCTTGGAAAAGCACGATGCCGCCTTGGCCGCCAAAGCATTTGAAGAGGGTTTGAAGCAGATCCCGGACGATGCCGAACTGCGTTCGGTCTCGCCCGAGCCCACGCGGAAGGCGACCGCAAGCTGATGGGTGCCGCCGTCGAGGGGGCGTTAAAGGCAAATCCACGCCACGTCCCCACGTTGCTGCTGCTCGCGGAAAACCACTTGGACGGCGAAAATTACGACTCCTCGCTCAAGGCGCTGGCCGAGGTCACCCAGGTCAATCCCTGGCACCCCGATGCGTGGGCGTTCCGCGCCGTGCTAGCCCATCTGCGCCATGATACCGCCGCCGAAACCGCGGCCCGAGATTCCGCGCTGAAATTTGCCCCCGCCAACCCGCGGGTGGACCACCTCATCGGCCGCAAGCTTTCCGAGAAATATCGTTTCGCTGAAGGCGCCGCCCGGCAGCGGCAGGCCCTGAAGTTCGATCCCGGCTATCTGCCCGCCAAAGCGCAACTCGCCAGCGACTTGCTGCGCCTCGGGCAGGAGGACGAAGGCTGGCAGCTCGCCGACGAGGTCAACGCCCTAGACGGCTACGATGTGGCCGCGTTCAACCTCGTGACCCTGCGCGACACGATGCGGAAGTATGCCGCGCTGACGAACGCTCATTTTCTCGTCCGGATGGATTCCCGCGAGGCCGCCATCTATGGCCCGCGCGTGCTGGAGTTGCTCGCCGCCGCCCGCACGCGGCTCACCGCCAAATATGGCCTCCAACTCGCCGAGCGCACGACCGTGGAGATCTTTGCCTCCCAGAAAGACTTTGGCGTGCGGACCTTCGGTATGCCCGACAATCCGGGCTACCTCGGCGTCTGTTTCGGCAGCGTGATCACCGCCAACAGCCCCGCCGCCAACCGGGGCAACCCGGTCAATTGGGAAGCCGTGCTCTGGCACGAGTTTGGTCATGTCGTAACGCTCACTCTGACCAAAAACAAGATGCCGCGCTGGCTGAGCGAGGGCATCTCCACCTACGAGGAACGCCAAGCCAATCCCGCCTGGGGTGAGCGACTCACCCCGCGCTACCGCGAGATGATTCTCGAACAAGACCTCGTGCCCATCGAGCGCCTGAGCGCAGCCTTCCTCACGCCCAAGACCCCGCTGCACCTTCAATTTGCCTACTACGAAGCCTCCCTCGTCGTGGAATTCCTAATCGAACGCTTCGGCCTCGACCGGGTGCAGGCCATCCTGCGCGACCTCGGCGAAGGCGCGTTCATTAACGACGCCTTGGAAAAGCACACGACCCGACTCGCCAGCCTGGAAAAAGACTTCGCCGAATTCGCCCGCGCCAAGGCCAACGCGTTGGCGCCCGGCCTCGACTTTACGAAGCCCGACTTCGAAGGCGCCGCCACGATCACCGCCACCAACCTGCTCAGCCGATTGCTGGGCGGCGGCGAGGAAACACCCAAGCGACCCGCTGGGCCTGCCTCCGAGGCCCAAATGCTGAAGTGGGCCGAGGGGCGGCCGGCAAACTACTGGGCGCTGCGCTACCTCGCGGCGAAACATGTCGGCGCCAAAGATTGGTCGGCCGCCAAGGCCCCGCTGGAAAAACTGGTCACCGAATATCCAACCCAAAAGGGCCGCGATTCCGCCTACGCCTTACTTACCTTGGCCCACCGTTCGCTCGGCGAAACCAACCTAGAGCGCGGGGTGCTGCTGCGCTGGGTGGAGCACGACGCCGAAGCCGCCGAGGCCAACTTGCGCCTGCTAGAACTCGGGACCGCGGCTGGTGATTGGACCGAAGTTCAGAAAGCCGCCCGCCGCTACCTCGCGGTGAATCCGCTGGTGCCCGCCCCGTATCGCCACTTGGCCCGGGCCGCCGAAAAGACCGGCAATCCACCGTTGGCCATCGACGCCTGGCGCACCCAACTCGAACTCGATCCACCGAACCCGCCGGACATCCACTTTCAACTCGCACGCCTGCTGGAACCGACCGACCCGACCGCCTCCCGCCGGCACGTGCTCCGGGCGCTCGAAGATGCCCCGCGCCATCGCGACGCGCTGGAACTGCTGCTCAAATTGCCGCCCGGCCCCAAGTCCGCGGACGCCGCCGCCCAACCATGAGCCCTCAACCCGCCCGCTTGCCCCACCTGACTCCACCAGCGGCACCGCCGCGGTCGGCCGAGCCCTACCCGGAAGCGAAGAGCGAGCCAGCCTCACTTCCTTCCCCGGCCTCATCGGGCATCGCTCGGCTCCGCGGTGCCGGCATTGGGGCTTCCCGCGTCCGCCAAATTTCCTGTGGCGTAATCTTCTTGGTCGCGGCGGTGGCGTTGGCCCAGCGCCGCGGATCCGGCTTTATGGGCGGCGGCGAATTGATGGTCCCGGAGAGCACCAAAACTGCCCGCGACGTCGAGTCGCGCACCGCGGTGGAAACCCCGGTCTGGACCAACCCGCCGGGCTTTGAGACGGATGCCTTCACCTTCACGCGCCTCCGTTACGACAAGAGCCCCGACCGGCGGCGACGCGGCAGCGGCGGCTGGACCACCGACCTGCCGGACAGCGACCTGAACTTATCCTATCGCCTCCAGCAGATGATGTCGCTGCGCGTAGACCCCAACGGCCGGCTCATCCGGCCAACCGACGCCCAGTTGTGCGACTACCCCTTCCTCTTCGCTTCCGCGCCGGGTTCGCTGAACTTCACGGAGGAAGAAGCGCTGGCCCTGCGGCGGCACTTGCAGCAGGGCGGCTTTTTGTTGCTGGCCGACTTCCACGGCGACCGCGAATGGGCGAACTGCGCGGAAGCGATGAAACTCGTTTTCCCGGAGCGCGAGTTTTTTGAACTACCGCTGGAGCATCCACTCTACCACGGCGTGTTCGACATCAAGGCCAAGGTGCAAGTGCCCAACATCCGCCTCGGCATCGCCAGCGAACAGAGCGGGGTGACTTGGGAGGGCGGCGACGATTCCATGGAGGTGCACCACCGCGCCATCGCCGACGACCGGGGCCGGCTGATGGTGCTGGCGCTGCACAACGCCGACATGTCCGACGGCTGGGAACGCGAGGGCGAGAGTGATTATTACTTCCACAACTTTTCCGAAAAGGTCGCCTACCCGCTCGGCGTCAACCTCATCTTCTACGTGCTAACCCACTGACGTCCGATGAAACCGACCGAAGCCAGCGCCGACGAGTTGTCCCCTGCTGTGGGGGTGGAAGGCATGTCGGCGCCAAGTCGGGCAGGCTGCCCGACTTTGCTTCGGGCCGCTGCCGTCGCGTTTTGCTTTCTTTTGGTGGCTTCACTCGCCTTTGCCCAACGCCGTGGTGGCCGGCGAGCTTGGTGGGGCGAAAGTTCAGTTTCGGACGGCATCCGCACCGCCCGGGAAGTGGAATCCCACAGCACCGGCACGCCGGAGTGGAAGAACCCCGTCGGCTTCGAGAAGGATGTCTTCACCTTTACCCGCATCCGTTACTTGCACGGCGGCCGCGGCGGGCGCGGCGGGTGGTCCACGGACATCCCCGACAGCGACCTCAACTTGTCGTATCGCCTCCAGCAAATGACCGCCCTCCGCGTGGACCCTGATGGGCGCGTGCTCGAGTTGGGTGACGACGCCCTGTTTGACTATCCATGGCTTTACCTCGTCGAGCCTGGGGCCCTCTACCTCACCGACTCCGAGGTCAAGCGGTTGCGCGATTACCTGCTCAACGGTGGTTTTCTCATGCTCGACGATTTCTGGGGCGAACGTGACTGGGAGAATCTCGAAGAGGTCATGTTGCAGGTCTTCCCCGAACGTCGCTTCACCGAACTCCCGCTCGATCACCCGCTCTACCACTGCGTCTTCGACATCAAGGCCAAGGGGCAGGTGCCCAACGTCGGCCTCGGCGTCCAAAGCGAATGGAACGGCGGCGTCACTTGGGAACGCGAAGACGCTCGGGAAGTCCACCACCGCGTGATCTTCGACGACCAAGGCCGAATCGTGGTCTTTGCCGCGCACAATTCCGACAACGGCGACGGCTGGGAACGCGAAGGCGAAAGCGACTTCTACTTCCGCAACTTCTCCGAGAAAATCTCCTATCCCCTCGGCATCAATCTCATTTTCTACGTGATGACCCACTGACGCAGCGACGATTCCATCCCCATGAGCCATCCCACTCCTCCGCCCCAGCCCGCCGCCGCCGCTCCCGCCACGGACCGTGAAGTCTTCGACCGGTTGTTGGCCGGCCGCCCCCGCATCGAGGCCGAACTCGCCAAGACCATCATCGGCCAGCGTGAAGTCATTGATCAGATCCTGCTCGCCCTCGTCGCCGGCGGACACTGCCTGATCACCGGCGCGCCCGGCCTCGCCAAGACGCTGCTCGTGAAATCCATCGCGCAAGTCTTCCACCTGAAATTCGCGCGCATCCAGTTCACGCCCGACTTGATGCCGGCCGACATCACCGGCACGGAAATCCTCCAGGAAACGGACGGTGGCCGCCGCATGACCTTCGTGCCCGGGCCGATCTTCGCGAACCTCGTCCTCGCGGACGAAATCAACCGCACGCCGCCCAAGACGCAGGCCGCGCTGCTGGAAGCAATGCAGGAGCATCAGGTCACCGCCGCGGGCGTGCGCCACACGCTGGCGGAACCCTTCTTTGTGCTCGCCACGCAGAACCCCATCGAGATGGAGGGCACCTATCCGCTGCCCGAAGCCCAGCTCGACCGCTTCATGTTCAACGTCGTGATGGACTACTTGCCCGAGTCCGACGAGGTGCAGGTCATCACGCGCACCACGGCGGGAAAACCGGCGCCCATCGAGGCACTGTTCACCGGCGAGGACATCCAGCGCTTCCACGGCCTCGTTCGGCAGGTGCCCATTGCCGAGGAACTGGTCCGCTACGCCGTCCAGCTCGCTGCCGCGTCGCGCCCGAAGCAGGCCACCGCGCCCGCCTTCGTGAACGACTGGGTGAGCTGGGGCGCCGGCACGCGCGCGCCGCAGTTCCTCGTGCTCGGCGCCAAGGCCCGGGCGCTCCTCGCCGGCCGCGCCCACGTCACCGTCGAGGACCTGCAGAAGCTGGCGCTGCCCACGCTACGCCACCGCATCCTGCTCAACTACCGCGCCGAAGCCGAAGGCATCCGCGTCGAGGACGTCATCCGTAAGCTCCTGGAGACGGTGAAGGCGCCGCTGGCCAACTGAGGTTTTGATTCAATGAGCGGTAAGCCCCCAATTGCCAACTCGGCGAAACCAAGCCGCGTGCTCCGAACGGTGCGCTGGGCGTTGGTGTGTTTGGCGGCTTACCTCGGCAGCTACCTGGCCCTTTCGGTATCAGGGGCCTATGTCCCGGGAACTTGGGGGCTTCGTGGTGTGAAAAACTGGTTATGGGCGCCCGCCCTGTTTGCGGATCAGAAGGGCGCCTTCAGAGATCCGATCCAATTTGCATTCCTTCCGGCTTGGCTATTGGACCGCTGGTTTTGGCACGACGATAGGACCGGTGAATCTGGACCGCGTCATCCCGCCTTCGCCAACGAATTATGACCGCCCCCAACCCCAACCCCGCGACGAAGTTCATCGACCCAAAGGCGTTGATGAGCCTCCGCTATCTAGGATTGCGGGCGTCCCTCGTTGGCGCCGGCGTCACCCTTCGCAGTCCTCGTCAGTCAGGCCTGTTGAGTAACGGCGCGTCAGCGGGCGTCCCCCTCTCCCCGGGGGAGAGGGTTGGGGTGAGGTCGGGAGTCCTCAAACTTCTTTCCAACCATGCCGCTTCGCCAATACGAAGGCTCAGGATGCGGCGCCCGCGCGTGAAGTTCCCGAAAGATGGTCTCCTTGATTTCCGCCTCGCGCCGACGCAACTCGCCGTTCCAGAAGCGCAATGTCTTGAATCCCATGCTGGTGAGATAAGCGTCCTTGGCCGCATCCCGAGCCTGGTGCTCGGGGAACCCGTGCTGGCTGCCATGCAGTTCGATGACCAGCGCGGCTTCCTCGCAGACAAAGTCCACGATGAAGTCACCCTTGGGGATTTGCCGGCGAAACTTGTAGCCCTCGAAACGCCGGTCGCGCAGCCAGCGCCACACCAGGCGTTCTGCCCACGTCTCGCGCTGGCGCAATTGCCGGGCAAGTGGGCGCAAATTCATGTGGACGGTGTGGCAAAGGTCGGGGCGGTTGAAAAGATGGAAGGTGGCCCGCCCTCACCCCAACCCTCTCCCCCGGGGAGAGGGAGAAGGTCACGGCGTCCATGCTCGTTCCAAAGCTGCGGGCTCCGATTCAGCCCGGGCACTCCTCGGCGAACCCGAAACAGTCTTCGTCAGCCCAGTTTGTGGAGTTGTTCTGCGCCAGCGGGCGGCTCCCTCTCCTTGGGGGAGAGGGCCGGGGTGAGGGCGGGCGTCATCAATTCTCCTTCCCCAATTCTTGGTCCACGTTCCGCCTCCACCCGATGACCGCCTCCACCACCAACCCCGCGACGAAGTTCATCGACCCGAAGGCGTTGATGAACATCCGCAACCTTGAGTTGCGGGCGCGTGCCGTCGTCGAGGGCTTCTGGAGTGGCATCCATCGCAGTCCCTATCACGGCTTCTCCGTCGAGTTCACCGAGTATCGCCAATACACGCCGGGCGACGATCCGCGCTACGTGGACTGGCGCGTGTTCGGCCGCAGCGACCGCTTTTACATCAAAAAATTCGAGGACGAAACGAACCTCCGCTGCCACCTGATCGTAGACCAGAGCCGATCCATGGACTTCGCCTCGGCCGGTGTCACCAAGGCGCAATACGCCGCCACGCTCAGCGCCACGCTCGCCTGGTTTCTCCATCAGCAAGGCGACGCCATCGGCCTGCTCTCCTTCGACGCCGGCGTGCGCGAATACCTCCCCGCCCGCCATCGCCCCGGCCACCTGCGGCACCTGATGCTCGCGCTGGAGCAGCCCGCCGGGGGAACTGCGACCGACCTCGTTACGCCGCTGCGACGGGTCGCGGAAATCGTCCGCAAGCGGGGCCTTCTGGTGTTGGTTTCGGACTTCCTCACGCCGCTCGAAAACCTCGACCGCTGCCTCACGACCCTCGCCGCGGCCGGGCATGAACTGACCGTCTTCCAAGTGCTCGATCCCGCCGAGCTGAACTTCGGCTTCGACCAACCGACCCTGTTCGAGGACCTCGAATCCGGCCGCACGCTGTTCGTTGATCCGCAGGCCGTGCGCACCAGTTACATCCAAAAGCTGGAGGCCCATTGCCAAGCCGTGCGGGACCTGTGCCAGAAGCTGGGCGCGCACTGCCACCGGTTGACCACCGATCAACCGCTCGAACTCGCCCTGTTTGACTTCCTGCGCGAACGGACCCAACGCCGCCACGTCGCTCGGGCACGAAACGGGGGGAGCCGATGAATCACGAACTGAATCAGGCAGGCCGACAATCGGGCAGCCATTGGCAACCCAGTCCGCCTTTAGGTTTTCCGGTTTTCCCAATTCAGCAACGCCTTTGTCGGAGGGTTAGCCCATGAATTTTCTCACCCCCGCCTTTCTGTTCGGGGCGTTGGCGCTGGCGCTGCCCGTGGTGTTGCACCTGATCCGGCGGCGCACGCGTGAACGGTTACCGTTCAGTTCGTTGCTGTTTCTGTCGCCCACGCCGCCGCGCCTCACGAAACGCAGCCGGCTCGAAGACCTCCTGCTCCTGCTGTTGCGTTGCCTCGCGCTGGCGTTGCTCACCTTCGGTTTTGCCCGCCCGTTTCTGAAAAATCCCTCGGTCGCCGAACCCGTTTCCGGCCAACCCCGCCGACTCGTGGTGCTCGTGGACCGCAGCGCTTCCATGCAACGCGCCGGACTCTGGTCCGCCGCTCTCGCGCAGGCCGCAGACATCTTGGGCCACACGACGCCCGGCGACCAAGTGGCCGTGCTCGCCTTCGATCACGAGGTGAACCGCCTCGTCTCTTTTGAAGACTGGCAAGCCGCGCCCCCGGGCGACCGCGCCGCCTTGGCCCGGGGCAAACTGGAGGCGCTCAAGCCCGGCTGGGGTGCCACGCAACTCGGCACGACCTTGATTGCCGCCGCCGAAATGGTGACCGAAGCTGAAGTCCAACAAGCCACCCCGCTGCGCCAGATTGTGCTCCTCAGCGACGTGCAGGAAGGCGGCCGGCTGGAAAAACTTCAGGCCTACGACTGGCCGAAGAATCTTCAACTGCTGGTGCCCCCGTTAAAGGCCAAGTCCCCCGGCAACGCTGGCGTCCAAATCGTCGCGGAGGCCGCGGACACCAGTCTCACCAATTCCGCCGTGCGGGTGCGCGTCAGCAACGCGCCGGAAGCGACCCAAGAGCAGTTCCAAGTCGGTTGGGCCGAGGCCGGCGACACGTTCGTCGGGCCGGCCTCCGACGTGTATGTGCCGCCCGGCCAGAGTCGCGTCGTCGCCTTGCCGCTGCCGCCCCCGGCGGCCCCCGGCGTGCCCCCCACGCGACGGGTTCAGTTACGCGGTGACGACGAACCTTTTGACAATGTAGCCTACGTGATTCCGCCTGAACCGACGACCTTGCGCGTGCTTTACCTCGGCGCCGACGCCGCGGGCGACGCTCGCCAACCGCTCTTCTTTTTGCGGCGGGCCTTGCCGGATTCCCCCCGGCAACGCGTCACGCTGGATGCCCGCACCGGCCAAGCCGCACTCAGTGCCGGCGACGTCGCCGCAGCGGGGCTCGTGCTGGTCACGGGCGCCCTCTCCGCCCCGACAGCCGGGCTGCTGCGGGAAGCGGCGCTCGCCGGCAAGACGATCCTTTTTGCGCCGGTCAACGCCGCCGCCGGCGCCCCACTCGCGACGCTGCTGGGCGTCGCGGCCCTGCCGCTGCGCGAGGCGACCGTGAAGAATTATGCGATGTTAGCCGAACTGGACTTCGAGCATCCGTTGTTCGCGCCGTTTGCCGACCCCCGCTTCAGCGATTTCACCAAGATTCACGTGTGGAAACACCGCGTCCTCGACTGGGCGTCCGTGCCCAGCGCACGGGTGCTGGCACGGTTTGATTCCGGCAGTCCGGCCCTCGCTGAAGTGCCGGTGGGGCGCGGGCGCGTGATCATTTTAACCACGGGCTGGCAGCCTGAAGACAGCCAACTCGCGCTCTCGACGAAGTTCGTGCCGCTGCTCCTTTCCCTACTCGACTACGCCGGCGCAACGGCAGGTCTGGCCCCGGCGCAACCCCTCGTCGGCGAGCCGTTGGCACTGCGGGCGGGCGGCCAGCAGGTCATGCTGCCGGATGGGACTTCGGTGGCACTGGCCGCCGGCGCCACCAATTTCACCGGCACCACCCAGCCCGGTTTTTATCGCGTCGAGGGCGGCGGGGCACCGCAATGGTTTGCGGTGAATCTGGACCCCAACGAAAGCCGGACCGCGCCCTGGTCGGCCGATGTCTTTGAGACTTACGGCATCGGAACGGCCAACCCGCTGGCCGCGGCGCCGGCGAGCGCCCTCCGCAAAACGCAATTGCAGGCGGCTGAGTCCGAGTCGCGGCAAAAGCTCTGGCGCTGGTTCCTGCTGGCCACCCTTTTGGTTCTGTTGATCGAAACCGCGCTGGCCGGCTGGACTGCCCGCCGCGCACTTCCGACGGAGGCAACCGCATGAAAACGATGATGGAAACCCTCTTGCAGGTCCGCCTGCAAAGCGTGCTGCGCCGTCGGCGCCGGCTCCAACTCTGGCGCCGGCTCGCCGGTTATTGGGCCGCCGCCGCGTTGGCCGTGGGCGCCGTGGTTGGACTCTCTCGGCTGGTGGGCGTCGGTTCGCCCTGGTTGTTCCCGCTTCTGACCGCGGGTGCCTTATTGGGCGCCGTGATCGTGGTGTGGCGGCACCGATCTGCGCCTTCCGACTTCGGCGCGCTGGTGGCTGAAATCGAGCGGAGTCATCCGGAGCTGGACGGCCTGTTACTCACCGCCACCCAGATTCACCGAGGAGCCGAGGGCAGGCTGAACTTTCTGGCTGAACGCGTCGTCGAGGAGGCCGCGGAACGCAGCTTGCGGAGCGATTGGCGCCGCGCCATTCCGACCCGCCAATTCGCCCTCGCCCACGCGGGACAGTGGCTCGCCTTGGCCTTGCTGGCCGGCGCGCTGTGGGCGGGGCGGTTGCCGTTCAAGCCGGGTGCGCCCGTGCTCGTCACGCGGAACACCGGACTCGAAGTCACGCCGGGCGACAGCACCCTAGAGCGCGGCTCCACCTTGGTCGTCCTGGTGCGTTTCGGGGCCGGCGCGCCGGAGTCGGCCGAACTCGTCCTCGGCACCAACGCGGCGACCGCCCGACGCCTGCCGCTGGTGCGCAGTCTCGGGGACCCGGTGTTCGGCGTGACCGTGCCCGATCTCAACGACAGTTTTGCCTATCACATCGCCTACGCCGGCAAACGCACGCGCGACTACCGCGTCACCGTCTTCGAATATCCGCGGTTGGAGCGTTCCGACGCCGACCTAACTTACCCGGCTTACACCGGGCTGCCGCCAAAACACATTGAGGACACCCGACGCGTCACGGCGGTCGAGGGTTCGCAACTCGGCCTTTCCCTGCAGCTCAATAAACCGGTCGTCGCCGCGACGCTGGTCGGCCGCCAAGCCGGCGTGACGAATCTGGCGCTGCGCATCGAGACCAACCGACCGGCCGTGGCGCTGGGGCCGCTGCCCTTGAGGGCCAGCGCCAGTTACGAATTGCAGTTGGTGGATGCGGACGGGCGCACCAACAAACTGCCGGCGCAATTCGTCTTCGAGGTGCAACCGAACCGAGTTCCGGAACTGAAACTCAAAGCACCGCGCGGCGATGCTCGGCCGAGTCCGCTGGAAGAATTGACCTTCGACGGCACCACTTGGGACGACTTCGGGGTGCTCGCGTTTGGCCTGGCTTTTTCGGTGGGCGGTGGCGAACCCACCTTGGTGGAATTGGGCCGAAGCGTGCCGGCCCAAGAGACTCGGGCGTTGGCCCACACGCTGCGTTTGGAGGAGCTCGGCTTGCAACCCGATCAACTCGTCGCGTGGTTTGTCTGGGCCGACGATTATGGTCCCGACGGCGAAATCCGGCGCACGAACGGCGACCTGTTCTTCGGCGAGATCCGACCGTTCGAAGAGATCTTTCGCGAAGGCGAACAGATGGGGGGCAGCGGGGGCGAACCGGGCGAGGAAAGCGGCGGCGGCAACCCGACCACGAAACTCGCCGAACTTCAAAAACAGATCATCAACGCGACGTGGAAGTTGCAACGGCAGGAAGGTGCGAAGCCCAAGACCAGCCAACCCAGCGATTCGAAGGCCGCGCCCGGCGCGAAGAAGCCGACGACGTTTTGGCGGGGCAAGGAGCCGGGTCGCCCTCGGCCGACTGACCGGTCGCGTCTCCTCGCGTCAGCGGGCGTTGCCTTCTCCTCGGGGGGGAGGGCGGGCAACCCCCAAGCTCCTGCGGCTGTGCCTGCAACCGCCAGCGAGATGAATACCCACGCCTCGGAACATTTCGCTCCGCCTTCCGCTTTCCACCTTCCGCCTTCGCCACAAGTCATCTTCGGCCAGCGCGCCGCCGCCGATTCCGAGCCGCGGGCCGAGGGCAACAACGCCCCGGCCCGGCGCCTTCAGGCGCTGGTGGATGGCCAAGCCAAGAAGACTTCCAGCGGCGGCTACGAGGCCGACGTCACCGTCGTGCATGACGCGATGACCGAGGCCGTCTCCCAAGCCGAGGCCGCACGGGAACGGCAGCAAGATCCGGCCCTCGCCAGTCTTTGGACCACGGCCATCGAGCAGTTGAACGACGCGCTCGCAAAGCTGGCGCAGGCCAAGTCATCGCCGGCGCAATTGGGCACCGCCCTCAAGGCCCAGCAGAGCGCCTACGAGGCCTTGCTCAAAGTGCGCGACCGTGAGTTTCAAGTGACGCGCGGCCAAAAGGGAGCCGCACCGGGCAGCGGCGCGGGCGAACAGATGCGGCAAATGCAGCTCGAACAACTCGACTTGGCACAGGCCGACAACCGCTATGAATCTCAACCGCAGGCACAGGCCGCGCAAAACCCGCAACGCCGGGAAGAACAACAAGTCCTGAACCGCCTCCGTGAACTTGCGCAGCGGCAGGAGGACCTCAACGAACGGCTCAAGGAACTTCAGACTGCCTTACAGGCGGCCAAGGCTGAGCCGGAAAAGGACGAACTGCGCCGGCAGTTGAAACGCCTCCAGGAAGAGCAGCGCCAGATGCTCGCCGACACGGACGAACTCCAACAGCGCATGGAGCGCCCCGAGAACCAGCAGAAGATGGCCGAGCAGAAGCAACAGTTGGAGCAGACCCGCGAGGACCTCCAGCGCGCCAGCGAGGCCGCCAACCAAGGCAATATGTCGCAGGCGCTTTCCGCCGGCACACGCGCCCAGCGGCAGTTGCAGGAGCTGCGCGACGAACTGCGGAAGCAAAATTCGTCCGGCTTGTCTGAGGAGATGCGCCAACTGCGCGCCGAGGCCCGTGACCTCGCCCGCCGCGAGGAGGAAATCGCCAAGCAGCTCGCCGACTTGGAGCAGAACAAGCAGCGCACGCTCGCCGACAACGGCGAACGCCAGAAGCTCGCCGACCAACTGGGCCAGCAACGTCAGCGGCTGACCAATTTGGTGAACCAGGCCGCGCAGTTGTCCGAACAGGCCGAAGCCACCGAACCGCTGGTGGCGCGGCAGCTTTACGATTCCATCCGCAAGCTCACGCAGGATGACGGCGCAGCGCTCAAGCAGACGCAGGAGGAGTTGATCCAGCGTGGCACGCTGACCCGCGGCCTGTTCGAGAATCTCCAGAATCTGGCGAAGGACGAGCACGGCAAGGCGCTGGGTTCCGCCGAGGCCGTCCTGCGCGAGGGTTTCCTGCCGCCCGCCCGCGAAGCCGAACGCCGCGCCCGCGCCACGCTCGACCAGCTTCGCAAGGGCGTGGACAAGGCGACGGAAAACGTCTTGGGCGACGACACCGAGGCGCTCCGGCTCGCGGAGAAGGAACTGGAGGCACTCGCCAACCAACTGGAGCGCGAGTTCGGTCCCGGCGGGGCCGGTCAAGCCGGCGACCGTGGCACCAATCAAGTCGCCGGGGGCCAGTCCGGTCAGGCACGTGAAGGGCAACCGGGCGGCTCACGAACTAACACCACCGCGCGGGCGGGTGACGGCCAACCCGGTTCGGAACCGCAGCCTTCGCCCGCCGGCCAGCAAGGTGCCGGCGAGCGGCCCGGCAACCAGCAAGCCAAAGCCGATCAGCCTGCCCCGAAGGGTCAGCCCGGCGCAGGCCAGCAGCCTTCCGAACAAGCGGGGCAACCGGCCGGACCACAGCCGGGGCAGACGCAAGGGCAACAAGGGCAGCAACCCGGCCAAGGCGGTCGGGGCAATCGGCCGCAGCCGGCCAACAACCAGCGCGGTCAGCGGGGTGGGCTCGACCTGCGCAGTCTCGATCCGACACTGGCCAACGATGGCGGTGGCACCGAGGGACAGGGTTCCCGCGGCGGCCCCATCACGGGGGGCGACTTTGCCGAGTGGTCCGACCGTTTGCGCGACGTCGAGGAAATGGTGGATCAGCCCGATCTGCGAACTGAAGTTTCCTCGGCCCGGGAACGCGCCCGGCTGATGCGGCAGGACTTCAAGCGCGAGCGCACGAAGCCCGACTGGGTGACCGTGCAGTTGCAGGTGGTCAAACCGCTCGTCGAGGTGCGTCAAAAATTGCAGGAAGAACTCGCCCGACGCGACGTGAAGGACTCGCTCGTGCCGATTGACCGCGACCCAGTGCCGGCGCGTTACTCGGAACTCGTGCGCCGCTACTACGAAGAATTGGGGAAAGACAAGTGAGCGGATCCGAACCAGCACTGGAGCGCACGACGCATGGGGCGGGCGGAATCGTTGACCCGCCTCAGTCGGTCGCCGCTGGGAACCTCACCACGCCCCGCGTCATTCCAAAACCGGGAACTCCGATGCAGCCCCGCGTGCCATGACCAAACCCCAAACAGTCCTCGTCCGTCCAGCTGGTGGAGTCTCAGCGCATCAGCGGGCGGATCCCGGCATTTCTGCCAAGTATACCTCCCGATGGTTCAAGCGGATCGTTTATCTCGGCGGCGCGTCCAGTTTGCAACTGGCGCTAGCTCACTTTGCCGAAAGGCCTAACCTAGCATGATCTTCGCCATCCTCACCTTTTCCGCCCTAGGCTGGTTGGTGCCGTTGCTCGGTGCTTTGGTCGTAGCGTTGGCGCTGCTCTGGTGGAGTTACCGCACAGCGCCCACGCCCGGTTTGCGCTGGGTTTGTCTGCTCCTGAAAACCGCCGGCTTGGCGGCGCTCGTCTTCTGCCTGTTGGAGCCGCTCTGGACCGGCCAACGCGCCCGCTCCGGCGCGAACCTCTTCGCCGTCGTCGCCGACAACAGCCAGGGACTCCAAATTCGTGATCCCGGCGCCACGCGCACGCGTGGCGAGGAACTGCGCGAGTTGCTCGCCACCAAGCCCGACGACTGGCAGGAGACGCTCGCGACGGACTTCGACGTGCGCCGCTACCTGTTCGATGCGCGCGTTCAGAGCAGCCGCGACTTCGCAGAGCTCGACTTCACCGGCCGTTCGTCCGCCATTGGCGCGGCACTGAAGACGCTGGGCGAACGCTTCAAGGGACGTCCGCTCGCCGGCGTGCTGCTGCTCACGGATGGCAATGCGACCGACCTGCGCGGGGGGCTGCCGGACCTCGCCGGGCTGCCGCCAATCTATCCGGTCGTGATCGGCAACCAACGACCGGCCCGCGACGTGTCGTTGCTCCAAGTCGCCGTCAACCAATCCGCCTTTGAAGACGCCCCGGTCGCCGTGCAGGCCCAGATTGCAGCGAGCGGACTCGGCAGCGAGGCGCTGCTGGCGCAGATCGTGGACCGCACCGGCCAGGTCGTGCAGGAGACGGGCTTGGCAGCTCGGCCGAACAGCGAACCGACCACGCTCCGGCTTCAGCTCAAACCCGAAAAGCCGGGCCTGTCCTTCTACGAAGTCCGCGTCGGCACCCGGGCTGAACTCCGGTCCGGGGTGACCACCAATTCCACCGAAGCCACGCTCGCCAACAACCGCCGGGTGATCGCCGTCGATCGCGGGCGCGACGCCTACCGGATTCTTTATGTCGCCGGCCGGCCCAACTGGGAATTCAAGTTCTTGAACCGCGCCCTTACCGAAGACCCCCAACTTCAACTGGTCGGCTTGATCCGCGTGGCGAAGCGCGAACCGAAGTTCGACTTCCGCGGCCGGGTCGGCGAAACGAGCAATCCGCTGTTTCGCGGTTTCGGCGAACAGGGCCGCGAAGAAGTCGAACGCTACGACCAACCGGTGCTCGTGCGCCTGAACACGCGCGACGAAGTGGAACTGCGCAGTGGTTTCCCGCGCACAGCCGAGGAGCTCTACAGCTACCACGCGGTGATCGTGGACGACTTGGAGGCGGACTTTTTCGCGCCGGACCAAGCGTTGCTGCTCCAGAAGTTTGTGTCGGAACGCGGGGGCGGTTTCCTGATGCTGGGCGGCGCCGAGTCGTTTGCGCAGGGCAAGTATGAGCGCACCCCGATCGGCGACGTGCTGCCCGTCTACCTCGACCGCGCGCCCCTGCCCCGCACCGGCAATACGGTGAAGTTTGAATTGTCGCGCGAAGGCTGGCTGCAACCTTGGGCCCGCGTGCGCGACAACGAGCTCGAGGAACGCGCTCGCGTCACGGCCATGCCGCAGTTCGGCGTGGTGAATCCCGTGCGCGACGTCAAGCCGGGCGCGAGCGTCATCGCCACCGCCACCGACGACCAGGGCCACCAATTGCCCGCGCTGGTGACGCAACGCTTCGGCCGGGGTCGCAGTGCGGCGCTGACCATCGGCGACCTTTGGCGCTGGGGCATGCAGGACGCCGAGAAACGCCAGGACCTGGACCAGACGTGGCGACAGTTGCTCCGCTGGCTAGTGGCCGACGTGCCAAACCGGGTGGACCTGACCGTCGAACCCGTCGTCGGTGACGGCCAAGACGCACGGCAACTTCAGGTCCGGGTGCGCGACGCGAAGTTCCAAGCGCTCGACAACGCCAGCGTCGTGGTCGAGATCGAGCCGATCGTGTTCGGGACCGACCCCGCGCCAACCCAACGCATCCGCCTACCCGCCGAGCCGGCGTTGAACGAAGCCGGGCTTTACCAACTCACCTACGTGCCGCGCCTCACCGGCGGCTACAAGGCGACCGCCTACGTGACGAATGCCACCGGCGCCGCGGTGGGCCGGGCTGAAGCGGGTTGGAGCACGGATCTCGCGGCGGAAGAATTCCGGTCCCTCACCCCCAACGTGGCGCTGCTCGAACGCCTCGCCCAGAAGACCGGCGGCGAAGTCGTTGCCGCCGACCGGTTAAAGGACTTTGTGGCCCGTTTGCCGACTAAACTAGCCCCAGTGATGGAGCCCTGGGCGCGGCCGGCCTGGCACCATCCGGCTTGGTTCGGGTTCGCCCTGCTTTGTTTCGTAGCGGAATGGGGCCTGCGCCGAAGGAGGGGTTTACCGTGAACATGAAGCGAAATCCAAACGGCGGCTGTCAGGCGAGGGGTTCATCCCCTGACGGCGACGGCAGCGGCGGTTTTAAGCCTCGCCCGGCTCCATGTTCCACCTTCCGCCTTTCGCCAGCACCCAGGTGCCGTGAGCGCTCGGCCATAACCGGCGGCGCTCCGTTGGGTTGGCTGATCGGACTACTGGTGTGGTTGACCCTCGGTTCGTGGCCGCTGCACGCGACCACCAACGCCGTCCCCACCGTGCTGCTCGTATTCGGTGCCCCGGGGGATCCCGAGTTCGCCGCCCAGTTCGTCGAACAGGCTTCGCTTTGGAGCCAAGCCAGCGAGACCGCGGGCGCACGCAAGCTTGAACTGGGCCGGACACCCGGCGGCACCAACGACCTGCATGACCTGAAGCAGCAGCTCGAAGCCGAACCCAAGGCGGGCTTGGCCGAACTCTGGGTCGTGCTGATCGGTCACGGGACTTTTGACGGCAAGGAGGCCCGCTTCAACCTGCGCGGCCCCGACCTGACGGTGACTGAACTGGCTTCGATCCTGAAACCATTCACGCGCCCAGTCGCAGTCATCAACACCGCTTCGGCCAGCGGCCCCTTCCTCAAGCCGCTCGCGGGCCCAAACCGCATCGTCATCACCGCCACCCGGAGCGGCTACGAGACGAGTTTTGCCCGGTTCGGACTGGAGCTTGCCCGGGCCGCCGCTTCCCCCGTGGCCGACTTGGACCAAGATGGCCAGACCTCGCTGCTGGAATCGTTCCTCCATGCCTCGGCCAACGTGCTGGATTTCTACCGCACCCAGAGTCGGCTGGCCTCGGAGCACGCTCTGATCGACGACAACGGGGACGGATTCGGCACGCCGGCGGATTGGTTCCGGGGCCTCCGAGCCACCCAGAAGGCCGAGGGAAAACACGCTTTGGACGGCCTGCGCGCCCACCAATGGCACCTGGTCCGGAGCGCCGCCGAAACCCGGCTGACACCCGAACAACGCACCCGCCGGGATCGCCTCGAAGTCGACGTCGCGAGCCTCCGGGATCGCAAGGCCGAGTTCACTGAAATCGAATATGAAGCCCGCTTGGAGATCCTGCTTCGGGAGTTGGCCACGCTCTATCGGTCGAGCGCCGCGGTGAGGTGACTCGCATCTTTCTCCCGGTCCATGGAAAAAGGACTTGTCGGAATTGGGCGCGCCGCCTACTTCCTCCTGACGATTTGTGCGCTCGTGGCGGAATTGGCAGACGCGCTAGATTCAGGTTCTAGTGAGTAACATCGTGCAGGTTCAAGTCCTGCCGGGCGCACCATTGATTCCAAGCGGTTAAACCGCATTGAGTTACCCCCAACTCAACTCGAACCGAATCCCCTGCTGAAACAGTTTGGTAAGCCCAGCGCCCGCCTCGCCATGGATATTTCAGCCGTTCCACGGGAGGAGATTTTCAGCGCCGTGAAGGCGTAGCCCCAAGGAAATCCAGTTCGTGGCGGGCGGCCGATGAAAGCTGCGGAACAGCGGTAGATAGCAGCCCACGGCGTGAGCCGTGGGACAGCCAACCGAGCAAGCCCCGGACGAGGCAATCCCGCCCTTTCGGATGGGCCGGCCAGCCTGATCAGGGGTTACCACTTCCCGCCGACGCCATGACCGCCAGCACCGGGTTGCCGCAGTTCGCTTTCAACCGCGCCATGAAGTCAGGCCGTTGAGTCGCGACCGGCTTCGGCCCGGGCCCGGCGGGACGGCCCCAACTGGGGATCGCGGCGGACACGGGTTGGTCTTCCCAAGGGCCCCGCGGCGGTGGCACGTTGAATCCGCTTCGCGACCGAAGCGGCTATGACTCCTGCATTGAGTAAGGCGAACGACCGTCGCCTCCGGTCACCCATTGGGCGCACTTGGCGGGCGCAACTTGCCGCGGCAGCCCTCAGTTTGTTGGCCCTGCCGGCGGGCGCCGCGGTGGATCTTACCCGGTTGCCCGCAGCGGCCGACCAGACCATCGACTTCGTCCGAGACATTCAGCCGTTGTTCGCCCAGCACTGTGTGGAATGCCACGGGCCCACCCAACAAAAGAGCGGCCTGCAACTGGACCGCCGGGAGGCCGCCCTCCAAGGGGGTGACGAACATGCGCCGGTGATCCGGCCGGGCGACAGTGCGGCGAGCCCCTTGATCCATTTCGTCGCCGGCCTCGTGCCCGAACGTCAGATGCCACCCAAGGGGGCGCCGCTCACCGCCGCGGAAATCGGCCGGTTGCGGGCTTGGATCGATCAGGGCGCAGGGTGGCCGGAAGCTTCGCGTCCGCCGGGGGATCCGCCCCCCACGCACTGGTCGTTTCGCCCGGTGCAGCGTCCCCGGTGCCGGTGGACGGGGCGAAGCGGACGGCGACCAGAAATCCGATCGATGCGTTTATCCACGTGCAGTTGGCGGCCCACCAACTCAGCGCCTCGCCCGCTGCGGACCGGGTGACCCTCATCCGCCGACTTTACCTAGTGCTGCTCGGCTTGCCGCCGTCGCCGGCGGAGTTGGCCACGTTTGTCGGCGACCGGAAACCCGGTGCCTTTGAGCGGTTGGTGGAGCGGGCCCTCGCCGACCCGCGCTACGGCGAACGCTGGGGCCGTCATTGGCTCGACGTGATCCGATTCGCCGAGAGCAACGGCTTCGAGACCAACCGGGAACGACCGAACGCGTGGCGCTTCCGGGACTATGTGATCGCCGCTTTCAACGACGACAAACCCTACGACCAGTTCATCCGCGAGCAGATCGCCGGCGACACCCTCGGGGCGGCAGTGGGCACCGGGTTCCTCGTGGGCGGACCGGTGGACATCGTGAAGAGCCCCGACCCCGTGCTGACCGCGCAGCAACGGGCCGATGAATTGGACGACATGGTCAACACCACCGGCACGGCCTTCCTCGGCCTGACCTTGGGGTGCGCGCGCTGCCACTCGCATAAGTTCGACCCCATCTCGCACCGGGAGTATTACGCGCTGACCGCGCTATTTGCCGGCGTGCAGCACGGCGAACGCGCCCAACCGCTGCCGACTCCCCAGCAGGCCCGCCTGCAAGCGCTCGAAGCCCGCATCCGTGAGCGGGAAACACAGTTGGCCCGCTTCCTCTTGCCGCCGCCCACCGCCACTAATGCGCCCCGGCCCGCCGTCGATTTTTTGCGCAACGACGACCGCTTTCCGCCGGTGGCGGCGAAGTTCGTCCGGTTCACCATCCGCGCCACCACCGGGGGCGAGCCAGGCTTGGACGAACTGGAAGTCTGGGCCGGTGACCACAACGTCGCGCTGGCCACCACCGGCACCAAAGTCACCGCCTCCGGCACGCTGCCGGGCTACGAAATCCATCGGCTGCAACATCTGAATGACGGCCGCTTGGGCAATGACCACTCTTGGATTTCGAGCGAGCCAGGCCGCGGTTGGGTGCAGTTGGAGTTGGCGCAAACCGAGCGGGTCGAGCGCCTGACTTGGGGCCGGGACCGCGAAGGCCGCTTCAAGGACCGCTTGGCGACGGATTACCTGATCGAGGTCGCGACCGAACCCGGCCAATGGCGGGAAGTAGCCAGCTCCGCGGGCAGAAAACCCTTCTCCGGCGCGCCCCAACCCGCCCCGAAGCCCGTCTATTACTTCGAACACTTCTCCGCTACGGACGCCGCCGAGGGCCGCCAGCGTTTGGCCGAACTCCAGAGCTTGCGTCAGGAGCGCGATTCGGTCGCCAAGCCAACCCTGCTCTACGCCGGCACCTTTACCCAACCCGCCGCCACGCACCGGTTGCACCGCGGTGACCCGATGCAAAAACGCGAACGCGTGGCCCCCGGCACGTTGGGCCTCTTCCAACCGCGCCAACTGGCCCCGGAAACGCCGGAGCCAGACCGCCGGGCGCAGTTGGCCGATTGGCTGGCCAGTCCGGAAAATCCGCTGACGGCCCGGGTCATAGTGAACCGACTCTGGCAGCATCATTTCGGTGTGGGGCTCGTGGATACGCCGAGCGACTTTGGCCGCAACGGGTCAAAGCCGACCCATCCAGAACTGCTCGATTGGTTGGCCCGGGAACTGGTCGAGCCCACGGTGAACCCCGGCCCCGGCCCCGTGCAGCCGTGGTCCCTGAAACACCTCCACCGCCTCATCTTGACCAGCGCAACGTGGCGCCAGGCAAACACGCCCCGCCCTGACGCCTTGAAGGTGGATGCGGCCAGCCGTTTGCTATGGCGCTTTCCCCCGCGCCGCCTGGAGGCCGAGGCCATCCGCGACAGCATCCTCACGGTTAGCGGCAATCTGGATTCCACCCCGGGCGGACCGAGCTTCTTCTTGCACGAAGTGGATCGGGAAAACGTTTACCACTATCACCCGAAGGAAGTGTTCAGCCCCGCCGAAGCGCGCCGCATGGTTTACGCCTTCAAGGTGCGAATGGAGCAGGACGGCATCTTCGGGGCCTTCGACTGTCCGGACGGCAGCTTGGTGATGCCCCGGCGCAACCTTTCGACCACGCCACTCCAGGCGCTCAACCTGTTTAACAGCCGCTTCATGCTGCAACAGGCGGAGATCTTGGCCGCCCGGTTGCAGCGGGAAGCCGGTCCCAATCCCGCGGCCCAGGTGCAACACGCGTGGCAACTGGCCTTCAACCGCAAGCCCGCCCGGGCCGAGGCAAAGGAAGCGGTAGCCTTCACCCGCACCCACGGTTTGGCCGCCCTCTGCCGCGCCGTGCTCAACGCCAACGAATTTCTCTTCATCCCATGAGCCAGCCCGCCGCTTCCCTCCAGGGTCCACTGACGAATCGACGGCGCTTCTTCGCCGACACCAGCATCGGACTCGGAGCCATCGCCCTGACGCACCTCTTGAGCCGGCAGGGCCTGCTGGGGGCCAGCGTGTCGGGTCAGGAACCCATCCGCCCGCTCATCCCACCGGGACAACCGTATGCTCCGCGGCCAGCACATTTTGCGCCGCGAGCCAAGAACGTGCTCCTGATCTTTTGCAGCGGCGGTTGCAGCCAACTCGACACCTTTGACTACAAACCGGAGCTGATCCGGCGCCACGGCCAACCCCTGCCGGGCACCGAGAAAATCATCACGTTTCAGGGCGAACAGGGCGCCCTCAATCGCAGTCCGTGGGCTTTCCGCCCCCGGGGCCAATGCGGGAAAATGATCTCGGACCTCGTGCCCCACTTGGGCGCGCTGGCGGACGACCTGTGCTTCATCCATTCGATGAAGGGCAAAACCAACACCCACGGGCCCGGAGAGAACTACATGTCCACCGGTTACACGCTGGACGGCTTCCCCAGCCTCGGCGCTTGGGCCACCTACGCGCTCGGCAGCGCGGACCAGAGCCTGCCCGCCTACGTGGCGATTCCCGACCCGCGAGGCAAACCCCAGAACAGCGTGAACAATTGGGCGCCGGGGTTTTTGCCCGCGGCGTTCCAAGGCACGGAATTCAACGCCACGACACCCATTCGGAATCTTGCCCGCCCCCCGGCGTTCACCGCGGAGCACGACCAGGCCACCCGCAGTTTTCTGCGCCGGCTCAATGAGCGGCACGCGGAACAATTCCCCGGCGACAGCCAGCTCGCAGCCCGTATCGCCAGCTACGAACTGGCCGCGCGCATGCAGTTGACGATTCCCGAGCTAGCCGACCTGTCGAGCGAACCCGCCCACATCCTCCGCCTCTACGGCGCAGACGAAGGTGGCTCCAAGACGAACGAACTGCGCGCCGCCTACGCCCGCAACTGCATCCTCGCCCGGCGGTTGGTGGAGCAGGGCGTGCGCTTCGTGCAACTGTTCAACGGCGCCTATCAGACCGGGGGCGAAGGCGTCAGCAATTGGGATGGCCACAAGGACCTGCTCAACCAATACAGCCTGCACGGGCCGGTGCTCGACCGCCCCACCGCGGGGTTGCTCATCGACCTCAAACAGCGCGGGTTGCTGGACGACACCTTGGTCGTCTGGTGCACGGAATTTGGCCGCATGCCCACTTTTCAAAAAGGGTCGCAAGGCCGGGACCACAACCCCAACGGCTTCACCTGCTGGCTGGCCGGGGCCGGCGTGAAAAAGGGCTTCAGTCACGGCTCCACCGACGAGTTCGGCTACCAGTCCGTGGAGCAAATCGTCACCGTGCACGACCTGCACGCCACGATCCTGCACCTGCTCGGCCTCGATCACGAGCGGCTCACCTACTACCACAACGGCATCGAGCGCCGGCTCACCGACGTCGAAGGCGACGTGGTGAAAAACATCCTGAGCTAAGTGGGCGCCCGCCGGGCCGCCCGCCGCCCGCTTATCCGGCAAACTCCCGGCATGGCTTCCCCGCTTGACCGGCCGCCACGCTCAGGAGAAATCAGCGGCACCAAATGACCCCGCTGCCTCCTGATTTCTACGCGTCGTGGCGCCAGCGAGATCGCCGCCCGGCCGGGGCGGTCGAAGACAGTCCGGCCGGCCCCCCGGAACGTTGGCTGCAACAAATCTGGCGGCACCAACGCCTGCGGCGCGCCGAACTCACCGGTCACGACGGACGGCCCGTGCGCGTGCTCCACCCTGGATTTTGGAACCGTGGGCCCGGGCCGGACTTTCAGCGGGCGGTCCTCCAATTCGGCCAAGACGCTCCGGTCAGCGGCGACGTGGAAATCGATCTCAACCTCAGTGGCTGGCACCAGCACGGCCACGCTCGCAACGCCCGCTACCACCAGGTGATTCTCCACGTCGTTTGGGATTTACCCACCCCCGACCGGCAACCGCCGGTGTTGGCGTTGCGCCCCTTTCTCGACGCCCCACTCGCGGAACTGGCCCCTTGGCTCGACGACGAAGCCGCCGCGCTGCTACCCGTGGAAACCCTCGGCCAATGTTGCGCCCCCCTCGCCGCGGTGAACGCCGGCACGCTCGCCGCCCTGCTCCAACAAGCCGCCCGCGTCCGGCTCCAACGCAAGGCGGGTGAATTTGCCATCCACGCCCGGCACGTCGGCTGGGAGCGAGCGTTGTGGGTCGGGCTCTTGGGCGCGCTCGGTTACCGACACAACACTTGGCCGATGCGGCGGCTCGCGGAGATCGCCGCTGAACTCGACGGCCACCCAAGTGGGGAACCGGCCACTCGCGCCGCGGTTCCCGTTTGGGAAGCCCGACTGCTGGGGCTCGCCGGCCTGCTTCCCAGCCAATTGCCCGCCGGCGACAACGCGCCCTATGCCAAAACCATCTGGGACAGTTGGTGGCGCGAACGCGACGCGCTGGCGGACCGGATCCTGCCCGCCGCGACTTGGCAACTGGCCGGCCTGCGCCCCGCCAACCAGCCCCAGCGCCGCCTAGCCCTAGCCGCACGCTGGTTGGCCGCCGGCGACCTGCCGGCCCGCCTGCAGGCTTGGCTCAGCGAGCCGCCCACCGCCGGCCGGGCATTTGTGGCTCAGTTGCTGGCCACCCTTTCGGGGCCGGCTGAACCCGATGATTTTTGGGCCCACCACTGGACGCTTCGCTCGCGACGCTTCGCCCGGGCACAACCCTTGTTGGGCGCGCCGCGGGTGACCGATCTGGCGTTGAACGTCGTGCTACCCTGGCTGCACGCCCGGGCGACCATCGGCGGCCACGCGACCCTGCTCGGGGAAATCGAGCGCCGCTATTTCAGTTGGCCCGCCAGCGAGGACAACGCGGTGTTGAAGCTGGCGCGCGACCGTCTGTTCGGCCCCGCCCCGCGGGCGTTGCCCCGCACCGCCGCCAGCCAGCAGGGATTGTTGCAGCTCACGCGGGATTTTTGTGACCAGGCCGACGCCCGTTGCGCCGGCTGTCGGTTTCCGGACCTGGTTCGGGCCTTGCCGGTCCAACCGATTCACGCCGGTTGAATTCGGCGGAACATTGCCCGACGTTTTGTTTACCCGTGCGCTGCCCATGAACTACCGCCTGTCGTTGCTGCTGACATCGTGCCTGCTCCTGCTGATCGCCGGATCACCCCGGAGCCAGGCCGCCGGATCACCTCACGCCGGGCAGTCGCTCTTCGGCTTCACCAACCTCTGGACGGTGCACCTCACCCTCACTCCGGCCGACTGGCAGTTGCTCGGCTCCCGGGGTGTGGTGAAACGCAACTCCGGCGGTGGCGGGGCGTGGGAAGGATTTCTGCGCGGCGTCTTCGGCAGCGAGCCCTCGGCGGGTTCGCCGGCCCCGGACGGCAACTCCCGGTATCCTTGGACCCAATGCACGTTTTCCAGCGCCGGCCAGACCTTCACGAATGTCGCCGTGCGGATGAAGGGTGTGAGCTCCGTGGCGCGGGCTCCGAATGGCTACAAACGGCCGCTGAAGCTCGACTTCAACCGCGGGGCAAAGGGGCGCCGGTTCCTCGACGTCGAAGAAGTTTACCTGAACAACAACGTGAACGACGCCACCCAACTGCGGGAAGTGCTGGCGTATGAATTGTTTCGCCGGGCCGGACTGCCGGCGCCGCGCACGGCTTTCGCCCAAGTCTACCTGACCATTCCCGGGCGCGTGACGCAGCAGCACCTCGGGCTCTACACGCTGGTCGAGGCGGTGGAGGAGGAGTTCTTGCAGCGCACCTTCGGCTCCTCGGACGGGCTGTTGCTCAAGCCGGAGATGATGCAGGGAATTCCCTACCTCGGCGACGACTGGGACAATTACACGGCGCGCTACCAACCCAAAGGCGACACCGCCCCGGCCGATACCGCGCGCTTCATCGAGTTCGTAAACTTCATCCGCACCGCCTCGCCCGAACAGTTCACCCACGGCATCACAAACTATCTCGAACCGGAGCCGTTCCTACGTTTCGTCGCGTTGAACTCCATCCTCGCCAACGTGGATTCGTTCATCGGCAACGGCCACAATTACTACCTTTTTCTCGGTTCGGCCTCGCGCCGGGCGACGTTCATCCCGTGGGATCTCAACGAAGCTTTCGGCCTGCATCCCGTCTCCGGTCCGTCCCGCTTTCAAATGCAGACCAGCATCCTCCGGCCCAACGCCGATCCCAATCCGCTGGTCGAACGGTTCCTCAACGACCCGACGTTTGGCGCGCGCTATCGCGCGCTCTGCGGGGAGTTGCTCACGAACGTCTTTGTGCCGGATCGGTTGGTCGCCGACCTCGAACGCCTCGCGACCGTGACGCAGCCGGTGGTCTGGGCCGAAACCAAACGCGCCCGCGCCGACTTCGAGCGGACGGTGCTGGGTATTTCGAAGCCAAACCAAGGGGCTGTGAGCCAGCCCCGGTTCGACCGCGAATACGCGCACTTGGATTTCCGCCCGTGGTCCTTTCCCGAGCAGGTTGAGATCGACGATTTGCCGCTCAAGGACTGGATCCACGGTCGCCACACCAACGCCCTTGAGCAACTGGCCGGCAAGGTGAAGGCCCGCCGTTCCAAGCCGCGGTTGTTCTAAGCAGGCAGCCCCAGAACGAGCCTCCCCTCAGCCTCAGCCAAGCGGGGCGCCCGGTGCTCGCGGTTGCCCGGCACCGGCTTCCACGCCAACCTCGGCGACGTGAAAGCGCTTCTTGCTGTCCTGCCTCTCGCCGTGCTTACCGCCTTCTCTCAAATCCCCGACAATCTCGTCGTCGAAGGCGTCCCGGCGCCTTCGGCTACACTCCAGCGCGACGTCAGCCGCTACTTGGAATTCCGCACCGCGGTCTTTCAGTCATGGCATCCGCAACGCCGTGAGTTGCTCATCTCCACGCGCTTCGCCGACACCGCGCAACTCCACCTCGTGCAGACGCCGGGGGGCGCGCGGCGACAGCTCAGCTTCCTGAATGAACCCGTGAACGGGGGCAGTTATCAGCCGCGCCACGGCAATTACATCGTGTTCACCCAAGACTCCGGCGGCGGCGAATTCTTCCAGTTTTACCGCCTCGACCTCGACTGCCGCGTGACCCTACTCACCGACGGCAAGTCCCGGAACACCGGCGCACGTTGGGCCAAGTCCGGCCAACAACTCGCCTACTGCAGCACCCGCCGCACGGGTAAGGACACCGACTTTTACGTGCTGAATCCGGCCGAACCGAAGTCCGACCGGTTGGTGGCGCCGATGAAGGGCGGCGGCTGGTCCGTGAACGATTGGTCGGCCGACGAAACCAAACTGCTGGTCACCGAACGCCTCTCGATCAACGAGAGCCACCTCTACCTGCTCGACGTGAAGTCCGGCCAACTCACGCCGCTCACGCCGGCGGGCGAGCGGGGCGTCGCTTATGCGGGCGCGCAATTCAGCGCGGACGGAAAGTCAGTCTTCACCACTACGGACAAGAATTCCGAATTCCGTCGGCTCGCCCAGATCAAGGTCGCCACCGGCCAGCTCACCGTGCTGACGCCGGCGCTGAACTGGGACGTCGAGGCCTTCGAACTGGCACCCAACGGCCAGACGCTCGCCTACGCCGCCAACGAGGACGGCGCCAGCGGGCTCCATCTGCTCGACGTGCCGAGCCTGACCGAGCAGGCCGCCCCCAAACTTCCCCTCGGCGTGCTCGCCGGCTTGGAGTGGCACTCGAACGGCCGGGACCTCGGCTTCTCGCTGGCGCATGCCAATTCCCCTGCCGACGCTTATTCGCTCGACGTGACCACCGGTGCGTTGACCCGCTGGACCGAGAGCGAAACTGGCGGTCTCGACGCCTCGCAATTCCGGCAGCCGACCCTGATTCGCACCCCGTCTTTTGACGGGGTGACCTTTAGCGCCTTTGTCTACCGCCCCGACCCAACAAAATTCCCCGGCAAGCGACCCGTGCTCATCAACATCCACGGTGGGCCGGAATCGCAGTCGCGCCCCATTTTTCAAGCCCGGAACAACTACTACCTCGACCAACTTGGCGTCGTGCTTGTGTTTCCCAACGTCCGCGGCTCCGCCGGCTACGGGAAAACCTTCCTGACGCTCGACAACGGCTTCAAACGCGAAGACTCGGTGAAGGACATCGGCGCGCTCATCGACTGGGCCAAGGCGCAGCCCGACTTCGACGGCGGGCGCATCGCGGTCACGGGCGGCAGCTACGGCGGCTACATGACGCTCGCCGCGCTCACGCACTACAGCGACCGCCTGAAGTGCGGCGTGGACGTCGTGGGCATCTCCAACTTCGTGACCTTTCTGGAGAACACGCAGGACTATCGCCGCGACCTGCGCCGCGTGGAATACGGCGACGAACGCGAGCCGGCGATGCGCACGCACTTGGAGCAGATTTCCCCAACCACTCAAGTGAAGCGAATCGGCGTGCCACTGTTTGTGGTGCAGGGCAAAAATGATCCGCGCGTGCCCGTGACCGAAGCCGAGCAAATGGTGAAAGCCGTCCGCGCCAACGGCGGCACCTGCTGGTATTTAATGGCCAAGGACGAAGGCCACGGCTTTCAGAAGAAGAAAAACGCCGACTTCCAATTCCTGAGCACGATCCAGTTTTGGCAACAACACCTGCTGGCGGAGACCAAGGTGAATTGACCTGGACTGTTGAATTGGAAGCCGGGTGGGCGGTCGATTTCGCCGCCGCCAACGCGGGGCCAGAAATCAGCCGAGCGGTGCTTGTGGAGCGCCCGTCGGAGAGCGTTGCAGCCCCCTTCAGTGAACGTAGCTACCGGGCGACTCGAAACCGACTTTCCGCGGCCAACTCCGCGAGCGGCCCTGGTTGGAACGCGAGGAATTCCGGCGTCTCCAACCGGTGTTTCCCCTCGGGCAACAGGCGCCGGACGAGGTGCTTCAGTTCGGCCACGTCGCGCGACCAACGGCAGCCGTTGAAGAATTCCAGCGGCTCAAACTGCGTCTTGTAGAGCGCCATCTCCGAGTAGCAGGTGCCGAGGTAAAGGTGCTCCAGGCCGCGGCCGGCGAAGTCGGCGACGGCGTGCGTCATCATCGCCATGCCGTGGTGCTTGGTTTCGGCGCTGAGCGGGTAAAACGCATAATAATAATGCGCCACGCGCGGCGACTCCACATAGCAGAGCACACTCCCGGCGTCGGCCCCCGCAGCGTCGGTGAAGTGCAACACGTGGCTGATGACCGCGCCGGCCATGAGCCGGTCGAGCCGGTCACACGGCATGACCTCGGCGCCCCACTTGGCGGCGGCGTAGGCGAGCCAAGCGTCCCGCCGGACCTCGCTGTAGGCAAAGTCCGCCCGCGGAATCAGCTCACAGCGCAATCCCTCCGCCTTGCGCAAGACGCGACGGTTTTCGGACGACGGACTCCAGCCCGCGAGCACCACGCGCAACTGACGGGTCAGGTAGAACCGGTCCAGCGACGCAACCCCGGGCAAAAAGCCGGCGGCGTAGGCATCGGCCGGCGTCTCACCCGCTTCCAGGAATCCCCAGATCGCGTAGGGATAGCAGTAATGCGCGTAGTCAGGCGTGGCTTCGGAGAACAGCAGCTTCATGCAGGCGGCGGCTGAGCAATGCCGAAGAAGCGGGACGAGGGGAAGTGTGGAGTCGCGGGCTTGAGCGGGCACCACGTTGGGCCGGGCGGCATCCCAAGGTGCGGAGCAACCGTTCCGCCCATTGCCCCACCGCCCTTTTCGCCGACAGTCCGACCGTGACTGAACCCACCTCTCCGCCCTCAGCGCCGCCTTCCCCGCGCCGCTGGATCGGCCCGCTTGTGCTGCTCGCGCTGACCCTGCTGGCGTTGGGCCTCGTGCAAGCGCGCAGCGAAACCGACCGCAACATCCGGGCGTGGATCACTTCGGCCATCGTGCTGCTCGGAGGCGGGGCGCAATTGCTCTGGCTGCTCCTGTTCAGCCGGCTGCCCGGGTGGCGCCGCCTCGCCGCGGTCGTGATCGTGGCCGGCTTGGGCTTGGGCTTCAAAGCCGTCACCCGGGTCGAGGGCACGGTCAGCGGCACCGGTCTGCCACGGTTTGTCTGGCGCTGGACACCCACCGCCGATCAACGGCTCGCCCACGTTTCGACCAGCGGGCCGCCGGCAAAACCCGCCGCCATCTCCCCGGCCGAAGCTCGCTTTCGCTTCCCCCAATTTCTCGGACCCGAGCGCGCTGGGCGCATGGACGAAGTGAAGCTCGCCCGCGACTGGAGCACCCAGCCGCCAAAGGAACTTTGGCGCCGGCCCATCGGACTCGGGTGGTCCGGCTTCGTCGTCGCCGAAGGACTCGCGTTCACACAGGAACAACGTGGCGACGAGGAACTGGTCACCGCCTACACGCTCACGGGCGGGGAACCCGTCTGGGCGCACACCAACCGCGTCCGCTTCCACGAATGGCAGGGCGGCGACGGCCCGCGCGCGACCCCCACTCTCGTGGGCAATCGCCTCTACGCCTTCGGCGCGACGGGCCTGCTTGATTGTCTCGAACTCGCCACGGGCCGCCTCCTGTGGTCCGTGGACGTGCTCGCCACGAACCACCTCGACAACCTTACCTGGGGCAAAAGCTCTTCCCCGCTCGTGACCGACGGCCGAGTAATCGTCAGCGGTGGCACCGGCGCCGTGCGCGGCGGGCTCGCTTACGACGCCGCGACCGGCCAACCGCTTTGGTCCGATCATGGCGACGCCGCGACCTACGCCTCGCCTGCGGTGGGGAACTTGGCCGGCCGCGCCCAGATTCTCGTCAATGGCGCCCGGGCCGTCGCTGGCCTCGATCCGCAAACCGGCACCCGACTCTGGGAATTCGCGTGGGGCAACGAGCAGTGGCCCAAGTGCTCGCAGCCGCTCGTCGTCAGTTCCAACCACGTGTTTGTTTCCGCCGGTTATTCGATGGGCTGCCTGCTGCTGGAAGTGAAGGCCGGCGCGGATGGCACCCTTGCCGCCACCGAAGTCTGGCGCGGTCGTTCAATGAAAACCCAGTTCAACAACGTCGCGCAGCGCGCCGGCCACCTTTACGGCCTCGACGATGGGTTTCTTGCCTGCGTGGACCTCGCCACCGGCAAACGCTTGTGGAAGGACGGGCGCTACGGGTCCGGCCAAAGCCTGCTGGTGAACGAACTCGTCCTAATCCAGAGCGAACCCGGCTTCGTGGCGCTCGCGGAAGCCAAACCGGAGGGCTACACCGAACTGGGCCGAATCGCTGCCTTGTCCGCGAAAACGTGGAACAACCCCGCACTGGCCGGCCCCTATCTGCTCGTGCGCAACGATCAGGAGGCCGCCTGTTATCTCCTCCCGGTGGCGACGGAATGACGCCCCGCCAGCCGTGTGACGGCCTTTTCGCCCGCGGCCCGCGGCCCCTGCTCCCAAACCCAAACTCAGCCTTGCCAAGGGCCCCGCTTCGTTGCATCTGTTTGGGAGTTATCATACACGCGAACTCAAATCTCCCAATGAAGCAATGGGTCATCAAAACGAGATTAGTGGCTCACGGAGTGATGATTTTCCGCGACCGGAGGGTAGGTTGGGAGACAATCCTGCCTTGCCAACTCCGGCCGCTTGCAGGATCAAAACGCGAATTCCTCATCCTATGCGCCTCCTAAAATTCCCTTCGCCGGCTCGCCGGGGTTTCACCCTGATCGAGCTGCTCGTCGTCATCGCCATTATCGCCATCTTGGCGGGCATGTTGTTGCCCGCTCTGGGCAAGGCCAAAACCAAGGCCCAAGGCATCCTCTGCCTGAGCAACACCAAGCAGTTGACGATCGGCTGGCACCTTTACTCCACCGATTACAATGATTCCGTGGCCAACAACTACGGGGTCTCCGAAACGATCCAAACCATCGAAGTCGCCGACGTTTCCAAGAAATATCAGAACTGGGTCAACAACGTGATGACTTGGGGCAGCACCGGCGGCACGGCGGATCGCAGCAACACCAACGCCGAATGGGTGGTCAACGGGGTGCTCGGCAAATACACCGGAGGCGCCATCGGCATCTACAAATGCCCGGCGGACATCTACCTGCAAACCCAGCAGCGCGCCAAAGGCTGGAAACAACGCAACCGCAGTCTGGCCATGAACTCATTTTTCGGCCGTTTCAGCATTGGCAATGATCCCACCGCCACCGGGAAGAACTGGGGCTTCCAAGACCGCCTCCAGTTCTTGAAGCAAACCAGCGTGCCCGCTCCGGCCAAGACTTGGCTGGTGTTGGACGAGCATCCTGACTCGATCAACGATGGCTACTTCATCAACAACCCGGACGCGAACAACTGGCAGGACATTCCCGCCTCCTACCACAACGGGGCGTGCGGCTTCTCCTTTGCCGATGGCCATTCCGAAATCAAAAAATGGCTGAGCCGCGCCTCCAAATATACGGCGGTGAAGTATGCCTACCCGACCACCCTGCCCTTCGATGCCAGCGGCAAGCTCGACTACGCTTGGTATAAGGAACGGACCGGCTACGTGCTCGCCAAGGACGGCACCCGGCAATACGGCTACTAAGCCCCACGCCGATTCTGCATCGACGCAACTAAAGGCCGCCGGAACTTCCGGCGGCCTTTTTCGTGGGCGCGGGGCCTCAGCCGACGAACCGCTTGCCGATCACAATGGCGTTGTGGCCACCGAAACCGAACGAGTTGTTGGTAAACACGTCGATCTTCCGCTCCTGCGGCGTGTGCGGAACGAGGTTGATGTCCGCCGCCGGATCGGGGTTGTCGAGGTTGATGGTCGGCGGCGCGACCTGCGCCTCGACCGCCTTGCAGCAGATGGCCATTTCGATGGCGCCCGCCGCCCCCAACATGTGGCCGGTCATGCTCTTCGTGGCGCTCGCTGCCAGCTTGTAGGCGTGGTCGCCGAAGACATGTTTGATCATGCGGATTTCGCACAGATCGCCCACCGGCGTGCTGGTGGCGTGACAGTTGATGTAGTCCACCGCCTCCGGCGCGAGCTGCGCGTGGCGCAAGGCCATGCGCATGGCCCGAGCAGCGCCTTCCCCCTCAGGATCCGGGGCGGTCATGTGGTTGGCGTCGGCCGTGTTGCCGTAGCCCACGACTTCGCAATAGATGCGGGCGCCGCGCTTCTTGGCGTGCTCCAGTTCTTCCAATACGACGACCGCTGCGCCTTCGCCCATCACGAACCCATCGCGATCCCGGTCGAACGGACGGGACGACTTCTTGGGCTCATCATTGCGCGTGCTCATCGCCTTCATCGCCGCAAAACCCGCGAGGCCGAGCGGCACCACCGTGGCCTCGGTGCCGCCGGCGAACATCACCGTGGCGTCGCCACGCTTGATCGTGGCCCACGCCTCACCGAGGGCGTGGGTGGCGGTGGCGCAGGCGGTGCAGGTGGCAAAATTGGGTCCACGCAGCTTGTAGTAGAGGCTGAACAGGCCGGACGCCATGTTCAGGATCAGCATCGGAATCATGAACGGGCTGACGCGGCCCGGCCCCTTGTTGAGCAGTATCTTGTGCTGTTCCTCGGTGGTGTAGAGGCCGCCGATGCCCGAACCGAGATAGACGCCGATCTCGTTGCGATCCTCCTTTTCGAGGTCGAGGCCGGAGTCCTTGAGGGCACCCCAGCCGGCGTAGACGCCGAAGTGGGTGAAACGATCCGTGCGGCGCACTTCCTTGGGGTTCGGGAACGCCGGGTTCGGGTCGAAGTTTTTCACCTCGGCCGCAATCTGGCTGTCGTAGCCCGTGACATCGAACGCCGTGACGCGATCAATGCCGCATTGGCCGGCGAGAATGTTGTTCCACAGCGTGTCGGCATCCAATCCCAGGCTGCTCGCGCAACCGATACCCGTGACGACAACCCGACGTTCAGACCATGAACTCATAGATTTGGAGACGGATTAGCGGGGAAACAGGCGTCGCCGGGCAAAGGAAAAAAAGCCCCCCTCGCCGAACCCTCCGCCAGCAAACTCCTTCGACCGCATCATTTCTCACCCTTAGGCCCGGTCATTTAATTACGTATTATTACGTATTTTTGGCCTTACCAGACTGGCCTAGCCTGCCGTCACTATGACAACTTCTGCTTTCGCAGGCGGGTCGAATCCAGTGAGTTGCACCCGCCAAAACGGGCGAGGGTGGGCGCGTTTGGGGTCCGCTTGGGGGGGATTGGCCGGGCTGCTGGCGTTCGTAATCGCTCATTCTGCGCAAGCCCAGCCCGCGAGTTACGCCGAACTCGCCAACCGCGTGTTCGTGCGCACCGCCCCCAACGGCTTTATTGACGCGGCGCGGTTGCTGGCCGACGGCCGAGTCGAAGGACCGACCTACAAAACCAACCGGGCGGACTATACCCGCGCTGGCGTGGGGCCAGACCAAGCGGTGCTGACGCTCAGCTCGACCGACCAGTTCGGCGCGACCCCGTTTTGGATCACCAACCGCTACCGACTGACGTTCGCCACTCCGACCCGCGGCACCTACGCGCTGGACGTCACGCTCAGCTCGGTGCCGGGCACGCAGCAGTTCGCCGGGCCGTTCGAACTCAGCGCGGGTCCAAACATCGCCCCGCGACTCTGGCAAGATCTCGCCGACCTCAACGTGACTGCGGGCAATTCGCCGACGCTTTCGGTCGGGGTCGCCGGCTTTGAACTGGCCTACCAGTGGTTCAAAGGAGGTGCGCCGCTGGCCGGCGCCAACCAGCGCACGCTGGCCCTCGGTCCGATCGGCGCGACCAACGTGGGCGACTACCGCGTCACGGTTTCCAATCCGCTGGGATCAATCACCAGCGCGGTCGCCACCGTGGCCCTCCTCAACCCGCCGATGATCTCCGCGCAGCCCTTGCCGGCGCGAGTCTTGGAGGGAGATTCCGTGACCTTCAACGTCGCGGTGACGGGCGCGGAGCTGAACTACGAGTGGTTCTTCAACGGCCTCCGCTCCGGCCGCGCCAACGCCCCCACGATCACACTTACGAATGTCACCGCCACGCAGGCCGGAGTTTGGAGCGTGGCGATCCAAAACAACGCCGGACAAGTGCTCAGTGCACCCGCCCGGTTGGAGGTTTGCGCCGTGGCCCTCGACAGCACGTTCAACGGCCGGCCTTGGATAAAACTCTTCGCCACGGAAGACCCCCTACCCGGAACGGCGAATCGACTGGGGCCGTTCAAGACGCCGTTCGAACCGACCTTCACGCTGTGGAACCAGACCGTTCACGCCACGGCCCGGGCAGACGACAATCTCGCAGACAAACCCACGTTCCAAACCACGCTGCTGCGCTGGCGGGACGGCGTGGTGACGCCGCTTGTGTTCACCAACGACGCCGTGCCCGGCGGCCAACCGGGCGAGAACTTCAGCTACCCGTTTTACCCAACCGACGAAGGCGACGGCGCGGTGAACTTCGCGTTCCACGAAATGTATGAACGGCGCAACGGCCTCCTCACCGCCGTGATCACCACCAACACGCCGGCGCCGGGGCGCCCCGGGGTCACGTTCTCCGGGCCCGGCTCTTTTGCCCGGCGGGGTGACGGGGTCGTCATCAGCGCCACCCTGCGCCAAGCCGACGGCTCCGGGGCCGGCGCGGGCGTGTATCTGCGTCGAGGCACCACCCTCACCCGCCTCGCCGACAACACCACCGACCTGCCCGGCGTCATGACCGGCTACGGCGGCCGGTTGACGGAGGATTCGGTTAACTTCGACGGCGCGACGGTGGTTTTTTCCACGATGGAAGGACTCGCCGGCCAAGGGGGCGTGTATCGCGCCACCCCCGAAGTCGAGGTCACCAAACTGCTGGATTCCGGGGACACCTTGCCCGGTCTGACGAACGCCGTGATGACGTTCGGCGACGTGGACGTGGAGGGCGGACTCGTCTTCGCCGTGGTGGGGATCCGCGTCTCTGTCAGCACGCAGAACCGGATCGTGGCCTTTGAGGCGGATGGCACCGCCCGCGTGTTAGGCAACGGCGACTTTCTCGTCGCGGGCGGCCCGCGGCAGGTTTACTTCGGTAATTCGGGCAGCGTCACGCGCTGGACCGATGGAATAACGGAAGTGGTCGCCAACACCGGGTCGGTCATCGACTGCCGGCGCGTGAAACGCTTCTTCGACGTCGAGGCGCAGGGCAATGACGTGACCGTGGGCGTGGAATTTCAGGATGGCCTGATCGGCGTCTATGGCTGTTTCGGTGAAGCCACCACCGGCGCGCCGCGCCTCCTCGCCCAACCCCGCCCCGTGACCGGACCGGCCACGGTGCCAGCGGTGTTCTCGGTGGCCGCCACCGGCGAAGGTCCGCTCGCTTACCAGTGGCGCCACGCCGGCCAACCGGTGATGGGGGCAACCCAGTCGGTGTTCACCGTGTATTCCCCGGCGGCCAAGGATCTCGGCCACTACGACGTCGTGCTGTCCAACGCCCGCGGTTCGGTCACCAGTGCCCCGGCGTTGTTGACGCTGACGGCGGCACCGACGCGGCCGCTCGGGTTTGGCATTCTGCCCGCGGCGGTCGTCACGGTGCCCATCGGCGGTTCGACCACGTTGAGCGTCATTGCCGCCGGCACCGGCCCACTGACTTACCAATGGCGCAAAGCTAGGTTGCCTCTCGCCGACGCAACCGGCAGTGCCCTGACGCTGAACCAAGTCACCACCAATGAACACGGTGCCTACGACGTCGTCGTGGGCAATGCGGCCGGCGCGGTGACCAACGCCGTCAGCGTCTCAGTGGTGCCGATCCTCACGCAGTCGCCGACGTCGGTTTCGGTGGCCGCTGGCGGCACCGCGAGATTCTCGGTCGCGGCCACCGGGTTCACTCAATACCGCTACACTTGGCTCAAGGAGGGCGTAACCTTGGCGGGTCAGACCAACTCAGTGCTCGAATTTACGAACGCCCAACCCGTCAACAGCGGCAATTATGTCGCCCTCGTCTCGGGCATCGGCGGCGGCAGTGTGCGCGCTGCGCCGGTGGCGCTGACCGTGACCACGGGCGGTAATCCCGAACCCGGTCCCATCACGCTCGCCCAGTTCGCCGCGGCAGGCGGAGCACTCCAGTTCAGTCTGCCCACGGTCAAAGGGGTCAGCTACCGGGTGGAACAAGCGGAGAACATCAACCTCCCGGTCTGGACTCCCGTCCAGACCTTCGCCGGCGACGGCGCGACGAAGACGGTTTCCGTGCCGGTCAGTGGCGCTTCCGCATGGGTGCGAGTCACCGCCCCCTGACGCGGCCCCCGCCGCGGCTTCCGGCGCCCGGCTTAAAGCCCACGCGGACGCAGGACCACGACGTCGGGGCGGGCCTTGTGTTTCGCAATCATGTTGGCGGGCAGGTAACCGCGCCACGAGAGGTTGGGGTAGATCATCGAGTGCCGGCCAATGACGGAACCGGGGTTCAGCACGGCGTTGCAACCGACGTCCACATAGTCGGCGAGCAACGCGCCGAACTTGCGGAGACCGGTGTCGAGGGGCACGCCTTCGGGGCCTTCGACCCAGACGTTGGATTCATCCAACTTGAGGTTGGACAGGGCGGCGCCGGCTCCGAGGTGCGCCTTGTAGCCCAGCACGCAGTCGCCCACATAGTTGAAGTGGGGCACTTGGGCACCGTTAAAGAGCAGCGAATTCTTCACTTCACACGAATTTCCCACGGTGCAGTCGTCCCCGATGACGGCGTTTTCGCGGATGTAGGCATTGTGCCGTAGGATGCAGTTTTTCCCAATGATGGCCGGCCCGACGATCATGACGCCAGGTTCGAGCACCGTGCCTTCTCCGATCTGGACGTGTTCCCCGATGTGGACCGCGCCCATGGCGCGATGGAGTTGCACTGGTTTGGCGCGGTGAAGGCAGTAAGCGGCGAGCTTGCGGAGCACCTCCCAAGAATAGGTGCAGTCGTCAAATAGGGCGGCGTGTTCCGTCTGGGTCAGGTCAAAGAGATCGGCGGGGGAATACATGGGCGAACCGTCGGAAAACTCGCGCGCCGCGGCAACCGCAAAGGAAGCCTACCCCACAACGGGGCGGGGCTCCTGCCAGCCGGCACGGCGGTGGCACGGTGAAACCCGTGCAGAGCGGTCAGTTGGCCACCCCGGCGAGGGGCGCTTGTTCGCCGCGCCGCCACTGGAACGGATAACTTCGCGCCACCTCCAACACGAGCGCGGTCGCCCGGTAGTCACTCTGCGCCACGCGCTCGGCGATTTCCTTCACCGCCATCACGTCATAATGCTCCAAGCCACGCCCGAGGGCGTAGGCCAACATTTTTTCGGTGAGATGCCGCAGAAACAGTTGTTTCCGCTTCAGCAGCGCGGCCTTGAGTTCCACCGGTCCGTTCACCTCTTCACCGTTGGTCAGCACGCCGCGGGCTTCCACCGGTTGGCCGTCTACTTCGGTGCGCCAGCGCCCGATGGCATCAAAGTTCTCCAACGCAAAACCCATCGGGTCGAGCCGGTCGTGGCAGGCGGCGCAATTCTTGTCCTGCCGGTGCTTCTCCAGCCGTTGCCGGAAGGTGAGCCCCTCCTTCACCTTGTCATCCGCCGGCAGCGTCGCGACGAGCGGCGGCGGCGGCGGCGGCGGGGTGCCGAGGACTTCTTCGAGAATCCAGCGACCGCGCAACACCGGGCTGGTGCGCAGCGGATAACTCGACTGCGTGAGCACGGCGGCCATGCCCACGATCCCGCCGCGCTGGCGGTTCGGCAGCACCACGCGCACTAGGTTCGTGCCGACTAGGTTGGTCAAACCGTAGAGGCGACCAAGCTCCGCATTGGCAAAGGTGTAATCCGCATCCAGCAACCGCAGTAGACTGGCGTCCTCAGCCAGCAGCGAGGCGAAGAATTCTAGCGGTTCGGCCGCCATCGCGTCGCGGAGCCCGTCGGTGAACTGCGGAAACCGGCGCCGATCCGGACTCACGGTCGTGTGCAGGCGTTTGGTGCCGAGCCATTGACCGGTGAAGTTTTCCGCGAGTGCGCGCGCCTTGGGATCCCGCAGCATACGGCGCACCTGAGCCTCCAATTCGTCCGGCTCGTGCAGGCGGCCGCGCTCGGCCGACCGGAACAGTTCCGCATCCGGCAGGGACGACCAGAGAAAGTAACTGAGGCGCGCCGCCAGTTCGTGGTCATTGAGGCGCCACGGCTGTTGGCCCGGCTGCTCCCCTTCGCTGCGAAACAGGAAGGACGGCGAAACCAGCACGGCTTTGTAGGCGGACTTCAGCGCCACGGCGAACGGATGCCCTTGGGCCCGCGTCGCGTCATATAGCCCGAGCAGGCGGTTCACTTCCTCCGCCTCCACCGGCCGGCGAAACGCGCGGCGGGCAAACCACTCCACGTTGTCCGCCGCCACGACGCGCTCCCGGCGAAACCAAACCGGGTGGGTCAACACCAAGTATTCGGGGCGCGCCGCCGCCAGCACCTCGTCGGCGGCGGCGAGGTATTTCTCCATCAGGATCGGCGGCACGAACAGCGTGTCCGCGTTGTTGTCGAAGCCGCCGCCACCGCCGCCATCGGCCGGGAAACGATCCGCCGGCCGCAGGTCCACACCGAGCAGGTCGCGGATCGTGTGGTTATATTCGGTGCGGTTCAGCCGGTGGATGAGTTTGGCGCCAGGATCACGCACGACGAATTCCGGGGCCGGATTGTCGAGCAGTTCGGTGAGCGTTTCCGCTAGCTTGAGCCGCACGGCTTCCGCGGGTTGTTCTTCATCCTTGGGCGGCATCTGGCGATCTTCGATCTGGCGGATGCTCGTCTCCCAGAGCTTGGGATTCGCGTAAAGCGAGGCGGTGTTTGTAAAGGCGGCGAGGTTCACCCCGCCCTTCGCCTTGGCCCCGCGATGGCAGTCGTAGCAATGCTGTTTCAGCAGCGGCTGCACGTCGCGCAGGAAGCGGTCCTCCGCCGCCAACGCCACGCCCCCCACCCACAGTAGGGCGATTGTCTTGAAGAAAGAAAAACGCATGACCCGAGACCTGATTCCGACGTGCACTGTGGACTGGGGATTCAGTCGGGCAACCGACGAATTTAATGTCCAGTTTCCGGGGGCAGCGCCGACGGCGAGGCGCCGCCGCCGTCTTTTTGCCAGAGCTGGCGCCACCCTTCGGGGCCGAGCCGGCGCATGGTTTCAAGATTGGCTTCGTAAATTTTCTCCGGCTCCGGATACGCCTCCAGCGCCCGCTCGACGCTCGCTTCGCGCAACAGGTGCAGGGTCGGATAGGGCGCCCGGTTGGTGAAATTGGTAATGTCGTCTGGTTCGGTGCCGGCAAAGGCGAAGTCGGGATGGAAGCTGGCGACTTGGATCTCCCCGACCAGATTCAATTCCTCCAAGGCCGCGTCGGCCTCGTCGTGGAAGTTGTTGAACTCGCCGAAATCACGCAGCACCCGCGGATGGATGAGCATGGTCGTCTCGACGAGCGCGGGGTCGGCCGCCTGCAAGGCGAGTAGCTCCGTGCGCAATTCAGCCGCAAGCTCCGCTTCAGTTTGGGCTTCACTGACGACATACCGGATCTGCTTGCGGACATGCACGGCCTTGGCAAACGGACAGAGGTTGAGCCCGATGACCGCCTTCTCCAGCCACTCGCGCATGGCCGTGGTGATTTCGAGGGCGGTCGGTTCCGCTGGTGACGACATGGGACGAGCATAGCGGCGAAGGCAGGGCGAGAACACCTCCAACGCTCCAGACTTCGGTGTGAGGGCGGATCTCGCCCCGAGCGGCGCGGGTGGTTGCCCGGGCAAGCGCAACGATTGTGAGCCGGGCTCGGGGGGCATCCCCAGCAAAGGGCTGGGACAGCCGCAGGGAAATCGCCATGCTCCGCGGCGCTATGTGGCAGTTCCTCCGGCGCATTTCGCTCACGCAGTGGATTTTCATCTCGATGGTGGCTGGCGTGGCCATCGGCGTGGCCTTCCCGGCCGAGTCGCAGCATCTGAAGATCGTTTCCAACGTCTTTCTAAAGATGATCAAGTGCATCTTGGTGCCGCTCGTCTTCGGCACCTTGGTGGTCGGCGTGGCCGGGCACAGCGACGATCTGAAGTCCGTCGGTCGGCTCGCTCTAAAGGCAATCATCTACTTCGAGGTGGTGACGACGCTCGCCCTCGTCATCGGGCTCGTCGCGGTGAACCTCACTCGCCCCGGCGACGGCCTCAGCCTGCCGGCGCCCGGCACCGGGGAAAAGATTGCGGCCAACAAGGTGACGGCCGCGGGGATCATCGAGCACATCGTGCCGCGTAGTTTCTTCGAGGCGGCGGCGGCCAACGACGTGCTCCAAGTCGTCTTCTTTGCTCTGATGTTTGGCGTGGCGCTGGCCCAAATCGAACGCCAGCCGCGGGAAGTCATGCTGCGCTGGTGCGAAGCGTTGACCGAGGTGATGTTCAAATTCACCGGCTTGGTCATGAAATTCGCCCCGCTCGGCATCGGCGCCGCCATGGCTTACACGGTCGGACACAGCGGCATCAGTGTGCTGCTGAACCTCGGGAAGCTCATCCTCACACTCTACGCCGCCCTGATTGTTTTCTGCCTCGGCGTGCTGCTACCGGTGGCCCTGTGGGCGGGCGTGCCGGTGAAGCGGTTCATCCGTCTGCTTTGGGAACCCATCGTGCTGGCGTTCACCACCACGTCCTCCGATGCCGCGCTGCCCGACGCCATGAAGCGCCTGATCACGTTCGGGATTCCAAAACGAATCGTCTCCTTCGTGATGCCGCTGGGGTATTCCTTCAATTTGGACGGCTCGACGCTTTACCTCGCCGTCGCCGCCGTGTTTGTCGCGCAGGCCGCCAAGGTGGAACTGGGGTTGCCCCAGCAAATTGCCATCGTCCTGACGCTGATGCTCACGAGCAAAGGCATGGCGGGCATCCCGCGGGCATCCCAAGTGATTCTCGCCGGCACCCTCGTCACCTTCGATCTCCCGCTCGAAGGCATCATCCTGATCATCGGCGTGGATGAACTCATGGACATGGCTCGGACGACCGTGAATCTCGTCGGCAACTGCCTCGCCACCGCCGTCATGGCGCGTTGGGAGGGCGAACTGAACATCCCGCCCGAAGGCCAAGCCGCCCCAGAAACGGCGAGTTAGGCCGGGGCAGGCTCAGCCAGGAAAGGGGCGCCAAGCGGCCCCCTGCGCCGATCGGATTACTTCTTCGGCGAGGCCGCCTTCTTGGGGCCGCGACCCTTGAAGGTCAGTTCCGCGATCCCGGACTTATCGAGGTCGCCCAAGCCGAGTTTCACCAGTTTGCGATACTGACTGAGCGCGGCTTTCGCCAACGGCAATTCCAACTTCGCCTGCTGCCCGAGGGCGTAGGCGATGCCGCTGTCCTTGGCCGCGTGGGCGGCGCTGAAGAAACAGGCGTGGTCGCGGTTCAACATGTCTTCGCCGTCGGTCGCCAACACCCGGCTATTCGCGCCCGTCTGGGAAAACACCTCCAGCAACGTCTTGAGATCCAACCCGAGGGCAGCGCCCAGTCCGAGCCCTTCCGCCAATCCGGCGGTGTTGATGTTCATGACCATGTTGACCAGCGCCTTGACCTGCGCCGCCTGCCCGGCTTTGCCGATGTAACGCAGCAGTTTGCCTTCGTCTGAGAGCTTCGTGAGCAACGGTTTTACCTGCTCAAAGACGGGTTGTTTACCACCGATCATCAGGTAAAGCGTGCCGGCGCGGGCCTGGTTGATCGACGACGCCATGCAGGCTTCCAGCGAAGCCGCCTTGGCCTTGGCCGCGAGTTTTTCCACCGCCACATGCGTCGCCGGCGACACGGTGGCGCAGTTGATGAAAACCCGGCCGCGCGCCCCGACGAGCAGGCTGTCGCCTTTCGGCGCAAAGATGCGGGCCATTGATTTGTCGTCCGTGACGACCGTGAAAATGATGTCCGCGAGCGCGGTGACCTCCGCCAGTTTGCGCGCGTGGGCGCAGTTCAACTCTTGGGCCAAGGCGGCGGCGGTTTCAGGGCGGGCGTCGTAAACGGCGGTCAGGTCCCAACCCGATTCCTTGAGCCGACGAGCCATGTTGGCGCCCATGCGGCCAACTCCGACGAAAGCGATGCGTTCACTCATAACGGGGATGATTCAAAATACTGCGCTGCGCAGGGTTTTAACCTGCAATCTGCGGCTCCGAAACCGGGGCCACGAGGCGGCCCCAACCGGGCTTCAACCGGGGAAAACTTAGCGAGCGGCCGGCGCCAAAGCCAAGGCGCAAAACGCCTTGGCCCAGTCCGGCGCAGTCCCACTTGGGCTCGCACTGGCTAGGGAGCGGCGGACCGGCCCCGCGGGGACGCCGAAATGGGCTTCCGTTGGCAACCGTCGCTGACTACAGCACCCTGCTTTCACAGTTGTTCCGCGGACGCTTTGCGGCACTTTGGGGGAGTTGGGCTGGCGCTCAAACGAGATCGTTTACGCGGCCCACTGCGGATTAAATTTCAATGATCACCCCGAAGGAACGCTGGTTGATTGCGGCGCTGGGTTTGACCGCGGTCCTGCTGGTCGGCCTCGGCTACGCCCACTATCGGGGCCGCTGGCGCGAGACCGAGCGGAGGACCAGTCAGGAACTCGCCACGATCGCGGAATTCAAAGTGGGCCAAATCAGCAACTGGTTGGAGGAACGCCAGTCCGACGCACGGGCCGCCGCCCACACGCCCATGATTCAGGAGGCCATCCGCGCTTTCTTGGCGAATCAGGACGAAGCCGGAGGGCGGGCCGCGGTGCAGCAATGGCTGGCGGCTTTGCAGGGGGCTTATTCTTATCAGGGGGCAGCCCTCTACGACCGGGCGGGGAATTTGCTGTTGGCTTTCCCGCCCGGCACCGTGCCCCAGGATGAACAGATCCGTCGCTCGGTCCAAACGGCTGCCCGCGACCAGAAACCCGTGTGGTCGGACATTCACCGCCACAAACCGGAGGCAGCCCCCCATTTGGAACTGTTCCAGCCTCTGGGCTTGGAACGCGGCGAGGTGCACTCCGTATTGGTGTTACGCAACGACCTGCGGCAATTCCTGTATCCACTGGTCCAGTCGTGGCCCACGCCCAGTGCCAGCGCCGAAACCCTGCTAGGGCGACGCGAGGGCGACGCGAGCGTCTTCCTGAACGACCTCCGGCACCGAACGAATTCCGCCCTGTCCGTAGGCTTGCCCTTCACGCCGAGTAATCCGCTTTTGGCGACGCCGACGGACGAAGGAAAAGTCGGCCCCATGCGGGGGGTGGACTATCGCGGCCACCCCGTGGTGGGGGCCATCCGGGCGGTGCCCGGCACGGCTTGGATCATGATTTCCAAGGTGGATCGCGACGAAGTGGAGGCGCCACTGCGGGCCGAAGCCAGACAGGTTTCACTGGTTGTGGCGGTCAGTCTGCTGGCTTTGTTTTTGGGTGGCGGCTGGTGGTGGCGGCAGCAGAAATCGGCCTTGCTGCGGCAGCGACTGGCCACCGAAGAGGCTCTGCGGCTCAAAGACCGCCGGCTGGTTTCCCTCATGCGGGAAACCAATGACATCATCCTGGTGCTAAACGAGGACCTGTGCGTCGTGGAATGCAACCAACGGGCGCTGCAAGTCTACGGCTACAGTGCCGAGGAAATGCACCTCCTGCCGGCGCAGGCCTTCCGGTCGCCAGCCACCGAACCCAGCCTCGCTGACCACTTGAAGCAGTTCCAAACGCCCGAAGGCGCGAACTTCGAAACGCAGCATCGCCGCAAGGACGGAACGGTTCTGCCTGTAGAAATCCGCGGCCGGGCCATCCGAACCAACGGTCACTTTGAAATCATTGTCGTCATCCGCGACATCACCCAGCGCCAACAGGAGGTGGAGCACATCCGGCAATTCAACCGGCTCTACGCGGCCCTGAGCGGCGTAAACCAAGCGATTGTCCAAAGCACCTCCGTCGAAATCCTGTTCCAGCAAGTCTGCCAAATTTTGGTCCACCAAGGCGCATTCAAGCTGGCTTGGATTGGTTGGCTGGACCCCGTCACGCAGTTGATCCTGCCCCGGGCGGTCGTGGGCGATACCACCGGTTACACTCAGGGACTTAAGCTCTCGACGGACGCCGGGCGCCCGGAAGGACGAGGCCCGAGTGGAACCGCCCTGCGCGAAGAGCGCATCTACCTGTGCAACGACTTCAACGCCGATCCCCACACCGGCCCTTGGCGCGAGGCCGCCCAGCAGGCGGGGATCAAGTCATCGCTGGCGCTGCCCTTGCGGCGGGGCGGAAAATGCGCCGGCGTGCTGTCGGTTTACGCGGCCGATACGAATCACTTTGGCGACCAAGAAATCAATCTGCTGCTGGAAGCCGCCGGGGATGTCTCGTTTGCGGTCGATAATCTGGAGCGCGATGCCGCCGCCCGGCACGCCCAGCAAACCCTCCGGGAACGGGAGGAAGTCTTGGCGGCCATCTTTGAACAGGCCATGGACGCCATCGCCTTGGTGGACGCGGAGACGTGGCGTTTTGTCGAATTCAACGAAGCCGCCCACCTCAACCTCGGCTACAGCTACGACGAGTTTGCCCAATTGACGGTGGCCGACATCGAAGTCGGCCATACTCCTGACCAAATCCGGGCAAATGTCGCCGCGATGCTGGCCCAGCCGCGCGGGCTGGTGGTGGAAGCCCAGCATCGTCGCCGGGACGGGACGCTGCGGGAGGTGCGAGTTAGCGCCCACGGTCTGCAAGTCAGGGGGAAATCATACCTCGTGTCGATCTGGACCGACATCACCGAACGCAAACAGGCGGAGCAGGTGCTTCAGCAAAGCGAGGAGCGTTTCCGCCGGCTGTTCGAGCAGGCGCCCATTCCGCTGGCCATTTCCAGCCGCGAGGGCGGTATCACCTATTTGAACGCCCAGTTCATCCGCAACTTCGGCTACACCACCAAAGAACTCCCGACAGTGGAGCACTGGTGGCTGCTGGCCTATCCGGACGCCCAGTATCGCCAGGACGTGGTGGCCCGCTGGACCCGAGCGGCCACCCAAGCCCGGGCGGGCAGGCAGGCGATTGAACCGATAGAGTGCCAGGTCACCTGCCTAGGTGGCCAAATCCGAACCGTGGAGCTCTCCGGCAGTGAATTGGCCGACGACCTGTTGGTGACCTTCTTCGACCTGACCCAGCGACGGGCAATCGAGGAAGCCCTCCTGCACGAGCAGGAATTCACCCGGGCTCTGCTCGAAAATCTGAGCGCCGGCGTGGTGGCCTGCGATGCCACCGGCAAGCTGCGACTCTTCAACCGCGCCGCCCGCGAATGGCATGGCCTCGGGCCGGCGGAAGTGTCCCAAGACCAATGGGCCAACCTCTATGACCTGTTTGAGGCGGACGGGGAAACCCGGATGACCGCCGAGACCGTCCCGTTGGCCCGCGCACTTCGGCAGAAAAACGTGAAAGCGGCCCACATGGTGATTGCCGCCGCCGGGCAGCCGCCCCGACACATCCTGGCCAATGCCGCCCAAGTAAAGACCACGGAAGGCGTCTCCCTCGGCGCCGTGGCCGTGATGCTCGACGTCACCGAGCAACGGGCCACTCAGGCCCAGATGCAGTTGCAAGTCGCGGCGCTGAACGCGGCGGCCAACGCCATCGTGATCACCGACCAATCTGGGCAGATCGTCTGGGCCAATGCCGCCTTCAGCCGGCACACCGGCTACTCGCTGGCGGAAGCCCTGGGCCAAACCCCGCGACTCCTCAAATCAGGCGTGCAGAGCGACGACTTTTATCGGGAAATGTGGGCCACCGTCGCGCAGGGCAAAGTCTGGCATGGGGAACTGAAAAATCGCCGCAAGGACGGGACGATTTTTGACGAGGAAATGACCATTACCCCCCTCTGGTCCGCCGTCGGAAAAGTCACCCACTTCATCGCGATCAAGCAGGACATCACCGAACGACGCAGCCTCGAACAGCAATACCTTCGGGCGCAACGCATGGAGGGGTTGGGCCTGCTGGCCGGTGGCATCGCCCATGACTTGAACAACGTGCTGACCCCCATCCTGATGTCCGCCGAAATCCTGCAATGGAGCGAGCTGCCGCCCGACCTCCACCGCCTCGTGAAGACCATCGAAACAAGCGCCAAGCGCGGCGCCGGGATCGTGAAACAAGTGCTCACCTTTGCCCGCGGCATGGACGGGGAAAAAGTGCCGTTGCAATTGCGCCACCTGATCAAGGAAATGGCCGCCCTCGTCAGCGAAACTTTTCCCCGCAACATCGAGCTCAAGACCCGCCTAGCGGGGGGCCTGCGACTCGTCCGGGGGGACGCCAGCCAGTTGCATCAAGTCCTGCTCAATTTGAGCGTGAACGCCCGGGACAGCATGCCCTTGGGCGGCGAACTCGTGTTCAGCGCCAGCAACGAACATTTGGACGAGTCCACGGCCCGGGCCTTGGCCAACCTAGCCGCCGGCGACTATGTGCGCCTAGAAGTGAGCGATACCGGCACCGGCATCCCGCCGGAGATCGTTAACCGGATTTTCGATCCGTTCTTCACCACCAAGGAACAAGGCAAAGGCACCGGCCTAGGGTTATCCACCGTCGTGGGTATCCTCCGCGGGCATGCCGGCGCCGTCTCCGTGGACAGCACTCCCGGACAAGGCACCCGTTTCACAATTTTCCTGCCCGCACTGCCGGCCGACGAAGTGGAAGACGCACGCCAGCAAAAGCGGCCGCAATTGCCGCAGGGGAAAAACGAACTAGTGCTGCTGGTCGACGACGAACCAGGCATCCTAGAAGTGGGCGAAACCCTCCTGAAGAGCTCCGGCTACCGCGTGCTTACAGCCGCGAACGGCGTCGATGCCTTGCTGACCTTTGCCCAAAACCAAGCCGACGTAGCCGTGGTGATCACCGACATCATGATGCCCATCATGGACGGCGTCACGTTGGTCTCCCAACTCCAGCGGATCAAACCCGGCACCCGGTGCCTCGCCGCGAGCGGACTCATCGAAGGGGGCGACCCGGAACGGATCGAGAAACTGAAGTCGTATGGCGTCACTCAATTTCTGACCAAACCCTTCACCGCCGAAACCCTGCTGGAGGCGTTGGACCAAACTCTCCACTAACTCGGCGTGAAACGTTGAGGGGGCGGTGACGCCCTAAGGATTTTTTTGGAGTGTGTCTGGCCGGGGTTCGCGTTTGAAGTGGTGCACCGAGCAGGACTTGAACCTGCAACCTTCTGATCCGAAGTCAGAAGCTCTATCCAATTGAGCTATCGGTGCCCGATCGCAAGCCCCTGTTGAACCATGTCCGGCGGCGGGCGGCGAGCGGGAATTTGGGAACTTCACCCAACAAAATTCACCCCCCGATTCACAAACATGGGGGATTGCTCCGCGGCGACCACATCGGGAGGCTTCGCCCATGAAGTTACCTTCGCAGTTGTTCGTGGACGGAGCCTGGCACGCCGCAAAATCCGGCCGCACAACCCACCTGATCAATCCCGCCACCGAACAGCCCTTTGCCGAAGTCGCCGCCGCGGGCGCCGAAGATGTAAATGCCGCGGTGGAATCCGCCCACCGCGCTTGGGAAGGCGGTTGGCGGGACTTGGCACCGGGCAAACGCGCCGAAATTCTCTTCGCCATCGCCCGACTCCTCCGCGACTACGCCGAACACCTCGCCGAGTTTGAGATGCTCCAGATCGGCAAGCCCATCAGCGATGCCCGCGACGAGGTGCTGCTGGGCGCCCGGGTGTTCGAGTATTACGCCGGCGCCGTCGGCAAGTTCTGCGGCCAAACCATCCCCGTCGCCCGCGGCGGACTCGACTATACACTCCGCCAATCCATGGGCGTCGTGGCGGCGATCGTGCCGTGGAATTTCCCCTTTCCCATCGCCGCTTGGAAAGCCGCCCCGGCCCTCGCCGCCGGTAACTGCGTAGTGCTCAAGCCTGCTTCACTCTCGCCCTTGACCGCCTTGGCACTCGGCCAGATCGCGCACGCGGCGGGCCTGCCCCCAGGTGTCTTGCAAGTGCTGTCGGGACCCGGCGCCGCCGTCGGTGACGCACTGGTCACGCACCCGCTGATCCGCAAAGTGTCCTTCACCGGCTCGACCGAGATTGGCCGGCGCATCATGGAACTCGCCGCCCGCGACATCAAACGCGTGTCCCTCGAACTCGGCGGCAAGTCGCCCAACATCGTCTTTGCCGACGCCGATTGGCAGCGCGCCGCGGAATCGTCGCCGATGAGCGTCTTTGCCAACACCGGTCAGGATTGCTGCGCCCGCAGCCGCATGTTCGTGGAACGCAGCGTCTATGCCGCCTTCGTCGAGAAGTTCGTCGCCGCGACCCAAAAGCTCATCGTCGGCGATCCCACCAAGGCCGAAACCCAGCTCGGGCCCATGGTCAGCGCCAGCCAGCGCGCCAGCGTGGAAGAATACCTAGCCGACGCACGCAAGCAGGGCAGCACGTTCGCCACCGGCGGCGGCCGCCCCCACTCCAAGGGCTTCTACCTCGAACCCACCGTCCTGCTCGACGTGGGCAAGAACGACCGCTGCTGGCGCGAAGAAATCTTCGGCCCGGTCGTGGCGATCACGCCGTTCGACGACGAAGCGGAGATGCTGCGCGAGGTCAATGCCTCCCCCTACGGCCTCAGCGGCTCGATCTGGACCAACAACCTGTCGCGCGCTCTGCGCGTCAGCCGCACGGTGCAAAGCGGCGTGCTGAGCGTGAACTCGCACAGCAGCGTCCACGTCGAGGCACCCTTCGGCGGCTTCAAAGCCAGCGGACTCGGCCGCGACCTCGGCATGGCGGCGATGGAAGGCTACTCTGAGGTGAAGAATGTTTACGTCGCGGAATAACCCGACGAGCAGGCTCCAGCCCCCCTCGCTCCATGAGCTCATCGGCTGACGCGTCGGCTCGCCTGTGCCTCACCTGCGGGCTGTGTTGCGACGGCACACTCTTTGCCGACGTGGAGCTACAGTCGGGTGATGCCGCGGAACGGCTCCGGGCGCTCGGACAAAAACTCCGTCGGGGCAAGGAGGCCGAAGGCAAGGCCGTGCTCAAGTTCGCCCAGCCCTGCTCGGCGTTGGGAGCGGACTGCCGGTGCGCGTTCTACGCGGAGCGGCCCGCCCGTTGTCGGGAATTCGACTGTGCGCTGCTCCGTTCCGTGTCGGCCGGCGAACGGTCAGCCGACGTCGCGCTCCGGCGCATCCGCGAGGCTCGGAAGCAGCGTGACGCCGTCCAGCGGGCGCTTGCGACCCTCGGCGACCACGACACGGCCCTACCCTTGAGCAAACGGTTCCGCAGCGCGAAGCGAGCCCTCGAATCCGGCCAACCTCCTGCGGGGCTGACTTGGGCGGAAGCCGCGGAAGCCTATGGCGAACTGACTCTGGCCGTGAGCGCGCTCCAGTTCACGCTCAGCCGGGATTTTTATCCGGATCAACCAGCGTGAGCGGCGAAGATTCAGGGCACGACTAGGCGCAAAAAACCACCCTGTCCCACTTCCCCAACCGGGACTGATAGTTCCACTGGCAAGCCGGTGCCGACGGACTGCGTGAGCTTGGTCCAAGCCGAAAAATCGACCGTGTGCTGAATCTCGAAGGCCGTGCCGGCCGGGGCCCGAACTTCGATAGGAAAACGGTCACCCACCAGCCCGTTGGTTCGCACCGACACGGCCGGACGAAGCCACGCATCAATCACTTTCAACGCTGCGGCTGGACTGACGCTGAGGCTTTCTCCGTTGCTGACTTGAACCGAGTAATTGCCGGCGTTCGCGGGACGCGTCTTGCCCAGAGCGTAGGTCGCGTTGGTGGCGCCGGCGACGGGAGCAACCCCTTTGAACCACTGGTAGCTCAACGGCCCGGAGCCTGACGCTTCCACGCTCAGGTTGACGTCAATTCCGGTGAGCACGGTCTGCCCCTGCGGTTGGACCCGGATGGCCGGCGGAGCGGGCGGCGTGTAGGGGCTTTCCAAGCGGAAGTTGTCGAATTCGACCTGGCCGGAATTCACCCGCAGGCCGGGAACCTGCATCCGGTCCAGCACTTCGACTGGAATCGGGGACGACTGGGCGATGAACTGGCTTCCGTTCGTGCCGACGGCTTTCAGGATCAAACGGTCGGCACCGGGAGCCCGATAAAGATGCAGGCGGTAGGTCGCAGCCGAATTGGGCGACCAGGCGGTCTGCAACACATTGCGCCAGGTGGCATCCGACGGATTGAACCACTGAGTGTCGACCTGAACACTGTTGTTGGTGCGATGACCCAGATTGGCCTCCAGTTGGACGCCGGAATCCAAGGCTGAAAATAGCGCAAACGCCGCCAGCGCGCGATTGTAGCCATCCGCGTAATACCGCCGGAAGCGGACATCCACCTCGATCCGCCAAGACGTCCCCAGCCGCAGCGTGCGGTGCCGGGCAAACGCATCGCCGGTTCCTTCGCCGCGAAACACGGTCTGCCCGTCGGATTGTTCGACCAACGTCCAGTTCCCCTGCATCAGCCAACCGGAGACTCCGCCTGTGAAGTTGTCCACGACTACGGCGCCGACCGCGCTGAACAACCCGACGAAAAGTGTCAGCAGGCGCATGAGACACCGGGGAAACATAGCGGCAGCGCGGCGAACGTATTCCACCTAATCCACCGTGTCCATCTGGGCGCCCATCGGGGCACCGGAGCAGAACTCCGCGGAGGCCATGCGCCGGCGACTGCCGGTGACACGCACCTCGTTGACCGGATTCGGCCGAAGCATGCGTTTCTGGCGTTCGCGGTCACCGGCGCCGCGAACCACGGGGATCGGTTGGCCGGTGTTGATGTCGAGGCCGGTGACATACATCGCCGCCGAGCCGGTCATGGGCAGCGGGATGAAGTCCTGCACCTGTTGGAGGTTCCACTTCTCCTCCTTGAGGAACGATTCCACGGCGCCCATTTCTTTTTCGGTGCAACCGGGGAAACTCGAGATGAAATACGGCACGAGATACTGCTCTTTGCCGGCCTCTTCGCTGAGTTCGAAGAACTTTTCCATGAAGGCCGGGAAATCGGCCGCGGGCTTGCGCATACGGCGCAGCGTGGCGGGGTCCATGTGTTCGGGCGCGACCTTCATGTGGCCGGACACGTGGTTTTGCACCAGTTCCTTCATGTATTCCGGGGTGCGGAGCGCGACATCCATGCGGATGCCGGACTGCACAAAGACGTGCTTCACGCCGGGCTGAGCCCGGGCGCCGCGGAGCAGATCCAGCCCCGCTTTTTCATCGATGCCGAAGATCGGGCAGATGCTCGGCCACAGGCAGCTCGGCCGGTGGCATTTTTTGCATTCCTCGGCGTGCCCATTCTTGGCGCCGTAGAGGTTGGCGGTCGGGCCGCCCAAGTCGGAAACGGTGCCCCGAAACGTATCGGACTCGGTCAACGTGCGAATTTCCTTCATAACGGATTCCACGCTGCGGCTAGACAAGAACTTGCCCTGATGAAAGCCGAGTCCGCAGAAGGTGCAGCCACCCGGGCAGCCGCGGGAGACGATGATCGAATCCTTGATCGTGGCGAATCCAGGCACGGGCTCCTGGTAGCTGGGATGCGCCAACCGCATGAACGGGAGTTCGTAGAGGGCGTCGAGCTCCGGGCCATCCACGGGAAAGGCGGGCGCCTCTTGCAGCAGGGCGCGGTTGCCGTGCATTTGGACGAGGCGTTTGCCGCTGTAGGGCGTCTGCTGCGCCTCGACGACCTTGGTCAGCCGCATCAGGAGCGTCTTGTCCGCCTGCAATTCCTCCCATGAGGGCAGGATGATGCAGTCGCTGAAATCCGCCTCGGCCGTCGCCTTGCTGCCAAGAAAGAGGGCCGTGCCGCGGATGTTGCTGAAATCCGAGTTGCCGGCCCGGAGCCGGGTGACGATTTCGCGGATGGCACTCTCGCCCATCCCGTAAACCAGCACGTCGGCCTTGGCGAAGGCCATGATCGACGGCTTCAGCTTGTCCTCCCAGTAGTCGTATTGAGCGACCCGCCGCATCGAGGCTTCCATGCCACCGAGCACCACCGGCACCCGGGGAAACGCCCGGCGAGCCATCTGCGAATAGACCACGGCGGCGTGGTTGGGCCGTTTTCCCGGCACGCCCCCGGCGCTATAAACGTCGTCCTTCCGCTTGTGGCGCGCCGCGGTGTAGTTCGACAACATCGAGTCTAAATTGCCCGCCGTGACGCCGATGAAGAGCTTGGGGGCGCCCATGACTTGGATGGACTCGATGTCCGTCCAATCCGGCTGCGCCACGATTCCAACCCGCAACCCCATGGCTTCCAGCACGCGCCCGATCATCGCCGCCCCGAACGAAGGGTGATCCACGTAGGCATCGCCAGTGATGAGCAGCACGTCGAGCTCGGTCCAGCCACGGGCATTCATCTCGGCCCGGGACATCGGCAGAAACCCGTTGGTCTTCGGCTTGGTAGTAAATTTGATCGGAACCGCTGCCATAATCGTGCCCCTAGAAAACTGCATGGCGGGCAGTTTAGCAAATGGAAGCAGATGAATTTTGTCCGGTTAAGCTCACCTTGGCGCCCCATGTTTCCGCGCTTTCGGTTGTCGCCGCTCGCCCCGACCGACACGCTGGGGCGATGTTAAACTTCGGCGACCTCTCCCTCCCCGGCAGGCTGCTGCTGGCGGCCGGCCTTGCGTGGGTGGGAACCGCGGCTGAAACCGCGACCGGTTCCAAACTGCCCTGCCCCGACCGCGAAGTGGCCCACTATTCGGCGTATCGGACGACCCAGCCGTTGGTGATCGATGGCCGGCTCGACGAACCGGTGTGGAAACTGGCGCCCGCCTCGGCCCGCTACGTGGACATCCTGACGGGGGCGCCAACGCTCCACGACACCCGGGCCACCATCGTGTGGGACCACGAAAATCTCTACCTCGGCATCCGGGTGGAAGAACCGTTCGTGCGGGCCAAATTCACGGAAAACAACTCACCGATCTACGAAGACAACGACATCGAAGTCTTCATCGCGGGCCCCAACGCCTATTACGAGTTCGAGCTCAACGCCCACAACACCAGTTACGAAGTCTTCTTCCTCTGGGAAGCGGCCTACCAGACCGCCGGTTTTGCGGCGGCGCCGGAGTTTGCCCGGAAGAACCTGCGCCCGTTCAACGGGGTCGGCTTCACCACGCATCCGCGCGGGCCACGCCTCGGCCACTTCGACTGGCACTTCCCCGGCAAACGCACCGCGGTCTTCATCGACGGCTCGCTCAACCACGACGCGGACCGGGACCGCGGTTGGACCGTCGAACTCGCCTTTCCCTGGGCCGGCATGAAGTGGCTCAGCCCCGACGGCCAACCGGGCGCCCCGAAGGACGGCGACGTGTGGCGGATCGACCTCTCGCGCTTCAACACCTACAAGGAGGCCGCCCCGGCCAAGGACTCCGGCGGCTGGTTTTTGAGCCCGCATCGCGTCTGGGATTCGCATATTCCCGAGTGTTTCCCGTATGTCCGCTTCTCGACGAACGACGTTGCCACGCTCAAACCCTGAATCGCCCCGGTCGCCGCGGTCTTTTTGACTCCGGGGGCCGCCCCCCACTAACCTGCCGCCTCCGATGTCGACCCCTCGTTCTCACCCCCGCGATCCCCTGCACGGCATCACGCTGGAAACCATCGTGCAGACGCTAGCCGACCGGCATGGCTGGCAGGAAATGGCCGACCGCATTCCGATTCGCTGCTTCATGTTCAATCCGACGGTGAAATCCAGCCTGACCTTCCTGCGCAAAACCCCATGGGCGCGGCAACGGGTGGAAGATTGGTTTGTGATGGAAAATCGGGACCCGATGGCCTGAAGCACGGGAGCCAACCGCTTACATGGCACTCCGGAAAACCCACCCAACTGGGTGGCAGTCCTGACGTGGAAGCCCCGTAACGGATCCGCTCGCCGGTCGGGCTCAAAGCGAACTTCAAGGCCCCTGAGGCGCTCCAGGCTACCACGTTAAATAGCAAAAGGCGGACTACCTTTCGGTGGTCCGCCTTGAAATGTTGGCAGCGCAGTCGCGCGGCCCATCCGCTCAGTAGCGGTAGTGCTCGGGCTTGTAGGGACCGTCAGCGGCGACTCCGAGATAGTCGGCTTGCGACTTGGTTAGCTTGGTCAGCACGACCCCGATCTTTTCCAAGTGCAGGCGGGCGACCTCTTCGTCCAACTTCTTGGGCAGGCGATAGACCGTGTTCTCGTATTTGTCCTTGTTCGCCCAGAGGTCGATCTGTGCGAGCGTCTGGTTGGTGAACGAGTTGGACATAACGAAGGACGGATGGCCGGTGGCGCAACCGAGGTTCACGAGGCGGCCTTCGGCGAGCAGGTAGATGCTCTTATTGCCGGGGAGGTGGTAGCGGTCGTATTGCGGCTTGATGTTCTCAATGGTGACTCCCTTGGTCGCCTTGAGCTTGTCCACTTGGATCTCGTTGTCGAAGTGGCCGATGTTGCAGACGATCGCTTGGTCCTTCATCGCGAGGACGTGCTGAACCGTGATGATGTCGCAGTTGCCCGTGGTGGTGACGTAGATGTCGCCCACGCCGAGGGTGCTTTCGATCGTGTTGACTTGGAATCCCTCCATCGCGGCCTGAAGGGCGTTGATGGGGTCGATCTCGGTGACGATGACGCGGGCGCCGTAGGCACGGAGCGAATGGGCCGAGCCTTTGCCGACATCGCCGTAACCGCAGACGACGGCGACCTTGCCGGCGAGCATGACGTCGGTGGCGCGCTTGATGCCGTCGGCCAGCGATTCACGGCAACCGTAGAGGTTGTCGAACTTCGACTTGGTCACGGAGTCGTTCACGTTGATGGCGGGCACGAGCAGCTTGCCCTGTTCGGCGAACTTGTAGAGGCGGTGCACACCGGTGGTGGTTTCCTCAGAGACGCCCTTCCAAGCCTTCACGATCTTGGTCCAGATGCCGGGCTTTTCCTTCGCGACCCGCTTCAGGAGGTTTTTGATGACCTGCTCTTCGTGCGAACCACTCTTGCTGTCGACCCACTTGTCGCCTTGTTCGAGTTCATAGCCCTTGTGGATGAGCAAGGTCACGTCGCCGCCGTCATCGACGACGAGTTCGGGGCCTTGGTCGCCGGGGAACAAGACCGCCTTGAGGGTGAGTTCCCAGTATTCTTCCAGCGTCTCGCCCTTCCACGCAAACACCGGCGTGCCGGTCGCGGCGATGGCCGAGGCGGCGTGGTCTTGGGTGGAGAAGATGTTGCAGGAAGCCCAGCGCACATTGGCTCCGAGCGCGACGAGCGTCTCGATGAGCACGGCGGTCTGGATGGTCATGTGCAGCGAACCGGTGATGCGCACGCCCTTCAGCGGCTTGGTCTTCGCATACTTCTTCCGGACCGACATGAGGCCGGGCATCTCATGCTCGGCGACGGCGATTTCCTTGCGACCCCATTCGGCGAGCGCGAGGTCGCGGACGATGTAGTCCTTGCCCGACGGCGTGTTGGCCGCATAGAGGCCCAAGTTGGGCAGGGCGTTGGCGACTTCGGCGAGCGCGACGGTGGCAGGGGCTTTTTTGGCTTTGGCCATATTTTTAAAGAGTATCGGGGATCAAAGTTGGGTAATCAGCCTTCAGGCAGCGTGGGGGCACCGCAGTGCCCGGCCGCAGGAGCTTGAAGTCCGATCACTTCGAGATTCAGCGGACGGCCTTCTGGAGCGCCTTGACCTTGTCGGTGGCTTCCCAGGTGAGTTCCTTGTCGTCCTTTCCGAAGTGGCCGTAATTCGTGGTCTTGCCGTAGATCGGTCGGAGCAACTTGAGCTGCGCCACGATGTCGGCCGGCTTGAAGGAGAAGACCTTTTGCACGGCGGTGGTGATCGCTTCGTCGGACAGACCCTCCTTGGCGGAGCCGAAGGTGTTGACGTAAACGCTGACGGGTTCGGGATACCCGATGGCGTAGGCGAACTGAATCTCAGCCCGTGCGGCGAGACCCGCAGCCACAATATTCTTCGCCACGTAGCGACCCATGTAAGCGGCGCTGCGGTCCACCTTGCTCGGATCTTTGCCGGAGAAGGCACCCCCACCGTGCCGACCGAAGCCGCCGTAGCTGTCCACGATGATTTTGCGACCGGTCAAGCCGGTGTCGCCCTGAGGCCCACCGACCACAAACCGGCCGGTCGGGTTGATCAAAAACAGGGTGTCCGGCGTGAGCAGACCCTTCGGCAACACCTTCTTGATGACCTCTTCGATGCAGAACTCTTCGATCTGCTTGTGCTCCACATCGGCGGTGTGCTGCGTGGAAATGACGACGTTGGAAATCGCGACCGGTTGGTCGTTCTCGTAAACGACGGACACCTGCGACTTCGCGTCCGGACGCAGCCAATGAATTTTCCCGCTCTTGCGGATCTGCGTGAGCTTACGGCCCAAGCGATGCGCGAACATGATCGGCGCGGGCATCAACTCCGGCGTCTCATCGCTGGCGTAACCAAACATCAACCCCTGGTCGCCGGCGCCCTGCTCGGCCTTCTTCTTGCCCTTGGCGGCCTTGGCATCCACACCCTGCGAAATATCGGGGGACTGCTGGGTGATGATCGTGTTCACGAACACCTTGTCGGCGTGAAACACGTCGTCGTCGTTCACGTAACCGATCTCGCGGATGGCTTCCCGGGCGATCTTCACGAAGTCGAGGCTGGCACGCGTCGTAATCTCACCGCCGACGATGGCGATGTTGGACTTCACATAGGTCTCGCAGGCCACGCGGCTGTGCTTGTCCTGCGCAAGGCAGGCGTCGAGCACCGCATCGGAAATGGTATCGGCAACCTTGTCGGGATGGCCTTCGCCGACGGACTCAGACGAGAAGATGAAACGTTTGCTCATGAACTTCGTGATTTTTTGATAACTGTCGCGTCAACGTATTGACGTATCAGGATGCGACGATAGGTAAGTTGCCGTCGCGGTCAACGGGCATTTTGGTCATCCTACCTTCGGAAATGAAGCGGCCCGCCTTAACCCTCTTTCTCCTGCTCGGCACGATTTTCGGGCTCCGCGCTACCACTTCGCCGATTCCCCGGGAGTCGCCTTCGGCTCAGCGCGGCAGCGTCGCCACCGTCAACCCCATCGCGACTCAAGCGGGCCTCGACGCGCTCCGGGCTGGGGGCAACGCCGTGGATGCCGCCATCGCCTGCGCGCTGACGTTGGGCGTGGTGGACGGCCACAACTCTGGCATCGGCGGCGGGTGCTTTATGACCCTTCGACTCGCCGATGGGCGCCTCCTCACGCTGGATGGCCGCGAAACCGCCCCGACTGGAGCCACCCGCGACATGTTCCTGCGCGAGGGCAAGGCCGATTCCAAACTCAGCCAAGACGGCGCGCTGGCCGTGGGCATTCCGGGCGAACTGGCCACGCTCGCCTACGCCAGCACCAACTTCGGTCGCCTGCCGCTGGCTCAACTGCTCGAAGCCGCGGCCAAGGTCGCCGAAATCGGTTTCCCGATTGATAGCCACTACGCCAGCCGCGTTCGGGCCACCCGGAACGAACTGGCCGCCTTCCCGGACGCGCGCACGATCTTTCTCCGCGCCCTGCCAACCGTCCCGGCCAAGGGCGACTTACTCAAGCAACCCGACCTCGCGAAGTCGTATCGGGCGCTGGCCACCCAGGGTGTGGACTGGTTCTACCGCGGTGACTTCGCTCGGCGAACCGCCGTGTGGATGCAGGCCAACGGCGGTCTCGTCACCGCCGCCGACTTCGCCCGCTACGAAGTGGTTCCGCGCGAACCCGTGCGCGGCACCTACCGCGGTTACGAGCTCGTGAGCTTTCCGCCGCCCAGCTCTGGCGGCGTCCATATCGTCGAAATCCTGAACCTGCTCGAAGGCTTCGACCTGAGGGCCATGGGCGACACCTCGGCCGACTTCGTCCATACCGTGGCCGAGGCGATGAAGCTCGCCTTCGCCGACCGCGCGAAATGGCTGGGTGATCCCGACTTCACCAAGGTGCCCACCGGCCTGATCTCCAAGAGCTATGCCGCCGGACTTGCAAAAGGCATCCGGCCGGATCGCGCCACCACGGTCGCGGGCGCGGGCACGCCGCCGTTCGCCGACGCGGACTTCTTCCGGCGGGAGCAAAGCCGCCACACCACGCACTTCTCGACCGCCGACGCGGAGGGCAACTGGGTTGCTTGCACGGCGTCGCTTAATACCAGCTTCGGCAGCAAGGTCGTCGTGCCCGGCACCGGCATCCTGCTCAACAACCACATGGACGACTTCTCCGCGCAGCCCGGCGTGCCGAACTACTTCGGCCTCGTCGGCGCCAAGGCCAACGCCATCGCCGCCGGCAAACGCCCGCTTTCCAGCATGAGCCCCACGCTCGTCCTCAAGGACGGCAAACCCATCCTGAGCGTCGGCGCCGCGGGCGGACCCACGATCATTTCGCAGACGTTGCTGGCGATCCTGCGCACCGTGGATTTCGGCAAATCACCTCGCGAAGCCCTCGCCGGGGCCCGCCTGCATCACCAGTGGAAGCCGGATGAACTGCATGTCGAAGCGGCCTTCGGCGACGCGGTGATCGCCGAACTCCGGAAGCGCGGCCACCAGGTCGTGATCGAAAAATCCCTCGGCGCGGCCCAAGCCGTCGGCCTCGCGCCAGACGGCGGCTTCGTCGGCACGGCCGATCCTCGCAACGAAGGTTCGGCCGCGGGCTTCTAAAGCTTGGCCCAAAGGCGGCCCCCCCGGTTCCCCACTCGCCAAGCCTCGGCCAGTCCGCTTCTATGGCGGCCAGAACTGGCATGTCCTCCACCCTGAAATCCCTCCGCGCGCTCGCCGATCCGACCCGGCTGCGCATCGTGGCATTGCTGGAAAAGGAGGAGCTGTCGGTCAACGAATTGCAGGAAATTACCTGCCTCGGCCAGTCCCGCATTTCCACCCATCTCGGCCTGCTCGCCGAAACGGGCCTGGTCAGCGCGCGCCGCGACGGTAAGCGCACTTTTTACCGGCTCAGCCCACACGCCGACGCGCACATCCGCGAATTCACCCAGTTCGCGATCCGGGGTGCCAAGGAACTGCCCGAACACGACAGCGATCTGGTGAACCTGCGCCGAGTCCACGCGCGGCGCACCGAGCAGGCGCAGGTCTATTTCAACCAAGTCGCCGGCCGTTTTGACCGCAGTTATGGGCCGGGCCGTTCGTGGCAGGCCTTCGGCCACTTGCTGCTGCGTATCCTGCCGCCGCTGGAAGTCGCCGACCTCGGTTCTGGCGAAGGGTTGCTGAGCGAACTGCTCGCCCGCCGTTGCAAGCGCGTCATCGCCGTGGACAACTCCGAAAAGATGGTCGAATTCGGAGCCCGCAAGGCGAAGGAAAACGGGCTCACCAACCTGGAGTTTCGCCAAGGGGACCTCGAACACCCGCCGATCACGGATGCGAGCGTGGATCTCGTCATCCTAAGCCAGGCGCTGCATCACGCCGACAATCCGGCCCTCGCCTTGGCCAGCGCCCACCGCATCCTGCGCCCCGGCGGCCAAGTCTTGGTGCTGGATCTGGTGAAACATCGCTTCGAAAAGGCCCAGGAACTTTATGGGGATCGCTGGCTGGGTTTTGCGGAAAGCGACCTGCATCAATGGCTAGAAAATGCCGGCTTCAAGAAGGTCGAGATCAGTGTCGTCGCCCGCGAAGAGCAGGAGCCCAACTTCGAAACCCTCCTCGCAACCGGGGAGAAATAGCCCCCCGGCGCCGCGGGATGGGGCACAAAAAAGGCCCGCCAAAAAGGCGGGCCGGAAGGAATTGGCTTCGCTCAGAACTTCACCTGTTCGAGGAACTTCAGGGTCTGCGGGATCTGGTTCGCCGCGTCGGCCGATTCGTCTTCGATGAAGTAATACTTCACGCCGGCCCGCTTCGCGGCAGCAAGGATCTTGGGCCAATTCATCTGGCCAGTGCCGAGCACCACGTCGTTGTTCGGATCCGTGCCGCCGACATGGGAACCGGTCTTCACCCCTTTCTTCAGATCTTTCATGTGGAGCGAAACCCAGCGGCCGGGATACTTCGCGAGCCATTCGGCGGGGTCTTCACCGGGGAAAGTGACCCACAGGATGTCCATCTGGAAATCCACATACTTGGGATTGGTCTCGGCCATCAGCACATCCATGCCCTTGCGGCCGTCGGGGATCACACCGGGCTGAAACTCAAAGCCATGGCAGTGGTAATAAACCTTGAGCCCGTGCTTGGCGAACACCTCACCCGCGCGGTTAAGCACCGCGGCGGCGGCTTTGGCTTGGGTTTCGTCAAAGGCGCCTTGGTGGGGAATCCAAGCGGAGCCGGCGTATTTCAGCCCCAGTGCTTTGGATTCCCGGGCCACGGCTTCGGGATCGTCCCGCAATTTATCGAACGAAAAGTGGCCGGCGATCGGATTCAAGCCGTGCTCGTCCAACATCGCCTTGAATTTTTCCGGCGGCAGATTGTAGGTGCCGGCGAGTTCGACGTCCCGGACGCCGTAACTTTTGGTCAGGACCAAGCCTTGCGGCACGCTCTTGGTGAACAGGCCGCGCAGGCTGTAGAGTTGAAGGCCGACGGGCCCCTTGAACGAGCCGCCGGTGCCGACCGACGACGACGTCGCACAGCCGGAGGCAAAGAGAACGGCCGCGCCCAACGCAGCCACAAACAATCGACGGGAAGCTTTCATGCGGTGCCCAAATCACGCCGGCCAGTCGGCGTGGAGGCAATGAAAATCCCGAACCCGCCGCCGACTTCTTCCGGAAATTCGCCCCGCCACCACCCGGCCCCCGGCTTGCATCGCCCGACGCGGAAGCCACTCTGCCCTTGGACTCGATGCCCTACTCGCACCCTCAACCATTTGACCGGGCGCAAGCACATCGTCGGATACGCCACCTTTACCCCGGCGCCCTACTGCTCACGGCCATGGCGGGGTTCATCAATTCGACGGCCCTCGGCTTTTTTCACACCCCTGTCAGCCACATGACCGGGGCCGTCTCACGGCTGGGCATCGACCTCCATGGGGGCCACCGGGAAGACGCCTTTGCCTCCTTGGGAATCATCCTTGGGTTCCTCGTGGGCGCGATGTTGGCGGGCCTGATGGTGGGCGCCCTGAAGCTAGTTCCTAGCCGGCGTTACGGGGTGGCGCTCATGGTGGAGGGGGCCCTTCTCAGCATGGCCACCGGGCTGTTGATTGCCCAGCACCGGCTCGGCCTGCCGGCGGTCGCCATGGCCTGCGGCCTGCAAAACGCCATGGCGAGCAGTTATTGCGGCCTGATGATTCGCACGACTCACGTCACCGGGGTCGTCACCGACATCGGCGTGATGCTCGGCCACTGGCTGCGCCACCGGCAAATCGAGTTTTGGAAACTGGGGTTCCTCGCCAGCCTGTTCGGGGCTTTCGGACTCGGGGGCTGGATTGGCGTGATCGCCGATGATCGGTTTGGCCCTGCGGCGCTCGGGGTGCCGGCGGTGGGTTGCACCCTCGCGGGCGCGATTTTCTGGTTCGTCACCCACCGCGGTTTGGTTGATCTGATGCAGGAGGCCGCGCCCCAACCGCCCCGCACTGGTAGTTTTCCCAAACGTTGACCCCGCGCCGCCTTCGCGGTGTCATCAATGCGGATCAGCGCCATGCCGACACCACCCATTTTCCGGCCGCGGTTGCTCGATTGCCTGCGCGCCTACAGCCGCGCCGACTTTCGCGCCGACTTCACCGCCGGCCTGACTGTGGGAATCATCGCGCTGTCGCTCAGCATGGCGCTCGGCATCGCTTCGGGCGCCACGCCGGCGGTTGGCATCGTAACCGGTATCGTGGCGGGGTTTCTGGTCTCCGCGTTGGGCGGCTCACGCGTCGCCATCGGCGGGCCCACAGCCGCGTTTATTCCGGTCGTCTTGGCGGTCGCCCAGCAGCACGGCACCGACAACCTGATCATCTGCACGGCGCTCGCCGGGCTTATCCTGATGGCGCTCGGTTTTGCGCGCATGGGCGCGATGATCAAATACATCCCGATGCCGGTGATCGCGGGGTTCACCGCGGGTATTGCCGTTTACATCCTCAGCACTCAGCTCCGCGACTTTCTGGGACTTCAACTTGCGCCCTCGGAAACAGTCCCAGCCGACTTTATCCACAAGCTCACTTTCATCACCCGGCACCTGGATCACCTCCACTGGCCCGCCGTGGTGATGGCCTTGCTGGCGGCGCTGCTGATCAAAGTGTGGCCGGCCGACTGGTCGCGCTGGGTGCCGCCTTCGCTGGCGGCAGTGGTGCTCGGCACGCTGGCCGCAGCGCTGCTTCCGCTGGGCGTCGAAACCATCGGCTCGCGCTTCGGTCCCGACGCCATTCCACAATCGCTGCCGCGCCCACATTTGCCGGTGTTCGACTTGGATCAGATGCGATTTCTCATCCGGCCGGCGTTCACCATTGCGCTGCTCGGCGCCATCGAGTCGCTGCTCTGCTGCGTGGTGGCCGACGGGATGGTTGAAGACAAACACGACTCCAACACGGAACTGATCGCCCAAGGCGCCGCGAATCTCGGTTCGGCGGTGTTTGGGGGCCTGCCCGCGACCGGCGCCATTGCCCGCACGGCGGCGAACATCCGTTCCGGCGCCCGCACCCCGGTGGCTGGCCTCGTGCATGTGGCGACCCTGCTCGGCATCCTGTTGGTGGCGGCTCCGCTCGCGCAGTTCATTCCGTTGCCGGTGTTGAGCGGGATCCTCGTCGTCGTCGGGTTGAACATGGGCGAATGGCGCAATTTTGGCCGGTTGCGCGGCTGGCCAAAGAGCGATGCCAGCGTGTTCCTGATTTCGTTTGTCCTGACCGTCGTGGCCGACCTGACACTGGCGGTTGAAGTCGGCCTGATTCTGGCCGCGTTCCTATTCATTCGCCGCGTTTCGGAGACCACCCAGATCACCAGCGTGGACGAACGCGCGCTCGACCTCGCACCGGAAGATTCCTTGCACGGCAAGGCGGTGCCCAAGGGCGTGCTGGTCTATCAGGTCGCGGGGGCCTTCCTCTTCGGCACCGCCGACAAATTGGAAACCGCCCTCCGCGGCGCCGACCGCCAACCCGACGTGCTCATCCTCGGCATGAAACGCGTGATGGCGATGGACGCCACCGGCATTCACGCGCTGGAGGAACTGCACGCCAAGCTGCGCCGCCATCACCGCTGGCTGCTGCTCGCCGGTCCGCACACCCAACCTCTGATGGCCTTGTCCAACGCCGGATTCATCGACCGCGTCGGCCAAGAGAATGTCTGCGAGAACGTAGACGAAGCGCTGAAGCGGGCGCAGGCGTTGACCACCTCGGGTAATCGGTCTGGGGCGTTCCGGCTGGGCGAACCAAGATAAGAAGGTGCCGGCTTGACCTTTCGCGGCCGGCCCCGTTCAACCTCGGGTGAATGACCACCCCGTCACCGGAACCAATCTCCCGGCGCACCGCCTTGCAACAACTCGCCGGGCTCGGCGCGACCGCGGCGCTCGCGGGGTGTGCGGCCGGCCGGACAAATCCGCCTGCCCGTTACCCGCGGGAACGCTTCCAACCAACCCCGGCCGACCACCGCCTGCTGGAGGAATTGGAACGGACGGCGACCGCGTTTTTCCGTGAGGCCGCGCATCCGGAAACCGGCTTGGTGCTGGACCGCAAGCTCGCCGATGGCGAACCCGACTCGCGCTCGATCGGGAGCATCGCGGCGACCGGTTTCGGCCTGTCGGTGCTGTGCCTGGCGCACGCCCGAAACTACGCGCCCCGGGCGGAACTCAAGGCGCAGATCCTCCGCACGCTGCGCTGGCTGCACGACGACCAAGTGCAGGAGCACGGCTTCTTCTATCATTTCTTCCACTGGGGCACCGGCGAGCGCATCTGGCAGTGCGAATTGTCCTCGGTGGACTCGGCGATTCTCTTTTGCGGCGCCCTGCATGCCCGCGCCTATTTTGCCGACGACGCCGAAATCCAACGCCTTGCCACCGGCTTGTTCGAGCGGGCGGAGTGGCCTTGGTTTCTCAACGGCAAACCGACGCTTTCCATGGGGTGGAAACCGGAAAGCGGCTTCCTGTCCGCGCATTGGGACCACTACTGCGAACTGATGCTGATCAACCTGCTCGGCCTCGGGTCGGCCACGCATCCGCTCGCCCCAGAAACGTGGCGGGCGTGGAGTCGGCCGGTGCGCGACTACGAGGGGGAGCGTTATGTGTGGTCGCCGGCGCCGCTGTTCGTGCACCAGTTTTCGCACGCGTGGTTCGACTTTCGGAACCGGCCCGACGCCGGCACCGATTGGTTCGCCAATTCGGTGTCAGCCACCCGCGCCCACCTGAAGTGGAGCGTCGCTCAGCGCCCCCGGTTTCCGCAGTGGTCGGAAGACCGGTGGGGCGTGACGTCGAGTGATTCGGCCAAGGGCTACGTCGGCTGGGGCGGCCCACCCGACAGTGGGCCGCTGGATGGGACGATCGTGCCCTGCGCGGCGGCCGGTTCCCTGCCCTTTCTCCCGGCGGAATGCTTGCGCACGCTGCACCAACAACGCGCCGTCGGCAGGATTTGGAAGCGTTACGGCTTCGTGGATGCCTGGAACCCGCAGACCGACTGGGTGAACCCTGATGTCATCGGCATCGATGTCGGGATCACCGCCCTGATGGCGGCCAACCTCCGCGACGGTTTTGTGTGGCGCACGCTGGGGCGCGATGCCGCGGTTCAAAGGGGGCTGAAGCGGGCGGGAATGTGAGCTCGGTTTAGCGCAGTCGACTGGCCCCACGGCAGCCACAAAGGGCCGCTTACACCGCCAATTTCTGCGCCAACAAGTCGCCAACGACGGCCGGGTTGGCTTTGCCCTTGGACAGCTTCATGACCTGGCCTTTGAGCGAATTGAGCGCGGCCACCTTCCCACTCCGGTAGTCGGCCACGGCGCCGGGATTGGCTGCGATGGCTTCCTCGCAGAGTTTTTCGATGGCGCCGGTGTCGCTGACTTGGGCAAGGCCGCGCTTTTCGACGATGACGCCCGGCTTTTCGCCGCTGGCAAACATCTCCGCAAACACCTCCTGCGCCATCTTGAGGCTGATCTTGCCGCCATCAACGAGTTCGACGAGTTGGCGGAGTTCGGCGGGGGCAAACTTCAAGTCGCCGACCGCGCCCGCGGATTCCGCCAATTTCGCCGCCAAGGTGTTGATGACCCAGTTGGCGATCGCCTTCGGTTGCTGGAAGCCAGCCGCCGCCAGTTCGAAGAATTGACCGAGCGGGAGGTTGTCGCTCAACACCTGAGCGTCGCCGGCCGGCAAGCCAAACTCGCGCACCAACCGCAGTTTGCGCGGCAATGGGAGTTCGGGCACGCCCGCCCGGATTTCGGCGAGCCATTCGTCGGTCGGGCAGAACGGCATCAGGTCGGGCTCCGGCAGATAGCGGTAGTCGTGGGCATCTTCCTTGGAACGCATCGGCTCGGTGATGCCGGCGACGTCATCCCAGCGCCGGGTTTCCTGCCGCAGCGTTTCCCCGCGTTGAACGGCGGCAATCTGGCGCGGGATTTCGTATTCCAGCGCCCGCCGAACCCCGGAAAATGAGTTCATGTTCTTGATCTCGATCTTGGCCCCGAGCGGCTCGGTGCCTTTGGGTCGCACGGAGACGTTCACGTCGCAGCGAACCATCCCCTTCTCCATGTCGCAGTCGCTGATGCCGCCCCGCACGAGAATGTCGGTGAGCGCCTTGAGGTAGGTGTAGGCGTGCTCCGGGCCGCGGAGGTCGGGTTCGGAGACGATTTCCAACAACGGCACGCCGCCGCGGTTGAAATCCACGCCGCTGTGCCGGTCGAAATGGTTGTTTTTGCCCACGTCTTCTTCCAAGTGGGCGCGGGTGATGCGCACCCGGGTCAGCCCATCGGGTCCGGTGCCGGCCCCGAGACCGCTGAACTCAAAGTCGACCCAGCCTCGGGCGGTGCTGGGCTTGTCGTATTGGGTGACCTGGTAATTCTTGGCTGAATCCGGGTAGAAGTAGTTTTTGCGGTCGAATTTGGCGAAGCGGGGAATCTCGCAGTTGAGCAGGTAACCCGTGAGCACGGTGAGGCGCAACGCCTCGGCGTTGGCCACGGGCAGCACGCCGGGCATGCCTAGGCAAATCGGACAGACGTTGGTGTTGGGATCCGCCCCAAACGCGTTGGGACAACCGCACCACATCTTGGACTTCGTCTTGAGCTGGACGTGCGTTTCGAGGCCGATGACCGCTTCGTATTCCATGTCGGACGCTGGTTGTGCCACGGGCGCCGCTAGAAGCCAAACCTAGTTCAAATCCCCAAGCGAATACCGGGGCCATTATCAAAAATCGGCCTTGCACACGCCCGCTTCCTCGCCATGTTGCGGCCGTAGCACGTCCGGGAACCTCCCCCCAGATACACCATTACTTTCCCCTGGTGATTTCTGTTGCGCATAGGCGCTTTCCATTCGCAGGAGCAAGGGTCGCCCCGGCGTGTCATGCATCCAGCTTTAGTTTTATGGCACGCGCACCGAAAGACCCCGCGGCTCCCAAGAAAAAAGTGGCCAAGAAGAAGGCCGCCAAAGCCGCGCCCGAGCTCTTTGAATCTGCCGTCGAGGCAGCCGAAGACACCGCAGCGACGATTACCGTCGCTGAAACGGCTTCCACCGCTTCCGAACCGACCGCCGAACCGGCCGAGTTCTCACTCCAGCCCACGCCGGAGCCGGAACCTGAGCCGGAGCCGGAACCCGAGCCCGAACCAGTCCTGCGGCGTCAGCGTCCGCCTGAGCCCGACCCGGAGCCGGTCGCGGAAGACATCGACTACTCCCCGCCCCAGCCCGAGTTCATCGTCCAGCCGCGGTCGCTGAACCTGCATGAGTTACAGCCGATGCCCATCATCCAACTCGCCGAGGTGGCGAAGGAATTCGGCATTGAGAACTACGGCACACTCAAGCGGCAGGAGATCATCTTCCAGATCGTCCAGCGCAACCTAAAGGCCGGGGGCACGATCTTTATTCGCGGCACGCTCGAAGTGATGAGCGAGGGCTTCGGCTTCCTCCGTTCGCCCGCGTTCAACTACCTGCCCTGCCCCGAAGACATTTATGTGTCGCCGTCGCAGATCCGCCGGTTTGACCTCCAGACCGGCGACGACGTCGAAGGCCAAGTGCGCCCCCCCAAGGACAAAGAAAAATTCTACGCCCTCCTGCGCGTCGAACGCGTCGCGGGGGTGGACCCTGATCTCGCCAAGGAGAAGACGCACTTCGAGAACCTGACGCCGCTGTTCCCGAACCGGCGTTTCCTCCTCGAAACCACGCCCGACGAGCTCAGCACCCGGGTCGTGGACATCGTCTGCCCCATCGGCAAGGGCACGCGCGGTTTGATCGTGGCGCCACCGCGCACCGGCAAGACGGTGCTGATGCAGAAGCTCGCCAACGCGATCCTGAAGAATAGCCCCGAGAGCCACCTCATCATCCTGCTGATCGACGAACGGCCCGAGGAAGTCACTGACATGGAACGCTCCTGCAAAGGGGCCGAAGTGGTGAGCTCGACCTTCGACGAACCACCAGAGCGCCATGTGCAAGTGGCCGAAATGGTGATCGAAAAAGCCCGCCGCATGGTCGAGCACAAGAAGGACGTCGTCATTCTGCTCGATTCCATCACCCGCTTGGCCCGCGCCTACAACACGGTGCAACCCCACTCGGGCAAGATTCTTTCCGGCGGTGTCGACGCCAACGCGCTGCACAAACCCAAGCGTTTCTTCGGCGCGGCGCGTAACATCGAAGAAGGCGGTTCCCTGACGATCATGGCCACGGCCTTGGTCGACACCGGCAGTCGCATGGATGAAGTCATCTTCGAAGAGTTCAAGGGCACCGGTAACATGGAAATCCATCTGGACCGCGCGCTGGTGGATCGCCGCATCTTCCCCTCCATCAACATCGAGCGCTCGGGCACTCGCAAAGAGGAACTGCTCTATCACCCCGACGAATATCCCCGCATCTCGGTTCTCCGCCGAGCCTTGGTGGGGGTGCCGCCGGTCGAATCCATGGAACTCCTGCTCGGCAAACTCAAGAAGACGCCGAACAACATCATGTTCCTGCTCTCGATGGGAGCCAGCGCCCGCTAAACTCATTCGCCCAAGCCAGCCGCGCCCCCGACACACTCCGGGGCGCGGTTTTGTTTTTCAAAAACCCGCCAAAATCCTTCCGCCGTTGGCGACTTCCCATCCGCCAAGCTCCACGGCAGGCTTTCGCCCATGAAGCTCTGTCGATTCCGTTCCGCCCACCGCCCTTGGCCCTGCCTCGGTCTGCTGACCACTGGCAACACGCTCGTGGACCTGTCGTCCGTGGGCGTGGAGTGCCTCACGTCGCTCCTGGATTCACCCGACCTAGTGGGGCGACTCCAAGCCCTCGCCCAAGCCCCGGCCCGCCGGCTCCAGCTCAGCGAGGTGACCTTGCTCACGCCCGTCGAGCAGCAGGAAGTCTGGGCCGCCGGGGTCACCTACCTGCGCAGTAAAACCGCGCGCATGGAGGAATCGGACTTCAGCGCCACGGCTTACGACCGCGTGTATGACGCGCCGCGGCCGGAGATCTTCTTCAAGGCGCTCGGCGAAAAAACCGTCGCCACCGGCGGCGAGGTTGGCATTCGGGCGGACTCCAAATGGAACGTCCCGGAACCGGAACTCGCGCTGGTCTTTAACACGCGCCGCGAACTCGTCGGCTACACGATCGGCAACGACATGAGCTCGCGCGACATCGAGGGCGAAAACCTGCTCTACCTGCCGCAGGCGAAGACCTACCGGGCGTCGTGCGCGCTGGGCCCGTTCATCACCGTCGGCGCGAGCGAGGCCGAGGCGCGCGAATGGACCATCGGCGTGAAGATCGAGCGCGACGGCGCGGAGGTGTTCGCGGGCGAAACCGGCGTGGGCAAGATCAAGCGCAGCTTCGAGGAACTCGCCGGCTGGCTGCACCGATCCCAGGAATTCCCGCGCGGTGCCGTGCTGCTGACCGGCACCGGAGTGGTGCCGGCGAACGAGTTCACGCTGGCCGTCGGTGACGTGGTGCGTATCCGCATCTCCGGCATCGGCGAACTGGTGAATCGCGTCGCGGTGGTGTGAGCCGGTGGGAGGCACGGTGGCTCATGAAGATACTCATCCCCGATGAGCAGGCCATTACCGATGTCGCACATCCCCCCCGCCTGGATCCGCCTGGCTCGAGGCCAGTATGCGCTCGCGATCACCAACTGCGACACGCCCATTCGTATAAGCCAGATTGTGGGTTGCCTGCGGGCTATCATGGTCCATCGACGATCAGCATCGCGTCATCGCTTGTTGTGCTGCCACCGGAACCGGTGACCACCACCCTGTAGGTGCCCGCATCGCTTAGTTTGGCACTTATGAAAAACAAGGTCGGAGAAGTCTTGTTGGGAACGGGAATTTCGCCCCGTTGCCACTGGTAGGTAAATGGGCCGGTGCCTTCAACCTTCACAGTAAAGAAAGCGAGCTGCCCGATAATTACGGCTTGATCCTTCGGTTGCTGGACAATCACAGGTGCCGGAGGCCCGCCGGTTACCTCGCGCAACCGGAAAAATCGGGCCGGCGCAGAGGAACTCGGCGTGCGAACAGTCGTCGCAGCTTGGGTTGCTGAAAACGATTGGGCCGTGGTCCATGCCTTGAAGTCGCTGGTGGCTTCTAGGACGTAATTGCGACCGGCAGTGACGCTCACATCCACATCGAGGTCGGTGGCTGACAGTCCACGCAAGCGAACGATCTGCAGCGTCGTGGGAACGGCAGGGGTCACCGTCAAAGCGGCCACCAGACTTGTGGCCTGACCGGCGCCGTTTCTCACCACCACTACATAGTTGCCGGCGTTGGTGAGGTGGGTGTTTGCGAAGGTCATCGTCGCCGCGGTTGCGCCCGGCAGGTCGGTGTCTCCCTTGCGCCATTGGTAACTCAAAGACGGCGTGCCGGTCGCCGTCACGCTGAACTGTGCCGGCTGGCCCTCGGTGACCGTTAGGCTCTGCGGCTGTGAAGTTATCACCGGGGTGACCGCGACCGCGTTCACGGACAACTTGGCGACTTGGCTGGTGGCGTTGCCGGCGGAATTGCGGACGATCACCCGGAAATCCGCTGCGTCGGTCAGTTGGACATTCGAAAGCGAATAGGTGCTACCAGTTGCGAGCGGAATGTTCTGGCTGTTGCGCTGCCATTGGTAGGTGAACGGTGCGGTTCCAGTCGCCGTTACGGCGAATTGCACCGACTGGCCGACAGTCACGGTGGCACTCTGCGGATGGCCGTTGATGGTGGGAGCTACGGCAGCCGGGTTTACGGTCAGCGTGGCCACCTGGCTGGTGGCGCTGCCGGCCGCGTTGCTTACGATCACGCGATAGTCACCGGCATTGGCCAACTGCGCGCTTGTAATGGCGTAAGTGGCACCCGTGGCGGTGGGGATGTTCTGGGTGTTGCGTTGCCATTGGTAAGTGAACGGAGCAGTCCCCGTTGCCGTCACGGCGAATTGCACCGCCTGCCCCACAATCACCGTTGTGCTCTGCGGGTGCGCGGTGACCGTCGGGGCGACGGCGACCGTGTCCGACAAGTCAGGAATCCCGTCGGCATCGGCGTCGTTGTCGTCGGTGAACTCCAGCCGCCAGTTGATGTAGTCGCGCCAAGACGTGCTGAGACCACCGTCCTGAAACTCGACGTTGCCCAGATAGCGTTTGCCCGAGCGGGTCAGTGTGAAGGGCTTGGCCTGGATAACCCGTGCGTTCGACCCGGAATGATTGATCGCTGGAAAACTGACGGTGTTGGCGTCCACCACGACAAACGTGGTATTGGCCGAGTAGGTCGTGCTCGTTCCGTCTTCGTTGCTCATAGTGGCGCTGATCGCCGCGGTATCGCCATTGCGGTTGTAAGAGAGCGTTCCCAGAGCATTTAGGAGAAAGGACGACCCACGATAGGTGATCGGGCCAAAGAGAGGGTCTTGGATTGTGGCGACATAGCTACCGGCCGCATTGCCAGCCGCCCGTGTAAGCTGGCCGGTCATTGAAAGAGCCGGCGACGCGGATGGAAGCTGGCGGGTGACTGTGCCACTGAAGGACACGGAACCATTGCGACTAACCTGCAGGAAGTCGGCAACCCCGTTGCCGTCAGCATCAGTTACCGGAAAGGTCGCTGAGGTGGTTCCCGAAGAATCGACGCTGCCATTCTCGAACAACACGTAGTCTGTGCGATAGCTGCCAGCAGTTGTTGGATTTGGACTCAGTTCAGCGCTGAAAATCACAAGATTTCCGATCTGGTCGTAAAGCGGAAGTCCCGAACTTCCGTCGTAGGTCGTAAAATATGATTCGAGCAGGAAACCTTGCAGGGAAGCCGTGCCCTTCGAGAGGTTTGCAGACAGGCTGTATGCGCTCATGGCAGCCTCCTTTGCTTGACCGCCTACGGTCGCGGACAGAATCAGTGAAACACAATAAAGCGACCTGATTGCTGACAGACGAGCCTTCATACGAGTGCGAATTGACCTAGAATCCCCACAACCGTGCAACTCGAAATGATGACTATATCCCGTGGCTATAAAATCGGCGACATGGCGACCGTGACAACGGTTGAAAAAGCGGTCGTCACTTGCAGTGCTGGGACAACGGATCCGTGATGCGCGAAAGGCGAAAGATATTTCGCAGGAAGCCCTCGCTTTGGAGTCCGGCATTGATCGTTCCTTTGTTGGGCAGGTAGAGCGTGGCGAGCGGAACGTTTCTTTCCTCACTCTCTGCAAGCTCGCCAAGGTCGTGGATTGCGACGTGGCCGCATTCTCCGTGGGGCTGCCATTGCCACACGAGAAATTCCAAGCAGGTCTGTAATCGCCGTTTTCCAGCGAACGCAAGCTCTCCTCTGTCCCAGTGGTCACCCTGCCTATTAGATCCTCGTCAGCACCAGGTCCCTGCCTACCAACGCGGTCATTGACGCCCGCCGCTCCGCCGATACTTTTCGCCCGTCCGATGAACTCCGTTTCCTACGTCAGCTTTTATTTTGGTTACTGGTTTTTTAGCCAGGCCGGCTGGCGTCGGGATGCGTAATCACACTCATCACCGAAAAAGCCGCCGGCCCGATGCCGGCGGCTTTTTTGTTCATCATCAGCCGTCGGTCCCGCGCCGGCCCACACCGCAAACCTCATGATCATCGTCCTCAAACCGAAGCACACGCCCAAGGAACTCACCGCCTTGCTCAAGGAGATCAAGCGCCTGGGTTACAAGCCGCACGTCATGCGCGGCGTCGCCCGCACCGTCATCGGTGCCATTGGCGACGAGCGCAGCCACCAGTCGCTCGACGTGCTCCGCGCCTGGAGCCAGGTGGAAAGCGTCACGCCCATCCAGAAACGCCACAAGCTGGTCAGCCGCGAGGCGCATCCGCAGAACTCCACCATCAACGTCCGCAACGTGGTCATCGGCGGCCCGGAACTGGTCGTCATGGCCGGCCCCTGTTCCGTCGAGAGCGAGAAGCAGATCATCGAGACCGCGCACGGCGTGAAGTCCGCCGGCGCGAAGATTCTCCGCGGGGGCGCCTTCAAGCCGCGCACGTCGCCCTACGAGTTCCAGGGGCTGGGCGAGAAGGGCCTCAAGCTGCTGGCCAAGGCGCGCAAGGAAACCGGTTTGCCAGTCATCACCGAGCTGCTGTCGGAGGACCACGCCGAGTTGGTCGCCGAATACGCCGACATCCTCCAGATCGGCGCGCGCAACGCGCAGAACTTCCAGCTCCTGATCGCCGCCGCCAAGACCGGTCGGCCGGTGTTGCTGAAGCGCGGGTTGTCCATGCGGATCGACGAGTGGCTGAGCGCCGGCGAATACGTGCTCTCGAACGACAACGCCGGGCTGATGTTCTGCGAGCGCGGCATCCGCACGTTCGAGACTTACACGCGCAACACGCTGGATCTCTCGGCCGTGCCGATCCTGAAGAACGAGACGCATTGCCCCGTGGTGATTGATCCCAGCCAGGGCACCGGCCGGGCCGATCTCGTGGTCGCGATGTGCAAGGGCGCCGTGGCGATGGGCGCCGATGCGCTGCTCGTGGAAGTGCATCCGGACCCGAAGACGGCGAAGAGCGACAGCGCGCAGCAGCTCTCGCTGGGGGCGTTCGGCCAACTGATGAAAGAACTGCAACCGTTTGCCCAAGCAGCGGGCAGGCTCTGAAGGATCACTTGCCTTTGCACCGACCCGACCTGCTTCGCTGGGCTTCGTTCCGCCCTTGGCCCCGGGGGGATTGGACATTTACCCCCGCCTTTCCCATCGCGCCGACGCGGCGGAGTTGCTAGACCACGCCGCGATGTCGGTTCCCACCATTGGATTTCTCGGCGCGGGCAAGATGGCGACCGCCCTTGCCCACGGTTTCATCAATGCGCGTTTGGCCACGCCGGAGCGGTTGATTGCCAGCGATCTGCTCCAGCCCGCCCGCGACGCCTTTGCCCGCGAGACCGGCGCCAGGACGGTCACGGAAAATGCCGAAGTCGTGGCGGCAGCCGACGTGCTGTTCATTGCGGTGAAGCCCGACCAAGTCGCCGGCTTGCTCCAAAGTCTCGCGCCCAAACTGGAGCCCAACCGGCACCTGCTGATCTCCATCGCCGCCGGGGTGACGCTCGCCAAGCTGGAAGCCGCCGCGCCAGGCAACCGGTTCATCCGCGTGATGCCTAACACGCCAGCACTCGTGGGCGCGAGCGCGAGCGCCTATTCACTGGGCAGCGTGGCGACGTCGGCCGACGCCGATCTCACCCAGCGGTTGTTGGGCAGCGTGGGCCTCGCCCTAGCGGTAAAAGAGAAACTGTTGGACGCCGTCACCGGCTTGAGCGGTTCCGGCCCGGCCTACGGATTCCTGATCATCGAAGCGTTGGCGGACGGCGGAGTGGCGGCCGGCTTGCCGCGTGATATCGCCCAAAAACTCGCCGCCCAAACTCTGCTCGGCGCAGCCAAGATGGTCCTCGAAACCGGCCTGCACCCCGGAGCCCTCAAAGACGCTGTGTGCAGCCCGGGTGGGACGACGATCGAAGCCATCCACGAATTGGAAAAGGCAGGGGTCAGGGCGGGCTTGATGAACGCCGTGCGCGCCTCCGCTGAGAAATCGAAGAAACTGGGAGCTTAGGCCACGGGCGGCCGGGGGCCGCGGCCCGCACCTTAAATTCACCCACATCCTCCTCCCGCGAACCGATTGTCCGCTCACTTCCAGCCACCCTCCGAATGAACTTTCCCGGCCCCACCGACCAGCAAGCACGGACGATTTGGTTTGCCGTCACGGCCCTCGCGGTCGCGCTGACGCTCGTCATCGTCGCCACCGTGTTGTGGGGCGTTGGCTACGTTATCCGCGTGCTTTCCCCCGTGCTTTGGCCACTCGCGGTGGCGGGTGTCTTTGCCTACCTGCTCGATCCAGTGGTTGAATTCCTGGTCAAACAGCGGTTTCAACGACTTCGGGCGATCGTCGCCGTCTTTGTCTTTGCCCTCCTGCTCGTCGCCGGCGTATTTGGCAGCATCATTCCACGGGTGGTGGTGGAGGCGCGCGATCTCGCCGGAAAAATCCCAACCTACGTCACCCGCCTCGAGGCCAAGGTGGAGGACTGGATCAACAACCCGCCGGCGCCGCTCATAAAGCTGCTGCCCCCGGCGGTGTTGGAGCGGTTACACCTCGCTCCGGCGGCCACCACAAATCGCCCCGTCCCGCCCCAAACGACCTGGTCCGAGCCCACTCCGGGCCGGGAAACCAACGCCCCGACCGGCGGCAACCTGCTGTCCGTGCTACCGCCACCCGCGGAGGATTCACCGTGGTGGGTGAAAGCGTTGGACCCGCGCGCATTGAAATCCGCCGGCGGTTGGTTGGCGGCCGTGCTCCCTGGGATCGGCAGTTGGCTGGCGGGCCAACTTGGCAAGGTGGCCTCTTGGTTCGGCATCCTAGCAGGCCTCGCGCTGATCCCAGTTTACACGTTCTATTTCCTAATGGAGAAGCACGGCATCGAGCAGCATTGGACCAACTACCTGCCGATCAGTAATTCCAAGTGGAAAGACGAGTTGGTGTTCATCCTGAGCAACATCAATGACGCCTTGGTCGTTTTTTTTCGCGGCCAAGTGCTGGTCGCGATCTGCGACGGCGTCCTTTACACCATTGGTTTCCTGCTGATTGGGCTGCCTTACGCATTGCTGCTTGGCCTCATGGCTACGGTGCTCACGATGATTCCGTTTCTCGGCGCAATCACGACCTGCAGCTTGGCGCTGGTCATTGCGCTGGTGCAATTCGGTGACTGGCTGCACCCGGGACTGGTGCTGGTAGTCTTTGCCGTCGTCCAGACCTTGGAAGGCTTTGTGATCCAACCCAAAATCATCGGCGACCGCGTGGGGTTGCACCCGATGACGATCATCGTTGCGCTCATGGTGGGCACGACCCTGCTGGGCGGCATCTTGGGCGGCATCTTGGCGATCCCGCTGACCGCGGCCCTCCGGGCCCTAATGTTCCGCTACGTGTGGCGGCGGCCGTAAGCGGTCCGCCCGGGGCGCGCCCTAGGGTTTCGCCGGCTCGCGCTTGAACACCAAGTCCCGGCTGGCGTCGGAGCAATGTGGCTGCATATTCGCCCCGCATGAAGTTCCGGCTGATTCCCGCGCTATTGCTGACCGCCTGCGTCGCTCGCGCTCAGGCGCCTGAGACCAAGGCCATTCAAGCGCCGGTTCCACCTGCGGAATCCGGCCTGCTTTCGCCGGCCACTACCCTGCCCGAGGTGAGCCGAGGAATCCCGGCGGAGACCTTCCTGCTGTCGGCCAAATACACCAACGCCGTCACGCATCTGCCGGGCGCCGAGGACGGCAAGATTGCCCAGACCTTTGCGCTGCTACTCTCCAAGGCGCATTACACGCGCCAGCGCTTCGACGACGACATTTCCGCCCGCTTCTTCGATCGTTACTTGGAACTTTGGGACCCGCAGAAACTCTTCCTGCTCCAGTCCGATTTTACCGAGTTCGTTCAACTACGCACCCAGTTGGATGATCTGACGCTGCGCCACGGAGATACGGCGCCGGCTTACAACATTTTCAACCGCTTCATGCTGCGCTTTGACCAATGCTACGCCTTGGTCATGCACGAGCTACAGCAAGGCCAATTCAGCTTTGAGACCGACGAGCAGTTCGTCACCAACCGCAAGGAAGAAGCCCGCCCCAAGGATCTCGACGCCGCCCGGAAGCTTTGGCGCGACCGACTGCGCTTCGAATACCTCGCCGAAAAACTCGGGGCGTTCAATCCAGTGGACCTCACACCGACCCTCGCCAAGGCAATTGACGCGGGCAAACCGGGTGAACTGGCCACGTCGCTGACCAACAAACTCAGTGTCGAGAAGGCCGGCAAACTCGCCGAACTGGCGAAATCCAAGCTGGAGGTCGACCAACTGCCCAAGGACAAGGTGATCGCGGCGCTACTCGTCCAATTGGACCAGGATCGGCACGAGGAAATCGTCAAACAGCTCGCCCGCCGCTACAATCGGACGCTCCGCAACCTCAAGCAGATCGAGCCCGATGAAGTCTTGCAGGTGTGGTTGGATTCCCTCGGTCATGCCTACGACCCGCACACCGACTACCTCGGCAAGCGGGAACTGGATCAGTTCGCCATCAGCATGAACCTTTCGCTCTTCGGCATCGGGGCGACCCTGCAAAGCGAGGATGGCTACACCGTCATCCGCTCCATTGTGGCGGGCAGCCCGGCGGAGAAGAGCAAACAGATCAAAATCGGCGACAAGGTGGTGGGGGTGGCCCAAGGCGATGGTGATTTCGCGGACGTGATCGATGAAAAGCTGAACAAGGTCGTGGACCAAATCCGGGGAGCCAAAGGCACGAAAGTTCGGCTCCAAATCATCCCCGAAGGGGCAGATTCCTCGGTGCGCAAAGTGGTCGCGATCGTCCGCGACGAAATCAAACTCGAGGACAGCGAAGCGAAGTCGAAACTCATCGAACTGCCGACGGACAACGGCCAGTTCACCCGGGTTGGCGTGATCGATTTGCCCTCTTTTTACGCTAATTTTCCGGTTGGCGGCCGCCGCGGTTCCGGCAAGACAACCACCGGAGACGTGGCGAAATTGGTCAAAAAACTGACCGCTGAAGGCGCCCGCGGCCTCATTCTCGACCTCCGCCGCAACGGCGGTGGCTCACTCGAGGAAGCTATCAACCTGACGGGCCTCTTCATCAAGTCCGGTCCCGTAGTCCAAGTGCGCAACTACGACGGCTCCGTCCAAGTCGAAGAAGACACCGACGAATCGATCGCCTATGACGGCCCCCTGATGGTTCTGACCAGCCGGTTCAGCGCCAGCGCCAGTGAGATTCTCGCCGGTGCCCTGCAAGATTACGGTCGGGCTCTCGTCGTAGGCGACACCTCGACCCACGGCAAAGGCACGGTGCAGACCGTCCAAGAACTCGGAAATTGGCTCGCCCGCTTCAACCAAAATCCAGGCGCCGCCAAAGTCACGATCCGCAAATTCTACCGCGCCAGCGGTGCCAGCACCCAACTCAAGGGAGTCGCGCCCGACCTCGTGCTACCCGGCGTCAATAACCACCTCGAAGTCGGCGAAGCCTCCCTGACCAACGCCCTACCGTGGGACACCATCGCCAGCGCCGGTTATGAAAAGCTCAACCGCATCCAACCCCTGCTGCCCGAGTTGACCCGTCGATCCACGGAACGACTGAGCCAAGATCACGACTTTAACTACGTCCGCGAAGACGTGGAACGCTTCAAGAAACGCCAAGCCGAAAAGGCGGTCTCCATGAACGAATCCAAGCGCCGCGGCGAACTGGCCGAGGACAAGGCCCGGGCCGAAGCTCGCAAGAAAGAACTCAGCGCCCGTCACGAGAAATCGCCTAAGACTTACGAAATCACCCTGAAACTCGCCGACCAAGAGGGCCTGCCCGCGCCGGTCACCAACAAAGTCGTTGTCGCCGTCAACCGAGCTGACGCCCGTGTGCTCCAGGCCGACAAAAAAGAGACCTCCGCCAACACCAACCCGGACCCGGAAGCCGATCCGGATGAACCCCCAGCCGAAGGCGAGGAAGTAGCGAGCGACGTCACCCTCAAAGAAGCCGGGCGAATCCTGCTCGATCTGATCCGTCTCCACGGCCGCTCCCCGGCCACGGCGCGGGTTCCTTAAACCCCAGTCTACGATGCTCGGACAAACAGATTTCCTTTTCGTCCGACTTTCCTTCACCTTACCTGCCGATGGACGCGAAGAAACTCGCTCAGCTTTGCCGTGAGCTGGCGGAAAACAAGAAAGCCGAAGACATAGTTGTGCTGGATGTCAGCAAACTCTCTACGGTCACGGACTATTTCGTTATTGCGACGGGCACCAGCGAACCCCACCTCCGGGCGATCGAAAACGAGCTGCTGGACCGCTTGCAGGAAGAACACAAACTCAAGCCCCTCCACACCGATGGGGTGTCGGGCGGCCAATGGATCGTGGCTGACTTCTTCGATGTCATCGTCCACATCATGAAACCAGAAGCCCGCGCGCTCTACGACCTCGAAGGCCTCTGGAGCGACGCGACGCGCCTCGCCAAGCCACGAACCCGCAAGAAAACGGCGGCCGACGAAGTCGCCGTTTGACTCTTGGGGCTCAGACGCCCGGGACATCACCCGCAGACCGGGGTTGTGGGCAGATGAAACTTCATTTCCCAATACGGCAGCCCAAACTTCTGCCCTGCCCAAACCGGTCCGCCCATCGGGCGCCCCGGGGCTGGCCGGCTGAGCCGGCCGCCGGCTTCCTAGGTGAGCCCTCTAGGGTCCACTCCGCAACGGGTCGGCTGGCCTTTACCCTCGTGGAATTGCTGACGATTCTCGCGCTTTTGGCCGTGCTCGCGACGTTGGCAACCTCCTCCGTGGCGGGTGCTAAACTGCGCTCTCAACAGACCGTTTGCACCGGCAACCTGCGCCAACTCGCCTTGGCCGCCGAAATTTACTCCGCCGAAACCGGCAAACGACCACGCTCCGTTTCCCGGTTGACCCACCGGGCCGCCTGGCTCGCCGAGCCCAAAACACTGCTCTGCCCCAGTGATCCGGCCCTCCGGACGCCTGGCTCGACCAACGCGACTTGGGGAAACATCGCCAACGCCTCTCAGGAACCTTGGAACATGGATCGCACGGCCTTCGGCAATCCGGAAAACGGCTCTTGGCAGATTGAATTGGCCGAATCGGTGGAGTCCGTTTCATTTTCCTACCTCCACACCCTTGGTTGGCGGCGCCAAGCATGGCAACGGCTCTCGACGGCGGGGCCGACGGCGGGCGTCGCCGTGTGCCAACTCCACGGGGTAAAAGTGCCGGCGACCTCACTGCCCGCGGCCGCCATCAAACCCTACATGAACTGGGAAGGCCGCACGTTTCGCGCGCAACGCGACGGCGCCGTGGTGCCGCGCAAGATCTTCCGCTCCGCCGGCACCGGCGGGGTGGGCACCGAATTGACGACCACCGCGATTCAACCGGCCCCGGGGAGCGATTATCCGTGGGAATTCTACGCCGATGCGGTCCCCCTTGAGCGGTAGTATCCCCACGAACCCGCCATGCCCGCCACCCTCAAGCCCGGCCTACACGTGGTCACCGACGACGTGAGACCGGTTCCGAACGCCGTCTCGGGGCGCGGGAAAGTGTGGCGCGCCCTGTTTTGGAGCGAGTGGTTCATCCACAGCCGCTTGCTGCTGCTTTTTTTGCTGGGCTGGCTGGCGGTCGTTTGGTTGCTCCCGTTGGTGGCTCATCCGCTGTGGGTGCTGATGATCGGCTTTGTTTTCGCCCTCGTCGCCGGCCCAGCTTTTGGCGGAGCCGACGTCATTCATGGGTGCGAAGAATTCAGCTTTGCGCTGCCTCCGACCCGCGCCCACCGGTTTACGGCCCGCTTTCTAGTCGGGGCCACTTGGCTGGTCGCGCTGACGGTGATGGATGTGTTGGCGCTCGACCGGAATTTTTCGGACGTGCTCTTCCGGGTCTTCCTCGATACGGGACTCGCCACCATCGAGGTGCGCCAACCGGAAATGCTCTACGGATTGGTGTTTGCCGCCCCGTTCGCAGTCTTTGCCCTCGGCTTTGCCGTTGCGGCCCTGGCGACCAATCGCACCGTCGCGTTTACCGCCTGGCTGTGGGGAGCTCTGGGCGCGCTCGCGACGTTGCGCCTCGGTTTCCTCGCTGAAGAGGCTTTTTGGGACCGACTCAATGGCCGGTTGGCCGTGCCGCTCGTAACCGCGGTGGCCGTCACGGCGCTGCTTGTTGCCCACCGCCTTTATCGCCACAAAGAGGCCGGCACCGGGGTGCCGCTGCGCATTCCGCTCAGTTGGTGGGGCACTCTTTTGGCCGCCATCTTCGCCGGCCTTGGCGTAGCGGCGCTGATTGGCTGGGTCGCCGCCAATTTCGCTAAATTGCTCTGAATGCAGGGTGATTTCCGGCTCTAAACCACCGCCGGTCCTAGCCAACAGCCGGTGCTCGGGCTGAGCACCGGCTGTGTATTGGGGGGGCGAAGTTGCAGCTTAAGGCTGCGCGTAAACCTTCACGTCATCTACCAGCCAGCCCTTTTGCAGGCCGGCACCGGTGGCATCGCTGGTCAGGCGAAACTCCAACTTCACTTTTTTGCCCGGCGCAACCGCTGGCAGATCGACCACGCGTCGTTGGAAGAAATACGGCCCGGCCGAGGAACGGCTACCCGTCCAGATCGGAGTCTCGGCGCCCGTCAAAACGGTCCCATTTTCCGAGCGGACAAACACTTCGGCTTTGTCCCCATCGCCTTCGGTGCCGCCCGCGTCGAGCAGGTCGTAAAAGGCCAGCCGGGCCCCGGTCGTTGCGCCCTCCAGATTGATCACCGGCGAGGTCAGTGCCACGACCACTCCATCAGCATACGGCGTGGCGAGACTGGTCGCCCACACCCGACTGCCGCTGTGGGCAAAGGTGACTTCGTCCGGATAAGCCGGCGCGCCCAATTCCCAAGCCGGAGCCGAAGTCGCACCGCTGACGTATTTCGCCACCCAGCCCGCATTCGCCCCTTCGAGATCGTCGTCAAAATAAACCAGCGGTTGGCCCTGCGCGCGGAAGAACTGGTGCGGCCCCGTCTCGGCGAGATCCACCACCCAAGGGCTGGTGGCCTCGACCACCGGCAGGAAGGGACCCGTGGCCGCCTCGGCGGATTCGAGGTCGCCGGTGAATTCGAGCTTCACCTTACCGGCCGAGTCGGTCGGTAAGGCCTTGGCAGTGCCGACCGTCGCGCCAACGATTTCCGAGGTCACCACCCGGAAGTTGTCGAAATAAACCTCCGCCTCGGTGTCGCCCGCCGAGTTCTGGCCCAAATTCAGGTTGATCGCCTTATCCGTCTCCCGGGTGAACGGAACCTCGATGGTGAATCGCCCCGTCTGGCCGCCCACGAAAAACCACGCTTGCTGCCAATCCTTGGGGCTGGCGGCTCCGGGCTGGGAGAGGGCCACGCCCAAATGTTGAACGGTGGTGACGGATTGAGGCACGAACACATCCACCAACAGCGTGCCTGACTCCGAAAGCGCGGACAAAACTTCGGGCCGGGTAACGTTATTGGCATAGGCACCCCACTTAAATGCGCCCGTGGGGAACGTGGCCCGGAGACTCTGCACGCCGTGAGTCGCATTGCCTTCGGCGCTTTCCAACGTGGTGAAGGCGAGCCCCCAACCCTGACTGTTCACTTCAAACCCTTCGGCGGTGCCGGCTTCAAACGAGAACAGGGTTGAAGTCGTCGTCAGCGCAAGCCCTTGACCCGGTGGCAAATTGGGCACCACACGCAGGTTGTCGAGATAGACGGGGTAGGCCTTTCCCGCCGGGGCGTTCTGGCCGAGGTGAAAGGTGACGGCTCCGGTGCCGGTGCGCTGAAAGGGCAGTTCCAGCGTGAACGTGCCCGTCTGGCCGTTGACGCCATACCAGATTTGCTGCCACCCAAGCGTCCCCGCAACCCCAGCCTGCTGAAAGGCGAAGCCAAGGTTTTGGAAACCACTGCTGTCCGCCGGCACGGTCAGATCGAACAAGAATTTGCCGCCGTGCTGGATCGCCGCCAACAAAGCGGGCTCGACGATGTCCAAATGGTAGGCGCCCCATTTATAGTCGGAGCCCTGAAAGGTGACCTTCAGCGCCTTACTGCCTTCGGTCGCATTTTCGCTAGCATTTGCGACCGTGGTCAGCCCTTGGTCCGCGGGATTCACCGTCCAACCTTGCGTGGTGCCATCCTCGAACGTCTGCCAAGTGATCGGCGCCGGTCCCACGGGTGGGGCGGGTTCGAACCGGAGATTATCCAAAAAGAGCGTGAACGGCTGATCCACCGTCGCGTTCTGCCCCAAGTGCAGGTTCACCGGGCCAGAGCCCAAGCGTTCGAAAGGCAGTTCAATGGTAAAACTGCCGGTGGCCCCGCCGATCCGGAACCAGACCTGCTGCCAGCCCTTGTCCCCGGTCACGTCGGGTTGCTGGATGACGAACCCGAGTTCGGCAATGCCTTCGTTGCCGGCGGGGATGAAAACGTCGGCGAAGAGTTTACCGCCGGGCTTGATGGCTTCGAGGAAGCTCGGATTGGCGTAGCTCTCGGCCAAGCCGCCCCACTTGTAGAATTGGCCTATGAAATCAATCTGCAGACTCTTGGAGCCATCGGTCGCGTGCTCGCTGGCGACCGCCATGGTGTTAAAACCCGAGGCCCAACCGGCGGAGTTTACGGCCCAGCCCTGGGGCGTGCTGTCTTCAAAGGAAAAGAACGTCGTGGCGGCCGAAGCACTGACCGTGGCCGCCGCTAGGAGTAGCGCCAGCCGGCTCGCTGCCGGGAGGTGAGGATGGGGTTGGATTTTCATGACACTCGGAGCCGAAGCCAATGCGTGCTGGCGGCGGCGGAATGACCCGAGGGTAACCGCTGCGGGCGGGGTTCGTCCACTGGGCGACCGCCGAAGAATGCCGCCCCGAACCCACGCGCCAACCGCCGATCAAACCACTGCCCCCGTTCGCTTGATCGCCCGGCTTTTCAAAATCCGCCGGTTCCCTATCCTCCG
>CAIJLV010000102.1 GCA_903821635.1 uncultured Verrucomicrobiota bacterium | reverse complement strand
TGCAGGACGAGATGCAACGGACGATGGACGAAGAAGCTCGCACCGCTCAACCCCGTCCCGCCCCGGAAACCGTCGCGCAAGCGCAGAATCCGCCGACCGAGTCGAAGGCCTAATTACGCGGCCTCCATTACTCCCGCATGGCAGCCCAGACGGAAGTGCTGCCTCCTGATCCGGACGACGAGTCGGATGGAGGCGGCCCCATTAAGAGTTTTTTAGAGCACCTCGAGGACCTTCGCTGGACCCTCGTCAAGGTGTCCGTGTCGGTTGCGATCGGTATGATCATTTGCCTTAGTGGCAGCAACTACATCTTCGATTTCCTCTTCTGGCCGCTCAAAAAAGCTCAGGAAAAACGAACCACCGATGAGCCACAAATCGCCCTGATCATCGGCACCAATCAGCTCGCAAAATTCGCGGCTACCAACTTTCCGCTGGCCGGAATGCCCACCAACAAGGATTCGTTCTACCGGGTTGCGCCGCTGGAGATCGGAACCAACCACGTGTTGGCCATTGTTCCTGAACCGAACCCACCCAAGGAGGCCACTTACGGGATGCGAGTGAGCGTGCAGGTGCTGGGCCCCGCGGAAGCATTCAATGTTGCCATCCAAATCATGATTTACGGCGGCTTCACTATCGCCGCACCGCTGATCATCTTTTTTCTGGGGCAATTTATTCTCCCGGCACTCCATGTGCATGAGAAGCGGTTCCTTTTTCAACTGGCGGGATTCGCGAGCCTCCTTTTCTTTGCCGGAGTCGCCTTTTGCTATTTCGTAATGATGGTGGTCACCCTCAGTGCCACCGTGGGCTTCGCCAAATGGCTCGGCCTAGGCGCGGATATCTGGCGGGCCACTGAATACATCAGCTTCATGTGCTGGTTCATGCTGGGCATGGGTATCAGCTTTCAACTACCCTTGGTGCTGTTAACGCTGGTCAAAATTGGGCTTCTCGATTCCAGCCGCCTGAGTCGGTTCCGCTCCTATTTTTACGTTGGGATTCTGGTCATCGCCGGTTTTGTCACCCCCGATGGCAACCCCTTGACGATGCTTTTGATGGCCGCTCCGCTCGTCGCTCTTTACGAATTGACGGTCGCCATCGCGTGGTGGGGCGAACGCAAAGCGAAGTCCCTAGCTACGTTAAACAAAGAATAAGTCACCGTTCACAAATGAACGCTTGCCTCACCCGGGCCCGCGAATAGGCTTTCCTGCAACCAGCTTAGAAGTATGCGATTCCTCAGTCCCCTTTCCGTGCTGGCCGTGACAGCGCTCGCCCTGTCCGGCTGCCAAAGTGCCGAAAAGAAACTCGGCCGCGGCATCAACAACCTCACCGAACCTTTCCGCATGGGCGAGATGAATCGTTCGATCGAGCAATCATCCCTCTGGGATGGTCCTGGAGTTGGCGGGGCCCGTGGTGCAATTCACGGATTCAATCGCACCGTCGGCCGCACCGTAGTCGGGGCTTTTGAAGTGCTGACCTTCCCGCTACCCAGCGACCCCTACATTCTTCCGGTCGCTCCGGTTTATCCTGATTCTTACAAGCCCGGTTCGATCGATACTCCGACGCTTCGAACCGACACGAACTTGGGCATCGGCGGCGGCGAAGTGGCCCCAATGTTCCCGGGCAGCCGTTTTCGCGTTTTTGACAATTAGGCTTCGGGTCAATTTCTGACGCGCCAACCACAGTTGGCGCGTTTTTCATTTCTGTGCAGCTCCACCGTTCATCTCCCTGCAAAGTAAATCTGGTCCTGAACATCCTCGGCAAACGGCCCGATGGATTTCACGAGCTGGAAACTCTCTTTTTTCCAGTTCCCTTGCACGACGAGTTAACCGTCGCCGAGGTGCCAAACGA
>CAIJLV010000101.1 GCA_903821635.1 uncultured Verrucomicrobiota bacterium | reverse complement strand
CATGTGCGGCCCGCACTTCTGCTCGATGAAGATCACCGAAGACGTCCGCAAATACGCCGCCGAACAGGCGATCTCCGAGGAAGAGGCGTTGAAGAAAGGCATGGAGGAAAAGTCGAAGGAGTTCGTCGAGAAGGGTGCGGAGGTTTACGCGAAGGCTTAATTCCAGTATCCTGTGCCCATGAAAGCCGTATTCGCTGAACCCGAGATCGTCACTAAAAACGGCAAGCCGGTTTCCGTTATCCTCCCGATCAAAGACTACCGAGAGATCATGGAGAGGCTCGAAGATGTTGACGACGTCGCCTGGTTGAAAAAGGCGCGTCGCAAGCCGCTGCATTACCGCCCGCTTGAGGACGTGCTCGCCGACCTCGCGAAGAAATAAGGATGTATCGGGTCATCGTCGAGCGCTCTGCGGAGAAGGACTTGAAGCGGCTTTCCCCGGAAATTTGCGCCCGCGCTGCGACGGCGATCCTTGCGCTAGCCAAAAATCCACGTCCCTCGGGCAGTCGAAAGCTGGCCGGAACCGAAAGCGACTGGCGCATTCGCGTTGGCGATTACCGCATTGTTTACGAAATCGCGGACGAGATTCGCATAGTTCGGATCAATCGCGTGCGACATCGGAGCGATGTTTACCGATGAAATCATTCCGCATGTGCGGCCCGCACTTCTGTTCCATGAAGATCACCGAAGACGTCCGCAAATACGCCGCCGAACAGGCGATCTCCGAGGAAGAGGCCTTGAGGAAAGGCATGGAGGAGAAGTCGAAGGAGTTCGTGGAAAAGGGCGCGGAGGTTTACGCGAAGGCGTGAGTCCGAAATGCCAGTCAATAAAAGTCAGCACTTTGTTCCGCAGCATTACCTCCGGCAATTCCGCATTGGGGTGACGAAGCAGATATCCGTCGCCAGAATCGCCCCCTTTCACTTCATAGAGCGCTCTGCAATCAGCGGACAATGCAAGCAAGACTACTTTTACCAAGACGATGGCCAGCTGGATGAATTGCTTCAGCAGTGTGAACACGATCTCGCTCCGGTTTTAGTTCGGGTTAACCAACAGCGGAAATTCGACTCAAAGGAGCTGGTCGCGCTGCGATTCCTCGCCGTGATTCTAAAAGTCCGAACGAGAAAATCCGTGGAATTTGCGAAGGTCTTTCCAAAGAGAATCGCTTACGAAGTTATAAAATCTGCGATCGAGCGAGGAGAACTACCCGAGCCTCGCGGTGGCTGGAAAGAGGGTATGATGGACTTTACCGGCGTTGCTGGCGTGGAACTCAAAGCCGCTGCGATTCCGTGCTGGCTCGAAATGCAAACACTCGGATGCAAGCTGATCGAGGCAGAAGAGGGCTCATGGTTCGTAACCAGCGATCATCCCGTCGTGATGATGAACCAGCTATTTGCTGCCTTGGAACCTCACAGATCATTTGCTGGCTTCAGTCGCTCTGGGTTCCAGCTTTTGTTGCCGATATCGCCTCGGATGTGCCTATTTTTTTATGATCCGAAAGTTTATAAAGTGGGCGGTCGGCGACACCATGTGGTCAATGCAAGCCGTTCGGATGTTGAGTTAGTGAATTCGCTGCAAATTCAGTCCGCGGAAGAGTGCATCTATTGCCATACACCCGACTTGGAACCTGAAGTCAGCCGATTAATTGCAGCTTATGCCCCCTTGAGAACCCCGGTGCGCGACTCGCTCAGAGAGCTGGCGGGAAGAAACGCAAATGAATCGATACTCCATATGCGCCAACCTTCACCGAAACTGACACGTCCTTGGACTTTCTGCGGATTTCGGAGGCGACGGAATGTTGGCGAGAACAACAGGCGTGACCCGTCGTGGTCCGCATTAGTGAGCGCAGTTACTCAAGACATGGATAAGCATCCACGCCGAGGGGTCTTCGAAAGTATGGAGAAGATACTCGGGCACCCATTTGAGGAGCAGGATATCGACTGTTAGTCCCCATAAACTCTGAAGGGATTCACCAATCGCTCGATCCACTGCTTCAACCCTTTCAGGGTTGGCGTTTTGGCTGGGTGGGATGGATCCAGGGTAGTTTCGTTGGGACGAAACCACCCTGGGCTGGATGATGGAACGCCGTTGGCGTTCACGGCGTGCGCTTCGCGCCGCGCCATTCCACAATGTAGCCGCGCCACAAACCCGACAACGCCACAGCCCAATCCCAACGGGATTGAATCAACCAGCCCAGGGTTGCCCGCCGCGGGCTACCCTGGGAACCCGCCGACAACCACGCCCCAACCCTGAATGGGTTGTATCCCTCCCGCCGCCGCATACCGGTTCGCGTTGATCCAACCCTTTCAGGGTTGGCGGTTTGGTTGGTTGGGGTGGACCCAGGGTAGTTTCGTTGGAACGAAACCACCCTGGGCTGGATGATGGAACGCCGTTGGCGTTCACGGCGGGCGCTTCGCGCTGCGCCATGCCACGCAATCACGGCAAAATCCCACGACGCTCCATGGCACACGTCCATGAACGTCACGTGGCACCATCCCGATCATGAATGGCGGGCGGGAATTCGCGGGGACCGCTCCGTTAACCAATCCCGGCATCATCCCGTCGCCGCCCAATCCCAACGGGATTGAATCAACCAGCCCAGGGTTGCCCGTTGCGGGCTACCTTGGGAACCGCCCCCACGACGCGCATCAACCCTGAAAGGGTTGAATCAATCGCGCGATCGCATCACAGATCTGCGGGCACCACGGCAACGGTGTGCATATTCGATTCAACCCCGTTGGGGTTGTTCCATTTTGCGCGGGCTCCCCAGGGTAGGCGCTCCTGCGTCGCGCCAACCCTGGGCTGGATGATTGAACGCCGTTGGCGTTCCCTCCCACCACGCGCACTGCCCTAGTGGGATGACATCAATCCCAAACATACCGCTCGTCGAACGCGATCTCGTAACGCTGCAACAACCGGCGGAACTCCTCCTGAAACGAAATCTTCCGATGATGCTCCTCCTGACCGGCGATATAGGCGCGCACATCTTCGACCTGCAATTGGCCGATCGAGAAAACGCCATAGCCACTCTGCCACGCGAACTCCGATGATGTGGGCGATTTGGTCTTCAACCACACGGTAGAACCGCGTTTCAATTCCTTCACCACCTCCGCTACCGCGGTCGTGCGGGAATGCGCGAAGAGCAGATGCACATGATCCTCGACCCCGCCGATGATGAGTGGCTGACATTCGAGATTCGTGAGGATGCCACCGAAGTAACGATGGAGTTCCTCGCGCAGCGCAGGGTCCCTCAGCAATGGCCGCCGTTCCTTGGTCGAGAAGGCCAGGTGTAAAAGGATCTTTGCGAGCGACTGCGCCATGGTGGCTGGGTGTGGGTTTCGGTCGATTGATTCAACCCATTTCAGGGTTGATGCATGTTGTTGGCTGGCCCCCAAGGTTGCCGCGCGGCGGCAACCTTGGGCTGGATGATTGAATCCCGTGGGGATTCTTTACTGCGACTGGCAAGACCCCAGTTTCTGGACCAAGTGCGCTGAGAGAATTTGTCTGGGTTCTGGGTTGTTCGCGCCAGCGCGCTGTGGACACCGTCGGCGCCCGGTAGCGCAGCGTCACCAGGGCAGGCTGAAGGTCTTCACGTAGCTGTAGCCCTTCATGGCTTCGATGACGCCTTCCTTGATGCCGAGGCCGGAATCCTTGATGCCGCCGAAGGGCGAGTTCTCCACGCGGAAGCCGGGCACTTCGTTGATGTTCACCGTGCCGCAACGGAGTGTGCGAATAGCCTTCATGGCGCTCGGCAGGCTGGTGGTGACCACGCCGGAGCTCAGGCCGTAGGCGGTCGAGTTGGCGAGGGTGAGGGCGTCGTCGAGGTCGCGCACGATGATGATCGGGGCGAGCGGGCCGAAGCTTTCGCTGACGACCATGCGGCAGTCCCGGGGCACGTCGGTGATGACGGTGGGCTGGAGCAGGGCGCCGCGCCGTTCGCCGCCGATGAGCACCTTGGCCCCCGCAGCGACGGCTTCTTGCAGCACGGTTTCGAGGTAAATGGCCGAGGCTTCGTCAATGACGGTGCCGACCTTGGTTGCTTCGTCGAGCGGATTGCCGCAGGTGTATTCGCGGGTTTTTTCGACGAGGCGGCGGGTGAATTCGGGCGCGATGCCCGCCTGCACGAGGATGCGTTTAACCGCGGTGCAACGCTGGCCGGAATTTCGGTAGCTGCCTTCCGCGGCGAGCGTCACGGCGAGGTCGAGGTCGGCATCGTCGAGGACGATGAGCGGATCGTTGCCACCGAGTTCGAGCACGAGCTTCTTGTAGCCGGCAGTCAGGGCGATGCGTTTGCCGACGGGCACGCTGCCGGTGAAGGCGACGACCTCGACGTCGGGGTGTTGCACGAGCACTTCGGCGACGTCGGCCGTGGGGCCGAGCAGCACGCTGAGCATCGCCCCGGGCAGGCCGGCGGCGTAGAGCAATTCGGCAAACTTGACCGCCACGAGCGGCGTCTTTTCGGAGGGCTTGAGGATGATCGGGGTGCCGGCGGCAAGGGCGGGGCCGAGCTTGTGCGCGACCTGGTTCAGCGGATGGTTGAACGGGGTGATGGCGACGGCGCAGCGCAGGGGTTCGCGCGTGGTGAAGATCTTGCGTGCCTTGCCCTGAGCGGAGATGTCGCAGGAAAAGATCTGGCCGTCGTCGCGCAGGGCCTCCATCGCGGCGAAGCGCAGCACGTCAATCGTGCGCCCGACTTCGTAGCGACCTTCGCGCAGGGCGAGGCCGGCTTCGCTGGAGATGGTGCGGGCGAATTCTTCGCGTCGGGCCTCCAGGGCGGTGCGGGTTTTTTCGAGAATTTCACTGCGCTGGTAGCGCGTGGGAGTGTCGCGAAAGGCCGTGGCTGCAGCGATGGCAGCTTCGGTATCGGCGCGGGTGGCGAGGGTGACGGTGCCAGAGATCGAGCCGTCGTAGGGGCTGCGGACCGTCAGGACTTGGGCGGACTGGAGCGGTCGGCCGGCGAGATAGCTGGTGAGGTTCATGCGGCGATTCCGTTGCAGGTGAATTCGAAGATGTCGAAGTTGCGAGGATCGCCCAACGCACGGGCGGCGTAGGCGGGGGTAAGCAAACCGCTGAAGACAAACGGCACCATTTCCTCGTAGCGCCCACCGTGGGAGCGCAGGCCGCCTTCGATGGCTTTGAGGTCGTGGTAGGCGGGGGTGCGACCGAGCACGACGTCGCGGCCGGAACAGACGACGAAATCGCCCATGCGATCCGGGGGCAGTTCGAGCAGGCGCGCCGCGAGGTCACGGGGTTGAACTTCGGTGATGCCGGGCAGCGCGGCGACGAACGCGATCACCTCTGTGATCGAGCCGGTGAACGGGGTCGGCAGGTGGACCTGCGCGAAAGAGCCCAAGGCGCCGTGATGCACGACGTAGGGATCGGTGATCGGCAGGATAACGCGAAAGCCGTCGCCGAACTGTTTCCCGAGTTCGGATTCGAGATAGATGACGTTGGGCGAACCATCCGCCTTTTGCTTGGAATTCATGCCGTGGTCAGCCGTCACACCGACCCGCGCGCCGAGGTCGAGGAGCTTGCCGATTTCGGCGTCGATGCCGGCATAGAAATCGAGCGCTTCAGGAGCTTCGGGCACGAACTTGTGTTGCATGAAGTCGGTGGTGCTCAGGTAGAGGAAATCGGCGCGGCCGGCGGCGAGTAGTTGCACGCCGGCTTTGAGCACGTAAATCGAGGCGTCGCCGGAATAGATGTGCGGCGTCGGGCCGACGAGGGCTTCGACATCGTCAAGGCCGTGGGTTTCGAGCTTCGCTTCGCGGGCCTTCTCGGACGAAAAGGCGATGCCGCCGCCCGTGATCAGGCCGCTGGCGAAGATGTCGCGGAGTTTTTCCTTGGCGGTGACGACGGCGACTTTGCGGCCGGCGGCTTGCGCGGCGGGAAAGATCGTCGGCGCACGGAGGAACTTGGCGGAATTCATCATCACTTCCTGGCCGATGGAAGTGTCGTAGAAGAAGTTGCCGCCGATGCCGTGGACGCTGGGCGGGACCCCGGTCACGATGGAGCTATTGTTGACGTTGGTGAAGCTCGGCATCTGGCCGCGGGCAAAACCGCGCCAACCGGTCGCACTCATGCGGGCAAGGTTCGGCATCCGGCCGCGGGCGAGCGCGGCGTCGAGATATTCATCGGCTGAACCGTCGAGACAGATGACGGCGATGGGACAGGCCGGCGGCGTGTAGGTGCGGCCGTTGACGGTGAAGGAACAGGCAATCGGAGTAGGCATGGTTGAGAAAAGAAAAGTGGCGGAGTTGGCCATCAGTGAGCGAGGCGGGGCGAGCTCAAGGTTTGCCCCTGGATCTTCATCGCTTCACCAATGATTTGGGCAAGTAGCCCACGGAGGTCTGGATCGCGTGCGTGCAGGAGCAACCGGCGCTGCTTTCGGGCGCGAGCAACATGCCGCCGGCGGGGATGAGCCCAAGCCAACAGCCGGTGCGGATGCCTTCGAACTGGGTGCGTTTATCCGTGGCGAGATCCCACATGCTATGGAAGTGGTGCCGGAAGAAGACGGCGTTCTTGCCGGCGGACATGACGCCGCAACCGCGGCGCTCCGGTAGGTCGGTGCGGAGCAATTTGCCGGAACTGAGCTCGAACGAGCGTTGGTCCGAATAGAATGAGGAACCGATGACTAGCGGGTGTTGGAGGTGACCGCTGTGGTGGCCCTTGTCCTCCTTGTGTTTATCCGACCAGAGGAGCCGTCCGGGGATGGCTGCTTCGAGGTCGTCGCCACCGCCCTTGCGGTCCGGAGCGGGCGCGCTGAAGGCAAACGTGTGGTAATTCTTGTCCTTGTCCGTGCCAGTCACGACGGCGGTGTTTTGCCCGTAAACGAGGTAGGTCATGTATTGGCAGGCGCTGAAGTCATGCCCCTTTTGCCAGAGCTCTTTGCCGGTGCGGAGGTCGAGGGCGACGAGGAATTGGTCGGTCAGCAGTTCATGCGGCAGGCGGCTGGTGTTGGTGGCCAGCATGGCGGGATTCCGGCTTTCGAGGAACAGGATCATGCCGTCCGCGATGGTGATCGTGGAATTGAGGATGGCGCCGCGCTGATAGGTCCAGCGGAGTTTGCCGTTCGCTGGGTCATACGAGAACAGCCGGTCGCTGGTCACGCGGCTGATTTGGTCCGTGGCGAAGTCTTCATACCATTCGCCATCGTCGCCCAGATAAGTCGCGCCGGACTTCTGGCGGCTGCCGATCAGCCAGTCCTTGGACACGGCCAAGTAACCCCAGTCGTAGGCACCGGGCGTATTCTCGACGACTTCGAAGCGCTTGGCTCGGGCGCCCGTCTGCCCGTCCACGGCCAGGCAATAGCGGCTGTGCGCGACGTAAAGGGTGTCCCCGGCGGCGGCCCAGTTGCTGCAATCGCGGGTGACGTTGGCGCGGCGGACCTCGGGGGCGGACAGCGACCACATGATGGCGCCATTGTAGGCATCCAGCCCGAAGAGCACGCGGCTGCCCTGCACGAACAAACGACCGTTTACGCTGAGGGGAGCGGGATTGCGATTGCCGCGGTCGGGCATCGGGCGTGGGCCGGGATCGCCCCACCAGGCGACCTGCAATTCGCCCCCCACGAGTTCGTCCTGACTGCACGCGGAGTTGTCGGCACTGCCGTATTGGTGACTCCACTCGCCGGCGCCGGCGAGGGGAGCGCGCGTGGAACGAACCCACAGCCCGTCGGCGGTTTCAGTCAGCGTGGCGGCGGGAAGTGGCGAATCGGCCAGCCACTGTTTCCAGCGAGCGCGAGAGGCGGCCTTACCAAAACCCTGGCCCGGCGTGCCCAGCAGCACGGAGCCGCTCACGGGTCGTTGCAGGCGGGCGATTTCCGCCGCGGAAACAGCGGGTGGTTCGCCGGTGACCAGCGTGGATTCGGAGACGATCAGGTTTGCCATGAGGTCGCCGAAGGGCAATTCGCCGCCGAGGGCGCGATGCACACTGGCCCGGGCACCGTAAACGCCGGCGCGGTCGAGCGTTTTGCGGACTGCCGCGACGCGGGCGGGATCCGACTCGATGACGATGACATCCAAGCGGCTTTGGCGAACAAGTTCCAACGCCAACTGACCGTCGACCGCGCCCATGACGAAGCAGTAGCCGTCGCGGGCGCCGGATTGTTTCAGGAGGTCCGCGGCGACTTTCGCAAAGCGGTTGTCTTCGGCCGCAACCTGGGCGGCCACGCCCGGCACTGTGGGCGGTTCGTAGTAGAAACTGGTGTCGAACTGGTAGCGCTTGCTCTGGACCGGAGTCATGCCCTCGGCCGGGGCGAAGATGCGGTAGTGGTGTTCGAGATCGGGCTTCAGCTCGGTGAGGATCACCTCATGCCGGGTGCGGGAGCCGTCCTGCCCTAGGTTCAATTTCTTGCCGCCGGGCAGTTCCAGTTCCAGCCGCGTGGCCATGGCGACATCGGTTTCCCAGGTGACCACGGCGGTGTGGCGGTCCCGCCAATCCACAAACGGACCGTAAGCGAAGCGCAGTAGCTTGGTGGGGGGGGTAGGCTGGGGAAATTCGGCTTTCTTCCGGTCGTAGCGGTCGCGGATTTCGGTTGCTGTGAGGGCTCGACGGAATAGGCGCACTTCATGGAGGGCGCCGGCGAGGCGGTAGTTTTCATCGTCGTCCTGATAGGAGCCGATGGTGACTGGAGCCTTGGGCGGATAGGCAATGGGGCCAGATTCCGTCTCGGTTTGGGCGGCCAGTGCGCCGTTCACGTAGACGCACAGGCGGGCGCCGTCGTAGGTGCCGACGACGTGATACCAATGGTTGGTCGCAAAGGGTTGGGCGGCGGTGAGGTAATTCAGCCGTTTGGTTTTTTCCGAGGCGAGGCCGAAGCAGAAGAATGAGTCGCGGTAACCCAGCAGCCAACCGCGCTCGAAGTCGCCGTTATCCTGAATGACCCCGAAGAGCCCGCCCCAAGTATTGAGTCGGTCCACCCGCACCCAGGCTTCCGTGGTGAGGTCTTTGGGGGGCAGCAGGGCTTTGGATAAATCACTGGCCACGAGCAATTCCGTGGATCGCCCGTCCAGTTCGACCCGTGCCGGCGAGGGGTCGTTGAGGAATTTGACCGGCCCTTTGAACGTGACGTCGGGGCCGCCGAAGACCGGCTTCACATTATCGCCGAGTTGGCGGTCGGGAGCGAAGCGCCAGTGAGCTACCAAGCCGGGCTCGGACTGCGCGTGGAGCGGAGTTGCAACGCCCAGTGCGACCAGGGCTAGGGCGAGTTGGAAGGGGAAGGTTTTCATCGGCGGATTTCCTTGGTTTCAAGCGCCGCGCGCTCGGTGGGGGCGCGGAAACAATAGATCGAACCCGAATCGGTGCTGACTAGCAGCGCTCCGTCGGCGGTGGTGAGGCCGTAGGCTTTGCCCCGCACGGGGCGAGTCCAAGCTGGTTTACCATCGGGGGCATGAAAGGCGGCGATTTCGTCCTCACCGCCGACCACGACGGTTTCGCCCGCGAGCACTAGGCAGAGCGGCCAGCGGCAGGGGATTTTCCACGCCAGACAGTTCTCCATGCCGGCCGTGAGCTCGTCGACCTGGGTGCCGATCGTTGTGAGTTCGGCCTTCAAAGTGCCGCGCTGGGCCGCGGTCTCGGGCTTTTCACCGAGTTTACGGATCTCTTTCACGACCTCGGACTGACGTTTGGAAAGCGCTTTTCGTCCGCGGGCGAGTTCGAGGTAGCGGGCCCGGTCGAGGGCGCTCAACTCGGTGTCGGAATGCAAATACGAACGCGCCGGCGTAACGATCATGTGGTTGCCTTGAAACGAGGCGAGTTGGTCCGTCTGACCTTCCTCGACCGCGCCGAGTTGGCCGTTTTTGCCGGGGCCAAAGACAAGCATGTCATCCGTGAGCAGGGCGTAGGTGCCGCCGCCGCCCTCGACCACGCGCTGGCGTTTGCCGGTGGTCAGGTCGCAGACGGCGGGATTGTTGCGGCCAGCCGGGACGTAGAGGCGCGACTTGGACGCGAGCAGGTAGCCTTGAGCCGGCAGGTCGGTCTGGATTTGCCGCCAGCGTTCCGCGCCGGTCTTGGCGTCGAAGGCGACGAGGTGGACGCCTTCGGAAGGGAACATGCCGGCGGTGGTGTAAACCGTGCCGGCTTGAACGACGACCGAGGTGCGGACCGGCCAGTTGGAAATCACGCGACCGTTGCCGGGAATTCGGTGGTCCTTCGGCGTTGCGCGAACTTGCCATCCGAGCTGCCCGGTGGCGGCGTCGAGGCAGTAAACATAGCCGTCATCGGAACCAAAATAGGCGCGTCCGTCGGCGATGGTGGGCGCGAGTCGCACCGGGCCTTCGGTGTAGAAGGACCAGATTTCGCGGCCCGTCTTGGCGTCGAGGCAGTAAACCTTGTCGTCGGCTGAAGAACCGAAGTAGACGCGGCCCTGCGCGACCACGGCGTGAAAGGCGCGGTCGAAGATCTGCCGCGGCTTCATGTCGAAGACCTTGTTGTAGCCGTCCCACTTGGCCTCGCCTTGCCAAGCGGGCTGCGGCGGTTGCGGCGAATTCCAGACCCACGCCTCGGTCGGGTTGGCGGGCAAGGCGTCCGGGCTGACCCCGCTGCGGGCGTAGTCCCCGCGATACGTGGGCCAGTCGGTGGCGAAGAGCGAAGTTCCTAGCGTTGCCGCGAGCAGTAAAAAGGGCAGAGGTCGGTTCATGGCGAATCCGTGGATTAAAAAAGGGAGATGTTTCGGTGCGGACATTTCGCGGCGACCGGCGGTCGGCTGGTCAAGGCCGCGCGGCAGTGATGGTATGCTGGCATTTTCGGCGTCGGGTTTTGGCGCCGGTTCACGCTGCGAAGTTCAGGCAATGAAGTTGGAATTCGCCCGTCCTCTTCGCGGCCACTGTGCCAACGTGCTAAAAGCCCTCGATTCATCGTGCGGTCGGGCTGGCGTTGAGTTCCGCGAGCTGGCCCTGGGCGAGCCGAAAGGTCCGGCTGGCAAACGGCGCGGCGTCCTGGCCGTGGGTGACCACCATCACCGTGCCACCGCGTTGCTGGTAGGCGGCGAGATGGCGAAACACGGCGGCGGCGTTTTCGGGGTCGAGACTGCCCGTGGGTTCGTCGGCGAGGATCACGGCCGGCTGCTTGAGGATGGCGCGGGCGAGGGCGGTGCGCTGGCGTTCGCCGGCACTGAGCGTGGCCGGTGAGTGCGCGGCGCGGGCCGACAATCCAAATTCATCCACCAACGCTGCCGCGCGTTTTCGGGCCGTGGAATCCACTGAACCGGGCAGGCCGGCCAGCACGTTGTCGAGCACAGTCAGGTAGGGCACGAGGTGGAAGAGCTGAAAGACGAAGCCGATGCCCTCGGCCCGCACCCGGCCGCGTTCCGCCGCCGAAAGCCTGTAAAACTCATGCCCGTTCACCACCACACGTCCGGACGACGGCCGCAACATGCCGCCGAGCGTGAGCAGCAGCGTGCTCTTGCCCGAGCCGCTGGCGCCCTGCACGGCGACGAACTCGCCGCGCGCGACCGTAAACGACACCTCACTCAGTCCGCGGACCTCGCCGCCGGGGCCGTGGAAGGTGCGGTTGACCTGTTCGCAGGTGATCATGGGGAGGGAGGTTGAATAGCGAAGGGCTGAAGGGGCGAAGGATTCTGAATTCCGTGCATGTCCATGTGTGATTGATGCTACGCGCCCTTTCCGCCGCCCGCTTTGGGGTGTGCCTCTGGATCGATGTTCATTCGCCCTCCTCAATCGGCTCTAAGTGAATCCGCCGGATCCTGCGCGACGGCCAGCATCGCGGGCAGGAAGGCGGACACCGCGGCGAAGACCGGCGTCAGCAGGGCGGCCCAACCGAGCAGCGCGAAGTCGGGCTCCAGCGCCTTGGCGGTGACTTTGAAGATGTCCGGACCGAACCGCAGCGCGACGGCCGTGCCCAACGCGTAGCCGAGTCCCGCGCCAAGCAGGCCGAGCAACGCGGCCTTGCCGAGGAACAGCGTGGCGAGTTGGCTGGAGCTGCGGCCGAGTGCGCGCCACAGACCGATCTCGGCGCGGCGTTCGCGGACGTTAAGCACCGTGAGGAGCCCGATCCACAGGGCGCCGCCCAGTAGCACCCCGGGCACCGCAAAGGCGGCGTAGCGCTCCGCCATTTGGCGTTGTTTGGCACGGGCGTCGGACAGGGCGCGGAGTTGCAGCACCTTGGCTTCGGGCAGCGCCTTTTCCAGCACTGCGCGCAACTGGCTCAGCGGGTCTTGGTCGGCGGTGAGGCAGAGGCAGTCGATGGCCTTGATCTCGTTGATCCGGCCCGGCAGGCCGAGCAGTGCTTGCGTGTCTTCCAGCGCGGTGTAGAGGCGGATGTCGTCGTCGGAGCCGCTTTCGGCGAGCACCCGTTCGACCGTGAAGCTGCGGCCGGCGAGTTCGATCTTGGACTTCGGCTTCGCGCCGAGGCGGGCAGCGACTTCCGAGCCGAGGTAGACGCTGCCCTTCGGGATCACGAACCCGAGCGGCTGCTTTTTCTCGCCGGGGCCAATCACGGAAAGGCCTAGCCCGGTCAGCAGGGCGTCGCGACCGCCCACGGGGAAACGGTGTTCCAGCGTGGGGGTGAGGTGGTTGAAGGTGACGAACAGGCCATGTTGCGCGGCCAAGCGCGGCACGGTGTCGAGCGGCAGGGTCTGGTCGGAATACCCGTTGGCCCAGAAGGCCTCCATGTCGGTGTCGCGAGGAATGATGCGGAGATTGAACCCGAGGTCGCGCATCACGCGGCGCGTCTCGCGTTCCGCGGCCACGCTGGTCAGGCGCACAACGGTGAGCAGCGCCACGGCCAAGGCGAGTCCGCCGGCGACGAGCAGCGCGTTGGCGCGGTGATGCCAGAGTTCCTTCCAGATAAGCGCGAGCGGAGACATGGCGAGTAGGTGGGAATAATCAGCTTCGCCGGGAACGCCGCAGCACCATCAGGCCCGCGCCAAAGGCCGCGGCCAGAAAGCCAAACAGCGCGAACCAGAGTGGGCGCACGGACACGGTTGCCAGCGGCCCGGGCGAGTTGGCTTTTGGGGTCGGCGGCGCTGGTGAGGTGGGTGCGATCGAGGGGGCGGTGGCCGTCGTTTCGTCGGCCGCTTCGGGGGCGGCGGTGATCGCGTCAACGGACTCCTCGGAGTAGCCCAAAGCGAGGGCGGTGGAGGTTTTTTTCTGCCGAGTTTGGTCGCCTTCGCCCCGGAGGACGATGCGGCTGACTTCGGCGCGCACGAGCGGGTTCTCCGGGTCGAAACCCAGCGTGCGGGCGGCGAGTTGTTGCAACTCCCGATCCCAACGCCCGGGCAGCACCGGGCCCTTGAGCCACGCCCGATCGAGTTCGCATTCGCAGTCTTGGCCGATCAGGGAGAGGCGTTCTTGCAAGGCGGTCCGGGTGATCAGTGGGCCTTCTAGGGGCGTGCCCAGTCGCCGGCCGCGGCCGTAAATCAAGGCCACGCGCGGTTCCGGAGACAGTCGGGGTTCGAGGCCGAGTCCCCAGATCAGGACCGCTTCCGCCGCCTGTTGGTCGAGCGGAATGGTTACCAATTGTGGCGGCACGTCCACGGGCTTGGGCATTGCCGGCATCAGGCGAGCCAAGCCGTCGCTGGCCGCTTGGATGATTCGGCGGACGCGCTCGTTGTCCCCGGCTGAGGTGCCTTCCACAAACACGATGACGGCGTAGGCGCGGAGCGCTTCGCGATAAATGTCTTCGCGCCGCGGCGAGGTTGCGACGGAGCCCAACAGTTGCGCGATGGCCGTGCGTTCGGTGGGCAGCGAACCGCTGGGCACTAGGTCCAGCCCGCGGCCGGTCGAATCGCTCAAGCGGAGGGTGCCGGCGCCAGTGGCCGCGGGGGCAAAACTGACGTTGGCCTCCAGGAAGAGGCCGGCGGCGGCGGCGCGGTAGAGTTGGGCGGTGGCGGCGAAGTCGGCGGGCGCCGCTAGTTCGAGGCGATACGGTTCCGCGCCCAAGTCGACGAAGCCGGTATCGCGCACGGAATAGCGGCAGGCGGCGACGGGCTGCGGCAGCAGCAGCAGGCAGAGCAGGGCCGCAAGCGGGGCAAGCCCCGGTCGACTCGGGCGGAGGGCGCGGTTAGCGTTCATTCTGCATTTGGCGTTCAGGCTAAAGCGTGCCGCAGTCGGGACAACCCGGAAGCCGACGAATTCGCAGGTTTGTCACCTGTTGGTTACGCAGGTCCATGGTGAAGAGTCGGCCTTGGAGTCCGGTCCCCAAGCGGGCGAGCTGCTTGATGGCTTCCATGGCGGCCATGGAACCGGCGACGCCGGCCACGGCCCCAAAGACCGGGAAGCGGCGGGTCCACGTGGTCGAAGGCTCCGGGTAAAGACAGCGCAGGCAGGGCGTTTGGCCCGGCACGATCAAGGTGAGGTGAAATTCAAGTTCGTAAACCGCGGCTTCGACCATCGGTTTGCGTTGAGCAACGGCCTCGCGGTTCAGCAGATAGCGCTCGGCGAAGAGCGGGGCGCAGTCCATGACCAGATCCGCTTGGGCCACTAGGCGGGCGGCGTTGGCCTCGGTGATGTTGGCGGGTTCAGCGATGATTTCGAGGCGTGGATTCAGCGCCTTGAGTCGGGCGACCGCGGCGTCGATCCGGGGGGTTCCCAGACTGGCGTGGCTCATGAGCAGTTGCCGGTTGAGATCGCTGGGTTTGACGTTGCCGCCGTGGGCGAGGATGAGGCGGCCGACGCCGGCGGCGGCGAGGTGTAGGGCGACCATGCCGCCTAGTCCGCCGACGCGGGAGATGAGCACTGAGGCCCCTTTCAGGCGACGTTGGCCGGCTTCCCCGAAGCCGCTCACGGGGAGCTGCCAGTCGGCGGTGGCACGTTCCTCGGCGGTCAGTTCTGGCGGCGCTTCAGGCACGCGGATGACGGGATTCGATGCGTCCATCTTTGAGCAGCAGCAGACAGTCGGCGAGGCGTTCGGCTTCAGCCAGATTATGGGTGATGTGCAGGGCGGTGACGCCGGTGTGTTCGCACACGGTTTCGAGGACCGAGCAGACCTCGGCCCGGGTTTCGTCGTCGAGGGCGCTGAGCGGTTCGTCGAGGCACAGGATGCGCGGCTGGAAAGACAGGGCGCGGCCGAGGGCGACGCGTTGGGTTTCACCGCCGCTGAGGCCGTGCGGTCGGCGGTCGAGCAGCGCGGTGAGTCCCAACCAGCCGGCGAGTTCGGTGACGCGCGCGGCGATGCGTTCCCGGGTCCAGCGGCGGATAACCAAGGCGAATTCCAGATGCTCCCGCACGGTGAGATGCTGGAACAGGGCCCCGTCCTGCGGCACAAAACCGAGGCCGCGTTCCGCTGGGGGCAACGTGGTGACTTCTGTGTCGCCGAGCACGATGCGGCCCGCGGTGACGGGGCGCAGGCCACAGATTGCCTCCAGCAAGGTGGTCTTGCCCGAGCCGGTGCGGCCCATCAAGACGCCATATTTGCCGGCCGGCACGGAGAGCGAAACGTTGCGTAGGTGGAAATTGCCGACGCGCAGGCTGACTTGGTCGAGTTGGATCATTCAGACGGGCCGGTGGAAGGAATTTTCCGAACCCTTGGTGCGGATGAGCAACAGCACGAGCACGGCAGCGGCGACCATTAGCAGCGACACGGCGACGGCGGCCTCCAAGTTGCCGACGCTGAGTTCCAAGAAGACGGTGGTGGAGAGCACTTCCGTCTTCATGCGGGTGGCGCCGGAGAAAACGAGGATGGGACCAAATTCCCCGAGGGAGCGCGCCCACGCGAGCGTCGCGGCGGTTAGGAGGCCGCGCCGGGCTTCGGGTAGGACGACCATCCAGAACGCTTGGCTGCGCGTGCATCCGAGCGTGAGGGCGACCTGCTCGTGCCGGGGGCTGATCTGGTCAAACGTCGCCCGCATCGTCCGCACCGCGAAGGCGCACGCGACCATGAATTGCGCGAGCACGACGCTCGGCACGGCGTAGGTGACCGGAAAGAAACGCTCCAGCGCCCGGCCGGGGGCGGTTTGGAACAGGATCAGTAGGCTGAGCCCGATCACCAACGGCGGCAGCACGATCGGAATGTCGAAAATCGCGTCAATGAGGCGCTGGCCGGGAAACCGCACGCGCGCCATCAGGTAGCCGACTGGCACGGCGACCCAGAGCGACAGCAGCGTGGTGAGAGTGCAACTGAGCAAGCTGAGTCGGATGGCGTAACGGATCTCCGGACTCTGCAACGCGTGCCAAAGGTGTCCGGGCGACGTGTAAAACAAGTCTGCCGCCAACGTCGCCAAGAGCAGCAGCAGATAGCTGCCGCCGAGGATTCCGAAGCTGGCGAAGAACACCCGATCGGAGCGACGAGCCGCCCTAGCTTGGGGCGATTGGGTCGGCGCGGGCGTCATGGCGTTAAGCCTTCGTGCCAGCGGAAGCCCGTTTGCTCGAAGCGTTGGCGGGATTCAGCAGAGCGCAAGGTGTCCAGCAACCGATCCATGAGTTGGGCGTGGTCGGAATTGCGACCGATGGCGTAGGGCTGGATCGCAAGGGCTTCCGGCTCGGAAAGGTTCACGACATCCAAGCGGTCACTGACTTGGCTGGTGTTGGCGGTGTAAACCACGACGGCATCCAGCGAACCGGTGCGAATTTGATTCACGAGCAAGTCGGCGGTCGGAGCCTGCACTTTGACGTTGGCCATGACATTTTCCAGCAGGCCTTGGGTTCGCAACAGCCGGGCGGTGAGCGCGCCGAGGGCGCTTTGCTGTTCGTTGGCGACTCCGACGGCGAGGCCAGACTTGGTGAGATCGGCCAAGCTGCGGATCGACTTCGGGTTGCCCTTCTGGGTCAGGATGACGAGGCGGGTTTCGGCGAGGTTCACCGCGGGTGTGAAGTAGTCGGTCACCGTATTCATGAACGAAACGTCGCAGGCAAAATAGGCGTCGGGCCGCTGGCCGGCGCGAATCTGGGCCGTGAGGATGCCGCAGCCATTGTAGACGCGGGTCACCGTCATGCCCTCACGCTGTTCGAAGCGCCGCAAGGTTTCCTCGATTGCGAGCCGGTTGACGCCACCGCTGTAGAGGAGCACCTCCGGGTGTTCGCTCCAGACGTCGCCGGTCACCGCGTGGAAGCCCTGCCGTGTGAACTCCATGAGGCCCGCATCCCGCGCAGCGACGAAGCGGGCGAAGCGGAGGGCGGCGGTCGGCTGGGAACTGAAATTCAACACCGCCACGGAAACCGTCGCGGAACCCGAGTCCAGTTCCGGCAGATGGATCGCCTCGAGTTCCGGATATTGGGCCACGGTGGAATCCCAGACGAAGGCGGCATCCACGGTCCCGAGTTTCACGTCGTTGGCGAGGTCGTTGACGGTCGGCTTGAGCACCTTGATCTGCGGTTGCAGTGCGGCCCAGCGGCCGGCGCGTTGGAGGAGTTCGCGGCAGATCTTGCCGATGGCGGCCGCCTCCGGGTTGGCCAAGGCGAGACGGAGGCCCTTTTGTTCGAGGCCAGCCAATGATTGGGGCTTGTGGGGCGAATCTTTTCGCACGGCGACCACGGGCGTCAGGTGCGCCAGGGGCAACGTCTCGGCGATCAGCCGGTGGGCTCGGGCGAGCTCTAGGAACGACTCGTCGGCGGCGAGGAACAAGTCCCCTTGGCGGGCGACGCGGAGGTTGCTGAGCAGTGCGCCGGAGCCGCCGAACTGTAGCTGGATCGGGATGCCGTAGCGGGCTTCGTAGGCGTGGGCGACGGCTTCCATCGGCGCCTTTAAGCCCGCGGCACAATAGACGAGCAGCGGTTGGTTCGGCTGGGTTCCGGTGGGCTGCGATTTCCATCCGAGGAGTCCGACCAAGACGACGAAAGCCAGCAGCGAACCAACGATGAAATTGCGGGCGGAGTTCATTCAACCGGGGCCGTCGCGCGCAGGGCCGCCGCGAACCGTGTCACGAAGTCTTCAATGTCCCCTGGGGTGTGGGCAAGCGACAGGTAAAGTTTTGTGCCCATCGGATTGAGGAAAACGCCCCGGCGGAGCAGTTCGAGCATCACGGTCCGTCCCCGCGCCCGATTGCTGGCTAGCCAATCCTGCTGATTATGGATGGGTTGGGCGGCAAAGGCGACCTGTGCAATCGGCCCGTCGCCGAGGATTTGCACCCGTTCACCCGCTTCGAGCGCCACTGCCGCCATGCGCTCGCGCAGGTGTCGGCCGGCGGCGTGAAAGCCGGGGTAAATCCCGGGCTGGGAAAAAACCTCAAGTGTGGCCAGTGCCGCGGCGCTGGAGATCGGGTTCCCGCCGGTGGTCGAAGCTGACCACGCGTAATTGGGGCCGGGCAGGCGGTGTTCGTTGACCGCCTCCATCAAGTCTGCGCGACCAGCGTAGGCGCCAATCGGGAAGCCGCCGCCGAGAGCTTTGCCGTAAGCCACCAAGTCGGGCTGGACGCCGTAATATTCTTGGGCGCCACCGAGCGCGAAGCGGAAGCCGGTCACCACTTCGTCGAACACCAGCACGATGCCGTGTTGGTGGGTGATGGCCCGCAAGCCTTCAAGGAAACCGGCGGCGGGCGAGAGGCAACGGTGAAACGGTTCGACGATCACCGCGGCGAGGTCCGCCGCGTGGTCGGTAATGATTTGCCGCGTGGCCGCCAGATCGTTGAAGGGAGCCACCAACACGTCGCGTTCGACCCAGGGGGCGCCGGCGCCGGCAGGATCGCAGGTGGGGAGGTCGGTCGGACGACTATGGATCATGCCGGCGACTCCCACGGGATGCTGCCCGTGGTAGGCGCCTTCGAAACGCAACACTTTGCGCCGCCCGGTCGCCGCGTGCGCGACCCGCAGGCAAAGCATGGTGGCCTCAGTGCCGGACGCGACCAAGCGGATGCGTTCGGCGCATGGGCTCAGGGCGCAGATGCGTTCAGCCAACTCGACACTCCGGCGATTCACCGCGGCGAAGTTGGTGCCATCCCGGGCCGCTCGGCTGGCGGCTTCGACCACCTGGGGGTGAGCATGGCCCACCAAAGTCGAGCCCCAGGCCATCGTCAGGTCGAGGAACTCATTACCTTCGGTATCCCAGACTCGCGAACCCGAACCGCGCTCGAGCACCGGCACCTGTTCGTCGGGAATGCCGTATTCGCCATTGGAGCCGGCGGGGAAATGGGCCCGAGCCCGTTGATTCCAAGAAGAGGTGGGGTGAACGGTCATGGTTTGAGAGTGGCGGGTGGGGTGAGAAAGGCGCTCAGTTCGGCCAGTTTGTCGGTGTTGATGAAATCGACGCCGGCTGCATTCAACTCCTGCCAAACATACGGTTGATCCTGAGCCCCCCAGAAGCGGATTTTACGGCCTTCGCGATGAGCGCGTGTGACAAGTTCGCGAAGCTTGCGGCGGTCGGTTTCGGCCAGTTTTCCGTCTTTGAACCAATCGAAATGGGTCTTCCATGAGTCGCTGACCAACGGGACTAGGCTAGCCGGCGGTTTGGAGTCGAGTTCGCTGAACCGCCCGTCCAGCGCGCACCAGCGCACCGTTTCGGCGGCGACCAAGTCGGTTGGCCGGTTGCCCGATAGGATTACAGTCACCGCACCGGGAGTGGAATTGGTCGGCGTGAAGCGGGTCAGCAGGTTGGTATATCCGGCCAGCACGCCGCGGAGCACCTGATACGTCGCGGAGGAATCATCCTTGAGGTCGATTAAGAGAGTGATTCCTGGTCCGTTCGGATACACCCGGCCGCCCTGCGCCCGAACCCGAGCCCGCAACGGTTCCAGGTAAAGCGCCTGAAGGGTGCGTTCCGGCTTCAAATCCTTGCGGTCGTGCGCGACCAGCAGTTCGCCCTCGACAAGGTAAATGTCGGCTTCAACGGAGCAGAAGCCGTGGTCCAGCGCGTCGAGCAGCGGTCGTTTCTGCTCGTAGTCATTATGCGAATGGGCGCGGGGCAGGGGGGCACCCGCAGTGGCAGGGACGGGGGCTAGGCATGCCATCACCAGCACGGCGGTAAATCTGGCCTGCCGGCAGACCTCGGCGGTCCTCATGGGTAATGTCATGGGCGGAATAAGAGCGGTGAATTGTCGCGCTGGCGGAAGCTTTTTTTTCAAGCCAACCGGGCTAGTTACCGAGAGGTTTTTCAGCCCCACCGGTGAGAATTCATGGCCGACTGGTGAATTCGCAACCCGATACCTTGGTGGACCGCGTTGGCGAGTCATTAGGGCTGGCGCAACGAGAGCTTGCCCGCCGACGAATGATCGATTAAGACACGTCTGCTTTGAGACTCCCGAGGCAAACAACAAACGTCGTTCTAGCGCTGGCCGCAGCCGCCAGCGCGACGATTTTTGCCCGGGGACAGTCGCTTTCCGAGGGGTTTGACGAGGTTTCTGGTCTGCCAAGCAGTGGTTGGGTGATCGTCAATAACAGCACCGCCAGCGAGGGCGATCCCACCTCGGTTTTTCAGGGAAATTTCAACGGTGGATTCAATCAGCCGCCGCCCGTTTTTTCAGCTCATTCTGGCGAGCGGGATTCGTATGCGGCGATGAATTACAACAGCACCCGGTCCGGTGGCACGATCAGCACGTGGCTGATCAGTCCCGAACTGGAATTTGCCAACGGTGATCTGTTCTCTTTTTTCAGTCGCACAGTCTCCAATCCCCAATATGCGGACCGACTCGAAGTCCGAATCAGCTACGCCGGACCCAGTGTCAATGTCGGCGATACGGAGGAGTCTGTGGGTGACTTCACCAACCTTCTTTTCACCATCAACGAGGAGTTGACGCTGACGGGCTATCCTTCCGAGTGGACTGAATTTGGCGGCGCCATCAACGGGTTGGACGAACTGACCAGCGGTCGTATTGCTTTTCGGTATTTTGTGCCGAATGGCGGCGCACTGGGAGCGAATTCTGACTACATCGGGATCGATACGCTGGAATATGGGCGCATCGTGAGCAGCGTGCCGGAAGCTTCGACCGTCGGCGGTGGGTTGCTTCTGCTAGGCGTTTTGGGGTGGCAAGGCTACCGACTCCGCCGTTCTGAACCCCGGCGCCACTGAAGCGT
>CAIJLV010000100.1 GCA_903821635.1 uncultured Verrucomicrobiota bacterium | reverse complement strand
GGCATGCGCTTGGTTCGGAAGTTCGAAGGCCGCCCGGACGAGCTCCATTCCCGCACCGAGCACGGTGATAATCCCCAAGGGGATCGCCCCGATGCTGCGCTTCCGTTTCGCTTTCATGGCGGTTCAAACTCCCCGGGCATCCACCGGCCAGATGAACTTGTGCATCTGGAGTTGGAAACGCACCGGCAGGTGGTCAGCGATGATGGCGTCCACAAGTTCCTGCCGGCTGATCGGCGTGTGCCCGGCGGGAACCGGCTTCAAGGACGGGTCCTGCTGCCGGGGCAGAAGCGGCGCAACCCACGAGAACAGCAACGGGCATTTGGCATCGAGCTTGTGCTGCTGGATCGTCGCCTTGGCCCAAGCGTAATCCTCCCGAGTGCCGAGGACGAACTTGAGCTCATCGGTCGGCTGGAGGTGGTGCAGATTTGACCACAGGATGCGTTCACTTTCACCGCTGCTCGGGCATTTGAGATCCATGATCCGGCGGATGCGCCGGTCGAGCTTGGCGAGATCGTGCGCTCCACTGGTTTCGACGAGGACGGTGTAGCCGTCGTCCGCGAACTGGCGCATGAGTTCGGCGGTCTTGGGCTGGATCAACGGCTCGCCGCCGGTGAACTCGACCAGCGGCAAGCGGTGTTGAGCCGAGGCGTCACCGGCATTGACGACCGGCGGAAAGTGCGCGCGGTCCAAGTGGGCGTAAGGCTCGGCGAGGCGGTTCACCTCGGCCCGAATCTGGGCAAACGGGCGGCGTTTGCCCTCGGTGAAGGCGTAGGCGGTATCGCAATACGAACAACGCAGGTTGCAGCCCGTAAGGCGCACGAACACGCACGGCAGCCCGGCAAAGGTGCTCTCCCCTTGCAGGCTCAGGTAGATCTCGTTGACGACCAATGAATCCGGCACGGCGGTGACCGTAGCAGCGGCCAGCAGGAACTCACGCAAAGACGTTCCCGGGGCAGAATCGACCCCGGCGGACCGAATTTTAACCCCAACCAGCAGGCTCTCCCGCTCTGGCCACCCCGGGGCGGCTTCGCTGGTCACTCACTTCAGCCCGGACGACCGCGCTGAAAGTAAGGACTCCAACCAGAAAAAAGACTATTGCCGGAGACAGTCCGCCCGATACCTTGGACCGCTACTTAACGGAGTATTTTTTCATGAATGTCGAATATTGTCGGAGAGCCTTGGAGAAGATCGGCAACCCTCATGTGTTGGTGAACTTGGTGTCGCGTCGCGTGCGCCAGCTCAACAGCGGTGGGGGCGGCATTTCCCGCCCGCTCGTTGACGTGGATGCCTCCATGGGCGTCGCCGACATCGCTTTGCTGGAGATCATCGAGGACAAGATCGGGGTCGAATACTTGGACGCTGACGGCGCGGCAATCGTGCCCGTGGTCACCGCCCCGAAACGCCGCCGTCGGGCAGCCGCGCCCGCTGCCGCGGCTCCAGCAGCCCCGGCCCCGGCTGCTGCCTAGACCAGCCCCCTTTGATGGCAGCCGGAGGGCGACGCTCTCCGGCTGTTTGCATTTATGGCCGACCTGCCTTCCAACCACAAAGCCCGCCGGGATTACCACATCCTCGACACCTTCGAGGCCGGCATCGTGCTGCACGGCACCGAAGTCAAAGCCCTGCGCGCCGGCAAGGGCCAGATCGCCGACGCGTTTGCCCGCGTGGAGAAGAATGAGGTCTGGCTGCACAACGCGCACATCGACGAATACTCGCACGGCAACCAGTTCAACCACCTTCCCAAGG
>CAIJLV010000099.1 GCA_903821635.1 uncultured Verrucomicrobiota bacterium | reverse complement strand
GATCGCCGACATGATTTATTTCCAAGGCCACGCTTCGCCCGGAAATTATGCCCGCGCTTACCTCGAAGGCCGCCTCACCGAGAAACACCTCGAAAACTTCCGCCAAGAACTTCAGTCCCATCCCGGCCTCAGCTCGTATCCGCATCCCTATTTGATGCCGGAATTCTGGCAATTTCCCACCGTGTCGATGGGGCTGGGACCGGTGCACTCGATCTACCAGGCGCGCTTCAGCCGCTACCTCCAGCATCGAAGTTTGATCGCCCCCGCGGATGAACCGTTCATCTGGGCCTTTTTGGGCGATGGTGAAACCGACGAGTCTGAGACCCACGGTTTCATCGGTCTTGCGGGCCGGGAAGGGCTCGACAACCTCGTTTGGGTCATCAACTGCAACCTACAGCGGCTCGACGGGCCGGTGCGGGGCAACGGCAAGATCATCCAAGACTTGGAAGGCCAGTTCCGCGGTGCTGGTTGGAACGTCATCAAGGTCGTCTGGGGCAGCAATTGGGATGAGCTCCTCGCCAAGGATACGACCGGCTTGTTGGCCAAACGGATGGAAGAGGTCGTGGACGGCGACTATCAAAAATACGTGGTCGAAAGCGGTTCCTACATTCGGCGCCATTTCTTCGGTAAGTATCCCGAGTTGCTCAAGTTGGTGAATCACCTGACGGACGATCAGCTCAAACATCTCACCCGCGGCGGCCACGATCCGCGCAAAGTCTACGCCGCCTACCACAAGGCGACCTCCCGAAACGGTCGCCCCACGGTCATCTTGGCAAAAACCGTCAAAGGTTACGGCATGGGCGAAGCGGGTGAAGGCCGTAATCCCACTCACCAACAGAAGAAGCTCGGCGAAAAAGACCTGCGCGAATTCCGGCGCCGATTCTCTATTCCGCTGGAGGATGATGTGATTGCGGAACTGCCGTTTTACCGTCCGCCCGAAGGCAGCGATGAGCTGCAGTATCTGATTGAGCGCCGCCAAGCGATGGGTGGGTTCGTGCCTAAACGGGAAGTTCGTGCGCCGAAACTTCAGACCCCGGCCCACACTGATCCGGCTTTCAAAAATGTGGTCCAAGCCACCGGCTTGGCGAGCGGTTCCACGACCAAGGCTTACACCTTGCTGCTGAGTTCGTTGTTGCGCGACAAGCACATCGGCAAATTCGTGGTGCCCATCGTGCCGGATGAAGCGCGCACGTTCGGCATGGAGGGGCTGTTCGGCCAGATTGGCATCTACAGTTCCAAGGGGCAGCTTTACAACCCGGTGGATCGCTCCGAGCTGGCACCCTACATCGAGAAGAAGAACGGCCAACTCTTGGAAGAGGGCATCAACGAGGCCGGCGCCATGGGCAGCTTTGTGGCTGCCGGCACGGCCTACGCGACCTTCGGTGTGCCGACGATTCCGTTCTACATCTACTACTCGATGTTCGGTTTCCAGCGCGTCGGTGATCAGATCTGGCTGGCCGGCGATTCCCGCTGCCGCGGCTTCCTCGTCGGCGCCACCTCGGGCCGCACCACGCTCAACGGCGAAGGCCTCCAGCACCAAGATGCCCACAGCCATCTGGCCGCCTCGACGGTCCCGAATCTCTACTCCTACGAACCCGCCTTTGGCTACGAACTGGCGGTGATCGTCTGCGACGGTCTCAAGCGCATGTATGCCGATGGCGAAGACATTTTCTACTACGTCAGCGTGCACAACGAAGACTACGCCCATCCGGCCCTCCCGGAAGATCCGGCGGTCGTTGAAGGCATCCTACGCGGCATGCACAAATGCCGTCCCGGCAAGGCGGGGCTAGCGCACCAGGTTCAATTGCTCGGCTCGGGCGCGATTCTCCAACAGGCGCTCAAGGCGCAGGAACTGCTCGAACGCTACGGCGTGAGTGCCGACGTCTGGAGCGTGACCAGCTTCAAGCGGCTGCGGTCCGAGGCGCAGGCGGCGAAACGTTGGAACATGCTGCACCCCACGGAGACGCCTCGCACCAGTTACCTCGAAGCCACGGTGGCGAAGGAATCCGGGGTGTGGGTGGCGGTGAGCGACAATCTCAAGCTGGTTGCCGACCAGATCGCGCCGTGGATTCCCGGCGGGTTGATGACGCTCGGCACCGACGGTTTCGGTCGCAGTGAGGTTCGCTCCGCGCTGCGTCGTTTCTTCGAAATCGACGCGGAATGCACCACCGTTGCTGCGCTCTATCAGCTCTCCCAGCGGGGAGTTCTTCCCGCGACGGTGGTCGCGCAGGCCATTCGTGATCTCGGGCTTGATCCGGAGAAGACCAGCGCGGTTTGCGTGTAAACGGAACCGCCGAAAGGCGCGCCCTGCGGCTCCCGCCGGGGGTGCGCCTTGGAGTTGCTGCTTGCGCTGACGGCTGACTTCAGGGCGTGACGCGGGGCGAAAACAATTCCTTGTTGACCGTCCCCGCCTCTTCCGCGGATAGAATCCAGCCTACTTTGCAGCGATTGCAGTCAGGATTGAGACATGCCTAGAGGAATACGTTCGAAGCGCACGACCACCAAACCGGTGGTTGCCGCTACCAAATATGACGCGCACCACAAGGTGCTCAACTCGACTTACGGGGACTTTGCCGACCTGCGTCGGCAGCTCGCCGACTCCAAGGACAAGGTCGCCGAGCGCGAGACGGTCCTGAAGAACCTTGCCGCCTGCGCCGACCCGCAGCGTGCCTACCTGTTCTTCGACGACTATCTGGAGAAGTTGTCCCTGCGCCGCAACGACTTCGGGGCAACCGACTGGTGGTCACGCATTCAAGTCGCCTCCGGCAAGACGCGGATGGAAGAGGTGGCGATGTTGTTCCTGCGCGCCAACCGTTCGCTGCCCACCGAACTTTTGCCTCACGCCAACTTCGATCGTTTTCACGAGGTCGAACAGTCGGAGAAGGAGACGGAATTTGTCCAAGAGCTGGAGAATTGGCTCCTGCCGGCGACGCACGCGCATCTGGATGCGCCCAAAGCGGGTTTGCGGGTCGTTTGTGAACCGCAGCGGGTTGCGGAAGAAAAAAACCAATGGCGCCTCGTCGTGCGGTTCATGCTCTTTCGCTCCCGCTCCGGCGAAAAGGAACGCTTCCTCTCCGACCTGTGCGAACTGCGCACGCGGGCGGCGCACGAAGCCGAACTGTTTCCCTCCGAAGACTGGGCGATCATCGACTGGCTGCACGGCAATTGGTCGGAGAAAGTTAAAGAAGGTGAAGTGCTGATCCTCGACGGCGCCGACCTGCTGACGTGGCTGGCGATGTGGGCGCATGGGCTGAGGTTGGAATTGCAGGGGCAGGCGACCAATCTCCAATTCCACGGCCAATTGGTGGAATTGAAGCCGCACCTCGACACGATCGAGGGCGACTTGAGTTTCACCCACTTGTTGACCCTGCCCGACGGGCAGTCCCGCCCCCTCAAGGAATGCCGCTTCTTCGTCGGTCAACCCGTGATCGTCTTGGTGGACAGTGAATTCTACATCCTGCGCAACGCCCCGCCGTCGTCGCTCTTGGGCCCTTGGGCCGAGCGTCCGGTGTTGCCGGTCAGAAAACTGTCGCATCGCCTGCTGACTGAGTTGCGACGCTCGCAATCCACCAAGCCCCGGACCGAGAAAAAAGAACTCGCCCCCGGCGCCAAGGGCACCCCCGCCATGCCGGCGGAGCCAGACTGGAGCCAGCTCTGCATTACCCACCCGGCCAAGCCTCAGTTCGTGTTTGAGCTCGCCGACGAAGTGGTTCGGCTCCGGTTGCTCGCGGTGAGTGACCGTGATGCCACCGAATGGCAGTGGAATGGCCACGAATGGGCCCGCACCAAGGCGCCCAAGGCTCAGGCCGACCGGCCCGAGGTGCTCGACGATCTGCGCATCACGGCGTCCATTCAATGGCTCCAACAGTTGGATTGGTTCACCCCCGATCCCGGACTGTGGGTCGGTGATGCCAACGAACATTTCCTCAGCGCCCTGGCCGCCGCTTGGGCTGACCGTCCGCGGGAGGCTGAATTTCTGGGCAACCCCCAATTCCAAAGGTTGTTCCTCAATCGCCGGCTCGTGAAACCGAAGCTCGTCCTCAAAGGCTCTGGCATCGACTGGTTGAGTGTCAGCGCCGAGTGGGAAGCCGAAGGCCTGAAACTGTCGCACGCCGACCTCCAACGACTGGCGGCTTCGACCACCCGCTTCGTCAAGCTGCCCGACGGCGGCTGGGTCGAGATTGATGTCGATGCCAACCGCAAGGCTCACGAAACCGCTGCGACCCTCGGGCTTGAAGGCCTCGATCCCGATGCCCAGAAGGCGTCGCTCATTCACGCAACCCAACTCGACGAGGCTACCCTCGCGGAACTGGGCACCGCCAAGGCCGTGGCGGCCCTGAAGGAAAAACTGAGCGACTTCAAGGGCGTGCCGGACACCAAGCTGCCCGAGCTCGTCAAAGCAGAGTTGCGGCCCTACCAGAAAGACGGCTTCGACTTCCTCTGCAATCTGTCGCGGCTCAAATTGGGGGGGATTCTCGCCGACGACATGGGGCTGGGGAAAACGCTCCAAACGTTGACCTGGCTCACGTGGCTGCACGACCAGCACAAGAAGGATCGCATGCCCTCGTTGGTCCTTTGTCCCGCCTCTGTGCTCCACAACTGGCGGCGCGAAGCGGAGAAGTTCACCCCCCACTTCAAGGTTCTCGTGCTCCAATCCGGTCAAGCCCGGCACAACCTCCGGAAGCAGATTCCCCAGCACGACATCGTGGTGACCAACTACGCGATCCTGCGGCGTGATCTGGAGGAATTGTCCAAGTTCGACTTCCGAGCGCTCGTGCTCGACGAAGCCCAGTTCATCAAAAATCCCAACGCCCAGGTCACCCTGGCGGTGAAGGAGATCGAATCGGCCCAGCGCCTCGCCCTGACCGGCACCCCGCTCGAAAATCGACTGCTCGACCTCTGGTCCATCGTGGACTTCATCCAGCCCAGCTATTTGGGCAGCCAGACCAGTTTTCACGAAAATTACGAACCCAAGGGCGACGGCGCCGAATGGGAGACTGGCACGGCCCGCCGCCGCCTCAGCGCGCGTCTGCGGCCCCTCATGTTACGCCGCCTCAAGAAACAGGTGGCGAAGGATTTGCCCGACCGCATCGAAGAGCGGCGGGACTGCGAACTCGACGAGGAACAGCGGAAGCTCTACTTGGCCGAACTCCGCCGCAGCCGCGAGCAGGTCATGAAGGCGTTGCAGGAAAAGGGGGTCGCCAAGTCGAAGATGCACGTCCTCGCCGCGCTCACCCGCCTACGGCAGATCTGTTGCCACCCCAAGCTCGTCGGCAACGACAGCGCCAGCGGCAAGACCGACACCTTGTTCGAACTGCTCGAACCCATCCTGCAATCCGGCAACAAGGTGCTCCTGTTCTCGCAGTTTGTGGAGATGCTCAAACTCATCGAAAACGCCTGCAAGGAACGCGGCATCAAGACCCACATCCTCACCGGTGAAACCAAGGATCGGCAGGAAGTGGTCAATTGTTTCCAAGCGGATCCGGACCAATGCGTCTTCCTGCTCTCGCTGCGGGCCGCCGGCACCGGCCTCAATCTGACCAACGCGAGCTACGTGATCCTTTACGATCCGTGGTGGAATCCGGCCGTCGAAGCGCAGGCCATCGACCGTTCGCACCGCATCGGGCAGACCCGCACGGTCAATGCCTACCGGCTCATCGCACCCGGCACCGTCGAGGAGAAGATCTGGGACCTCCAGCAGAAGAAGTCCCAGCAGATCGCCGACGTGTTGGGCGAAGAAGGCTTCGCGAGCAACCTGTCGAAGGACGACCTCGAATACCTGTTCAGCGAGGATTGAGTGAATTTCTCCTCGTGACCGAGCGGCGGCCTTGCGGCGGCCGCTTTTTGCTTTTGCCAAGGGGCTCGACAAGGCCCTGACCCTGCGGAAACCTTGCGACGTGACTGCTTGGTTCGAAGCCTGCGTGACCGTGGCCGCGGCGGTAGCGGGAGCCGGCCTTGGTTTCGCCAGTGCTCGATTGCCCCGACACGGGTGGCTGCTCGGTTACCTGTTGCCTCTGGCCGTCATCCTGGCGTTTGCCATCGCCGTGCGTCGGCCCGAGTGGGCGCTGCATCCGCTGCTGGCTTGGGTGTTTGTCGGCCACTGGAAATTCAGCCTCATGGCGACGGTCGTGGCGATGCTCTTTAGCACCCTGATTCCGCGTCTGCCCCAGGCCCGCGAACGTCGGGCGCTCGGCGTCCTCGTAGCGGTGGCGGTGCTCTATTTTTCGGTCTGGCCGGCGGTCGCGGCCGCGGTGAATCTGCCACTGCTCGCGGCGTTGACCACGCGGATTCCGCCCGACGGCATCTGCCGGCAAAGCACCGATTACACCTGTGGTCCGGCCGCGGCGGTAACCGCCCTGCGCCGGCTGGGCCTAGCGGCCGGGGAAGGGGAACTGGCGTTGCTCGCCGGCACCAGTTCCGCCACCGGCACGCCGCCAGACGTGCTGGCGCGGGTGTTGAATGAACGCTTTGGGCGCGACGGCCTGCGGGCCACCTTTCGGCGGTTTCGCTCCCTCCCCGAACTCCGCTCGGCTGGGCTCACGCTAGTGATTGTGAAGTTTGGCTGGTTTTTGGACCACTGGCTCACCGTGCTAGAAGTCACCGACCACGAAGTGGTGGTGGGCGATCCCATCAGCGGCGTGGCGCGGTTGCCGCATGCGGATTTCTTGGAGCTCTGGCGTTTCATAGGAGTTTCGGTTGAGCGCCCGCTCCCAGCCCCTTGAAGTGGATTGCGGGCGTCTTCATGCCCTCTGGCGTTC